>JAHCMG010000251.1 GCA_019192585.1 Devosiaceae bacterium MH13
CGGCGATCAAGCCTTGGACCGCAGACAGGTCGGCGGGCCGCCACTCAGCGGCCACGCGAATGCGCGCTTCGCGCATGAAGGCGGGCGGGAAAGCGAATTGCAGGGGCTGGCTGTAGAAACCGGCTAAGACCACCTCGCCACCGCGACCAAGCCGGCCAATCAGCGTGTCGAGCATGTCCGGCGCGCCGCTTACATCGTAGATCGAGCCATAGTCCGCGCGCGTGTCCTCATCGGGATGCAGCACCGCATAGCCCGCAGCGCCGGACCGCCGATCAGCATTGGTTTCCCACACAACCGGTGGCGCCTCGAACAAGGCGCAGGCGATCCGCGCAAGGAGCCGCCCCAAGACGCCATGGCCGACGATCAGTTCCGGCGGGCGCGCATCGGGCTGCGCAAGCGAGTGGTACGCCGTCGCGGCCAGGGCCAGAAGAACGGCGTCGGACCCTGTTTCCTCATCGATTTTCGGCGCGCGTTCCGACGGCAGCACCACTCGCCGGCTGGCGCCGCCAAAGAGCCCGTGAACCTCGCCATAACAGCGCGCACCGGGCACAAAGACGCGCTCTCCGATGCGGTTTGCGGCCGCTTTTCCGGCATCCACGACGGTGCCGACGGATTCGTAGCCGGGCACCAGTGGGTAGCCCATGCCAGGAAATGGCGGCATCTCACCGCTCCACAGCAGCCTCTCGGTGCCGGTGGAGATGCCGCTGAACGCCACATCGACCACCAGATCGTCAGCGCTGGGGGCGCTGAGGGGCAACTCGCAAAGTGCAAGCTTTTCAGGTGCTTGAAGCACCACCGCTGTGGTTGTCAGGGCAGACGGCACGCGCCGTACTCCTAAAAAAGGCATCGACTGTTCATGTGACACTCTAAATTGACACTCTGTGTTGTCAAGTTCGTTTGACACTACGTACACGTTTTTTCCCTTACAGGGCGCGCGCGGTCAGAACCCGGGTCAAAAGCGGCGTTGCCGTCGCGTGCTCGCGGACGGATCCAAAGCCGGCTTGACCCAGAAAGCCGCCTAGTTCCGCGGCGGACCGCGGCCGGCCAGAGCGCATGGCCATCAGGTAGAAGCCGAAATAGGCGTCCCCAGCCTTCTCCGCACCGGGGGTCTGCGCCATCGGCTCACCGATCAGCACCGTGCCGCCGACTGGCAGCGCGGCACGGGCCTGGCGCAGCAACGCCAGCGCCTTGTCATCATCATGATCGTGCAAGACCCGAATGAAGGAGACGATGTCCGCGCCTTGGGGTAGCGAATCGGCAAAGAAGTCGCCGCCCACGCCAGAGGCCCGTTGCCCGAAGCCTGACGCACCCAGCCGCGCCGTTGCCCGCTGCGCGACGGCGGGCAGGTCAAACACGGTTGCGCCTAAAGTCGGCGATCGCTCCAAGGCGGCCTGCACAAATCGCCCCTCGCCCCCACCCACATCGAGCAGGTGCTCGTGGCGGCTCAGCGGGTACGCATCAAGCACCTCGGCGCAGATAAAGTCCTGCGACGACGCCATCAGCGCGCTATAGTCATCCACCTGATCGCCCGCCAAACCATCGGGCTGCTCGGCCTGGGCATAGGCCCAATAGGCCGACAGGGCGGTGGCCTTGTGCCGATCGCGCAGCAGCGCAACAGGGTCCTGCAAATCCTTGTAGAGCACGGCGTGATGGCGGATCATCGCGACAACGCCGGGGTTGGCGAGCAGCGCCGCGCCCAGTTCAGCCAGCCCATACCGGCCCTCGCCGCGGTCTTCGACCAACTCCAAAGCAACTGCGGCGCGCAATAGCGTGTGCGCGGAGTTGAGCGGCAGATCTAAGGCTTGGCTCAGCACCTCGGGGGTCTTCGGCCCCGCCCGCAGATGCTCAAAAAGCTCCAGGCGGACGCAGGCCGTCAGGATCTGAGTGTAAACAAAGCCGGCGGCCAGATCGAACAGTTCGCGGGTGCGCTTGCGGGCGACCGGGCGGGTCAGGACAAACCGGCTGGCCCATTGAATGAAACCGGGCTTTTGCAGAAGCTGATCGCGCCAGTCGAACCAGCGATCACGCAAGGACAAGGTCAAAGAGGCCATGCTGCTGGCTCCTCACAAGGGCGCCTGGCGCCGCGCGCGCATTGCGAACACGGGCGGCCGTTTCCGCTAGGCGGCGGCTTGGTCGAGCGCTTTGGGCTTCAGCCGTTTGGCCTCCGACAGGATGAGCGCTTCGAGAAGGTCGCGCCCGTCACAGGCGGGAATGGCGGCGATGGCGCCCGCCACATAGCCTTCCAGCCGGCCGACGGTTTCCTTCACGCCGCACTGGGCCACCAGGCTCGGGCGATGGTGGGCTTCGTCCTGGCCGACTGGCTTGCCGAGCTCTTCGGGGCTACCAAGCGCATCACGCAAATCGTCGGCCGCCTGATAGGCCGCACCAAGCTTCTCACCGAGCTGACGCCACGGCGTCGCGTCGGCTCCGGCGGCCAGTGCGCCCGCGACAGCGGCGCCGATGAACAAGGCACCGGTCTTTGAGCGGTGGTAAGCTTCAAGCGGAACCGTCGCTTCGCTCTCCCAGGCCTGGCCGGCAACGATGCCCTGCGGCGCGCCCACACAGGACGCAACCGCCGACACGAGCGGCGCCAGCCGTTCCGGCGCGGCAGCGCTGGCCTGCGCCAAGATGTCAAAAGCCAAAACGATCAAGCCATCGCCCACCAGCAGCGCTATGGCCTCGCCATAGGCGCTATGCACCGAGGGCCGTCCGCGGCGGGTGCTGGCATCATCAAAGCAAGGCATATCGTCATGCACGAGCGAGGCGCAGTGCAGCAGTTCAACACTGGCCGCGGCAGCGCTCGACAGTTCAGGCGCGTCATCACCACAGGCGCTTGCCACCGCAAGGCACAGGCGCGGGCGAACCCGTGCGCCCCCGGGGAACACAGCGTACCGCAGCGCTTCGGCGAGAATCGGCGGCGCCGAGGGCAACGCGCCGCCACGCCAGGCGGCCCGGCCTTGGGCGTGATCGACGGCGCGTGAAAGCACGGTCTCAATGCGTGAGGTGGCGTCCATGGCTGGCTCCCTACGACCGTTTTATGCGGCACGTGCGGCACACTCAGCTGATCTGGGGCCACCTACGCGCTTGCTGTCAATTTAATCAGACTGTACATACTGTCAATTAGTATTGACACATTGAGCACGGGAAACCACGCATGCCCGCCCGTCACACCAGCGAGAATGGCCAAGATGACCGCCTATGACGTCGCCATCTTAGGTGGCGGCGTCGGCGGCCTCTCGTCGGCGCTCAGCCTTGCCGGACAGGGCCTTTCGGTGACCCTGATCGAGGCGCATGACGAGGTTGGCGGCAAGATGCGGGCCCTGCCTGTTGGCTCAGGCCATATCGATGCCGGGCCCACGGTCTTCACCATGCGCTGGGTGTTCGAAGAGCTTTTTGGCGAGGCCGGGCTATCGTTTGACGATGCCGTCGAGTTGCAACGCGCTGACATTCTGGCTCGCCACGCCTGGGACGAAACCGGCCATGTGGACTTGTATGCAGACGCCGAGGCCAGCGCCGACGCCATCGGCAATTTCTGCGGTGCGCAGGAGGCTCGGGCCTTCCGCGCGTTCGCCCAAGAAGCCCGGACCATGTATGAGCTGCTTGAAAAGCCGTTCCTGCGCTCCGCCAAACCATCGCCTTTGGGCATGACCGCGAGCTTGGGGCCGAAAGGCTTTGCCGTCCGCCCGTTCTCAACCCTTTGGCGCGCCATCGGCGGGCATTTCTCCGACCCACGGCTCGTCCAGCTGTTTGGCCGCTACTCCACCTACACCGGCGCCTCGCCCTATCTCGCACCGGCGACGCTGATGCTGATCGCCCATGTCGAGATGGATGGCGTCTGGCTGGTGAAGGGCGGCATGCGCGGCCTTGCGCTCGCCCTGCGCAAAGCGTGCGAGCGTCTGGGTGTGCAGGTTCGCACCGGCTGCCCCGTGGAGAGCATCGCAATCGAAAACGGCCGCGCGGCCGGCTTGACGCTCCAAACCGGCGAGCGCGTGACGGCGAGAAACGTGGTCGCCAACTGCGATGCCTCCGCCCTCGGTTTGGGCCTTCTGGGGGGCGAGGCCCGGCGCGCCGCCAAACCCGTAAAGCCGGCGGAACGGTCCCTTTCGGCCATCGCCTGGACGCTGGAAGCGCCAACGAACGGATTTCCGCTTGAGCATCACTCGGTGTTCTTTGGGACCGACTATCCCGAAGAGTTCGACGCCACCTTCCGCCGCGGCCAATTCCCCGGCGACCCCACAGTGTACATTTGCGCCCAGGATCGGGGGCACGGTGCCGACGCCGTGGCCGACGGCGCGCCGGAGCGCATGCTCATGGTGATCAACGCGCCGCCAACGGGCGACATGGACCCAACGCTCGATGAGGAGATGATGCAATGCACCGAGCGAGCGCTGACGCGGCTTTTGGCCTGCGGCCTGACGGTGAAGGTGAATCCGGAGGCGAGCCTGGCGACGGGGCCGACGGCCCTCAACCAACTGTTTCCGGGGTCGGGCGGCGCGCTTTACGGACGCGCGAACCACAGTCCGTTCGCCAGCTTCAAACGGCCGGACAACCGCACAGCAATACCGGGCCTCTATCTGGCGGGGGGCAGCGTGCATCCGGGGCCGGGGGTTCCAATGGCGGCCCTTTCGGGCCGCTTGGCGGCCGCCCAGCTGCTCGCCGACCGGGCTTCGATGCGCCCACGGCGCCAGACGGTTACCGTTGGTGGTACCTTGACGGCCTAAGCGATGATGGGCGCTACGGCGTCACGGTCATAGCCTTTGTGGGCAGCGTCTTCTCGCCCTACTATTCCTGGTCTGGGCGCAAGGCCCCAGACGACCATGTCGCCATCAATGTCGCGCTCTATGGGCCCAAAGCCCGCTGGGCGATGACAGAGCGTGGGCGGCCCGCCCTGCGCCAAGAACTGGGGCGCTTCCAAGTCGGCCCCAGCCATATGCAATGGGACGGCGATGAGCTGGTGGTCGAGGTCGACGAGATCACCGTGCCCATCCCGCGCAAGTTGCGCGGCACCATCCGGCTCTCACCCGCAGCGTTTCAGCCGCGCTGGTTCGCGCTTGATGGCCCGCAGCGCCACCATTGGTGGCCCTATGCGCCGTCGGGGCGGATATCGGTGGACTTCAAGGATCCCGACCTTCACTGGACCGGACATGGCTATGCGGACTGCAACGCCGGCACCGCGGCGCTTGAAGCGGACTTCTCCGCCTGGAACTGGATGCGCCTGACAACGCCAACCGGCGCTGCCCTCTTCTATGCGCCACAAGAGCGAAGCGGTGCCCGCTCGCTCTTAGCCTTTGATGTCAGCCATGATGGCGAGATCACGGCGCGCGATGCGCCGAAAGAGGCCTCGGTGAAGAACGGCATCTGGGGTGTTGGTCGGAACTTATGGTCGGAAGGGCCGGCGCAGCTCGATGCAGCGATGGAAGATGCGCCCTTCTACACCCGCAACGCGGTGAGCACACAGCTCGACGGCGCCTGGGTCAGCGGCGTCCACGAAACGCTCGACCTCGACCGGTTCTCAAAACAGTGGGTCAGGCTGCTTTTGCCGTTTCGGATGCCGCGTCGTCGTCACTGGTCTTGGTAGCGGCCTCATCTGAGGCGCCATCTACCTTGGCAGCAGCAGCCGCCGCCTCGGCCTCCTTTTTGAGCCGGGCTTCACGGATTTCTTTGTTCACCGAGTGCAACTGCCAGAACATGAAGGCCATTACGCCACCAAAGGCGAGCAGAAGGTCCAACCCTTTATAGACTTCGGTGCTGATCATCTCGCCCTCCCTCAGGCGCGGGTCGCCAAGTGCTTGTGCCTACGTTGAAACGGCCTGCCCGGTTTCGCTGTTCATACGTATCAGTGTCAGGTTCAGAAGCGCCGCAAAGGTGACCCACGCCAGGTAGGGCGCCATGAGCCAGGCGGCAGCCGGCACGATGAGCGCGAACAACACGGTGGTCAGGGCGATCGCGAGCCAGAGCGCGGCGACATCCCACAGCGCCCAATCCATGCGCTTGGCGCCAAAGAACAGGGCCGACCAAAGCGCGTTGAGGACCAGCTGCACCAGCCAGACCACCAGTGCAGCCGCCCCCAGGCCAGAAAAACCAGCGGCCTCGTACACAAGCCACGCAGCAACGGCCATCATCCCGTAAAGCGCCGTCCAAGCGATCGGGAACACCCAGTCAGGCGGGTTCCAGCGCGGCTTGGAGAGCGTCCGATACCACGCACCGGGGCGGTAGATGCTGCCGGTCGTTGCGGCAGCAAAACACAAAGCCAAAAAGGCCAACAAGGACCAGGAGATGGACACGGCCACCGGCTCCAAAACCAACACGGCGCTTAGATTAGCAACGTATTAAATATGGCGGCTTGCAGCCGAAGGTCAAACCGGCAGGGGGTCGCAGCGCCTGCGGAGCTAGGGTCAGGACCCTAACCGGACGTTTGCCCCGCCGCGATCCGCGCCCGGTCGCGCCGCTCAAGCTTCTCGATCAGTTCGATGATCCGGACAACGCCTTCATCGAAGCGTTCACCATCGGCTCCTAGGCGGCCCTGCCGCGCGGGCCCGAGCGCCGGGACCGCTTCGACCAAAAAGCGGTTCTCTTCAAGCGGCGGGCCCTCGACCGCGCCTCCGGACCACAGCGCGTTGTTGGCCGCCAAGGCGAGCAGGCCCAGCTTGCGCTGGGTACTGACATAGGCCCGCGTGTCGATGGAGTTGTAGTCTTCATGCTCGATCTGCCGGCCGATCTCCCGATAGATCAAGCGCGCCGCATGGATCGCCGGCCGGCAATCCACCGGTAGGCCGGCAATGCCGCCCAAAGCGCGATCGTAAAGCTGGTCCGCGATATCAAGGAGCCTGCGGGTGCAGCCTGCCACCCGCGGATCAAACCGTGGGTCCGCGACAAACGCATCGGGGTCGAGGCCAGCTTCAACCAGCCAATCGGTGGGGATGTAGGTGCGCCCCCGGCGCGCGTCTTCGCCAACATCGCGCGCGATGTTTGTGAGCTGCATGGCGACGCCCAAATCGCAGGCGCGCGCCAAGACGTTCGGGTCACGGCGCCCCATTAATACGGTCATCATCGCGCCGACCGAAGCTGCGACGCGGGCGCTATAGGCATAGGTGTCCGACAGTGTCTTCGGCCGCCAGCCCGACGCGTCCCACTCGAGCCCCTCCAGAAGGGCCTCGGGCAGCGCTCTGGGCATCGAAAACGTGTCCACAACTTCCGCAAACGCCTTATCGGCCGGGATATCAGCCGGCCGGCCCGCATACACGCGCTCAAGACGTTCCCGCAGGCGCGCAACAGCATCGGCAGGCGCATCGAGCGCATCCACGGCGTCGTCAGAGAGCCGGCAAAAGGCGTAGAGCGCGTGGGCCGGCTTGCGCACACGTTGGGGAAGCAAGAGCGAGGCCGCATAGAACGACTTCGAGCCCCGGCGGATGAGCGCCCGGCAGGCTGTTTCGTTCCACCCCATCTGAAGCGAGGCTTTGAACGCTGGCGTTACCATGGTCGGTGTAGGTCCTTTGGTGTGAAAAACGGCATCAGGCGGCCACCATCTCGGCCTCGGCGAAGGCGATGATCCGCTCTGCGATCAGATCTGGCGCTTCCTCGTGCGCGAGATGGCCCAAGCCGGTCAGGCGCTCGAACGTGGCATGCGGCATATGGGCGGCGACGCGCTGCGACACCTGCGGGGGCACGGCAAGGTCGCCATCGGCGGCGAGCAGAAGCGTGGGCGTCTCGACATCGCCAAGGCGCTGCTCGAACCCCTCAAGGTCCCAATTGGCCATCATCGCCAGCACCCCAGAAATGTGCCCCGGCGACATCATCAGCGCGTGGTAGATATCGAGCCCCCGCGCATCGAGGCTAGAGCCGGTGCCCTCGATCAGCCGCTGCACGCGGCGCTGGTCGCGCCCCTGCATGGCGAACAGACGCGGCATAAACGGGTTGACGAACAAAAGCTTCGCAATCGCCGGAAACAGCTGACCCGCAACGCCCTCAAACGGGTTGAAGGCGCCATTGATGGAGACAAAGGCACGCGGCTCGATCACCCTTTCAAGGAGCATCTGGCCAATGATCGCCGCGCCTGCGGAGTGACCCACGGCCACGTCCACCTGCATGTCCAATGCACGCATAAGCCCGGCAACAAGGCGCGCCACACGCGGCAAGGTCGGCCGATAGACCGGTGGGGTTTCGGTGAAACCATGGCCCGGCAAATCCGCCGCGACGACCGTATAGCGCTCGGCCAGCAACGGCATGACATCGCGCCAGGAGTGGGTGGAAGCACCAGCCCCGTGCAGCAGCAGCAAAGCGGGGCCGGACCCCATCATCTGCACGTGCCAGCGCAACCCATCGGCCTCGACGAACCGGCTGGTTTCAGCGTGTGGCCACACGCGCTTGAGCGCGCGCCATGATGGAGGATCGGGCTGCGCCAACATCGCTACCGGCGCCCCTGCGCCTTGGCGGGGCCAGCGCCCGCGGTTGCGACCATGGCCTTGATGCCCTCGGCATTGGGGTGCGGGAGCGGCAGGTAGATAGCGCCCATACGCTCAGCCAGCTCGGCCGCCTTGGGGTTGCGCCTCGGGCTTGTGTCGATGAACAGCATCGGCACGCCCTCGCCTGCAAACGCGGCGGCGGCGCGCTCGGCATCGGCCCGCGCCGCGGCACGGCCCGCACCTGGTGTGTAGCCCACATTGGCTTGCCCGTCGGTCATCAAAACCAATTGGGCAGAGACCCCTTGGCGCTGGCAATCATTGGCGAGCTTACGGCCGGCATCAAGCGCGGCAGCGAGTGGCGTACCGCCGCCACCGGGCAGCGCCGACAGGCACCGTTTCGCCCGAACGAGCGAGCGGGTGGGCGGCAAGAGCAGGTCAGCGCTGCTGCCGCGGAACGCGATCAGTGCCACCTGATCGCGGCGCGCATAGCTTTCTGCCAGCAGCAGCTCGACCGCGCCTTTGACCTCCGCGAGCCGGTGCAGGGCCGCCGATCCAGACGCGTCGACCACGAAGATGGTGACGCTCTGCTGACGCTCCTGGTAGCGGCGCACGCGCACATCATCGGACCGGATCTCAAGCCGGTTGGCGGCTTCTGGCAGGCCTCGCTCTTTGCGGCGCAACGGCTGCCAGGGTGCGGCCGCCCGCAACGTTTCAATCAGGTGCAAGCGCTGCCGGCCATCCAGGCGCCCGCGTCGCGCCCCCAAGGGTCGCCCGCGCTGAAGCGCTTTGCGCTGCGCACCCTGTCCACCGGTGGAGGCTTGGGCCTGCACGCCCAGCGCGGCACCGATTTGCAACTGCCGCAAAAGGTCCGCTGGGATCGCGGCTTCGACCGCCTCAAGAACACGGTCATCAAGCGGACCGTCGGGGGCCGGAGGGTGCTCGTCCTGGCGCTCCTCGTCGGCACTTTGAGGTGGAGGCGGGTCCTGTTGCTCTGGCTCGCCGGTTTCGTTCTCGACCGGCTGGTCTTCGGCATCGTCTTCGGCCTGCATCTGAGGCAGGCGTGTCGCCCGGGGCGCGATGACCAGGCGGGCCGCCAACTCGATGTCGGTCTCGCCAGCGGCATAGCGCCCATCCAAAGCGGCAATTACACCAGCCACCCGCACCGAGGCCAAAACCGCCCGCAGCGACGAAACGCCAAACGCGGCCGCGAGCGCCGTCAGCGTTTCATACAGCTCGGGCTGAGGCTCAGCATCTCGAAGGAGGGCACGCGCCGCGATCACATCCGATGTTTCGATAATCGACGGGCCAAGATCGCGGATCGACAAGGCCGTCAGGTCACACCGGAACGCCAGCCGATCTTGCAGGGCTGGCGCCACGGTCTCGCCGGGCTCGCAGCCCTCATCAAGCGCCACGACGCCAATGCGCGCATCGAGAAGGCGCGTCAGCCCATCGCGCTCAACAAGCAGTGTATGATCATCCAGCGCGCTGCAAAGGCGGGTGATGGCAAGGCTATCCGCCCGCTCGGCCATCGGCAGCACCACGAGGCCCCCATCGGCCTCGGCGATCAAACCGCGCTGCAGAACCGGCCGGCCAGCGTTGAGCGTGGCTGGCAGGTCGAGGCCGCCGATCAGCCGATCATCGCCGCAATGCGGCGGCACTTTGCGCCTGGGCAGATCATCGCCCGCCAACGTGTTAAGAAGCGCCATCAATCGATCACGGACCGGGCCCGCATGCGCGCGGATCGCGATGCCGCCGACCAGAGCGGGGTCGACGGCAACGCAGGCTATGGCAAGCGTCGCATCGCGCCACAAAAGGGCGCGCGCCTCGGCGTCGAGCTCAACATCTCCGGCAGGCTCGCCACCAGGTCCGCCAGGCGCGAGGACACTCACCCCGCAAGCTCCGCAACCGCGCGGTCAACGCGAACGGTGGCGCGAGAATCATCAAGCGGGTTGCGCCGCAACCGGTGACCGAGAACCATAGCGGCGACTTGGTCGATCGCCTCAGGACCGACAACCCCGGCGCCATCGAGCGCGGCTTTCGCGCGGGCCGCGCGCATCAGTGTCAGCTCGCCGCGCAACCCATCGGTGCCGAGCGCCATGCACAGTTGCGCGGCGCGTTCGAGCGCGCTGTCGGGCACATCTACCGTTTCAAGCCGCTCCCGCGCCTTGACGATGGACCGCCGCACCGCGCCGTCACGGCGCTTCCATTTGGCAACAAAACCTTCGGGGTCACGATCGAACGCATCGCGGCGACGGATCACCTCGATCCGGTCTTTGATGTCTTCGGGGGTGGTCACATCGACCGACAGCCCAAACCGGTCGAGAAGCTGCGGCCGCAATTCGCCCTCTTCGGGGTTGCCCGATCCGATCAACACAAACCGCGCCGGGTGCCGCACCGAAAGGCCC
>JAHCMG010000252.1 GCA_019192585.1 Devosiaceae bacterium MH13
CGCGGTGCCCGCATCGATCACCTGGCGCAGCATCGTGTTCATGCCCGCAGCGGTTTCCGCCGCCAGAATGCGGGGCTGTGGCGGCGCGTCTTCCTCGCGCGAATAGACCACTTCGCCATCGAGTGTCCGCATCTCGAGCACGCCATAGCCGCTCGCCCGGTAGCCGCCATTGGCAAGCGACGCGTAGGAACTCGCCATGTCGAGGACGGTGACCTCCGCCACCCCGAGAGGCAGCGGGCGGGTGATCGGCAGTTCGGAGCGAATGCCCATCTCGTAGGCGGTGTCGACGATTAAGTCGCGCCCCATCGCCTCAGCGAGCCGTACGGGGATGGTGTTGATCGATCGGGCCAGTGCGCTTGTCAGCGTCACCCGACCAGCAAAGCTGCGGCCATAGTTGCGTGGGCTCCAGCCGCCAATGGTGATCGGCGCATCGACCACGATCGAGTTGGGCGAGTAACCGTTCTCAAGCGCGGTCGCATAGACGAAGGCCTTGAACGACGAGCCCGGCTGCCGCAGCGCATGAACCGCCCGGTTGAACTGGCTCTCGCCATAATCGCTACCGCCCACCATGGCGCGGACGGCACCGTCATTCTCCATCAGCACGGCTGCCGCTTCGCCGACCCGATAGGCTTGGCCTTGGCTGGCCAGATTGGTCAGAACCGCGCGTTCGGCCGTGCCCTGTAGGCGCGAGTCGAGCGTTGTGTAGACCTCAAGGATCCGCGCATTGGGTGGCGCAATGGCGACCACCTCTTCATAGATCCAATCAAGATAGTGGTTCGGCGCATCTTCCGCATCGCGAATGACAGCGCTTGCCGGGTTGCGCTGCGAGAACAGGATCTGCCCATCGGTCAGGAAGCCCGCTTCGACCATATTGTCGAGCACTTCCGCCGCGCGTTGCCGCGCTGCGGCCAGGTTGCGGTGCGGCGCGAAGCCCGCTGGCGCCTTGTAAAGGCCCGCAAGCATGGCCGACTCGGCGAGCGTCAGGTCGCGCACATCCTTGTCAAAATAGAAATCGGCCGCGGCCACCACACCAAAGGCCCCGCCACCCATATAGGCCCGGTCAAGGTACAGCTTGAGGATCTCGTCCTTGGTCAGGTTGGCTTCAAGCCACAGCGCCAGGAACGCCTCGGTGATCTTACGCATCAAAGTGCGCTCGTTCGACAGGAACAGATTTTTGGCAAGCTGCTGCGTGATGGACGAGCCGCCCTGCACCACGCCGCCTTCGCGCACATTGGTGACGAGCGCGCGCATGGTGCCGATCACGTCGATGCCGAAATGCGAGTAGAACCGGCGATCCTCGGTCGCGAGCGTTGCCTGGATCAGGTGATCAGGCAGCTCCGACAGCGGCACCGTGTCGTTCAGCAGCACGCCACGCCGGCCGATCTCATCGCCATTGCGGTCGAAAATGGTGATCGCGAAATTGTCCTGCGTGCGCCAATCGCTATCGAGCCGCTCAAAAGCGGGCAGCGCCAGCACCAGGGCCAGAACAGCGCCCAGAACGCCAAAGGTCGCCACTTCGTCGAGTACTTCGACGGCGAAACGGCGCGGCCCGCGAACTTTGAACCGGTCAAAGAAGGTCCGCACGGCGCGGACACCGCGCCCTAGGGTCTGGTTGAGCTTGAACAGTCCGGTGTCGAGCGCAGCGTCGAGCTCAATGGGGCGCATGATCCCGCGCCGAGGCTCG
>JAHCMG010000253.1 GCA_019192585.1 Devosiaceae bacterium MH13
ACCGCTGCCAGCGGGTTCTCCATTGAGGAGGCAACTTCGAGATCGCCATAGCGGTTCTCAGAGGGCGCCAGCCACTCGTTCTCCGAACCCCAATAGACATCCGTCTCCGGGCCCCAAATGTCCGCGCGGCCAAAGCCGAAGCCGAAGGTTTTAAAGCCCATCGACTCGTAGGCCATGTTGCCCGCGAGGATGATCAAATCGGCCCAGCTCAGCGCGTTGCCATGCTTCTTTTTGACCGGCCACAACAGCCGCCGCGCTTTGTCGAGGCTGGCATTGTCCGGCCAGGAGTTGAGCGGCGCAAAGCGGATATTGCCGGTGCCCGCACCGCCGCGGCCATCGCCCATCCGGTACGAGCCAGCCGCGTGCCAGGCAAGGCGGATCATCAGGCCGCCATAATGGCCCCAATCGGCAGGCCACCACTCTTGCTCTTCGGTCATCAAGGCGCGGACATCAGCTTTGACGGCTTCAAAATCGAGCCCTTTGACCGCCTCGCGATGGTTGTAGTCCGGATCCATCGGATTGGTGCGCGCGCCGTGCTGGTGGAGGATGTCCAGGTTCAGCGCGTTCGGCCACCACTTGGTGACGGAATTGTCGGTCTTGGTGTTGCCGCCGTGCATGACGGGGCAAACGCCTTTGAGGTTGCCGGTGGGTGCGTTCATGGGGTCCTCCTCAGGGGGATTACTGCTCTCCCGAGCCGCGCCGTTGCGCGAACATCGTGGCGAAAAATCTGCGCTTGCATCACCAGCTCCCGACGCCCGGTGACACAGCCTACATTGGGCGCAATAGCACCCCTGACCAATCAGAGGAATTTGTAATTTCTGATCTTCTTGATAAGTCTTTCTGATGGACAGGCTAACGCTGAAACAGCTGCGCTATTTTAATGCGGTTGGCCGGCTCGGCCATTTCGGGCGCGCGGCGGAGGCTTGCGGTATCTCGCAGCCGGCCCTGTCGATGCAAATCCAACAGCTTGAAGAGACCATCGGCGCCCCGCTCTTTGAGCGCGGCGGCAAGCTGGTGCACCTCACCGCCATCGGCAGCGCCCTCGCGCCGCGCGTCCAAGATATCCTGCGCTCGGTTGATGAACTGGCCGAGATCGCCCGGTTCGACGGCGACGGACTGCCCGCGCAGCTCCGCCTGGGGATCATTCCGACGGTGGCGCCCTACCTGCTGCCAAGCGTCATCGGGGCGCTCACCGCCAGAAACGCCGCGCTGGACCTAAAAGTTCGTGAAACCCAAACGCCGCGCCTGCTCGATGATCTCAGCGAAGGCCGGCTGGACGCGGCGATCCTGGCGCTGCCCGTCTCGGAGCCGACGCTCACCGAGCTGCCGCTTTTCGATGAACCCTTCATGCTGGTCCGGCCCGCGGATGATGCCGACAAGCCCATCCCAAGCCCCGAAAGGCTGCGGCAGATGCGTCTGCTGCTGCTCGAAGAAGGGCATTGTTTCCGTGATCAGGCGCTTGCGTTCTGCGGCACCAGCGCTGGCCACCCGCGCGAAATCCTCGACGGCAGTTCCCTGTCGACGCTCGTCCAGATGGTTGGCGCAGGCATCGGCGTCACCTTGATCCCAAAAATGGCGCTGCCGGTGGAAACCCGCTCGGCGGCGGTCTCGGTAGCCCGCTTCCCCGCTCCCGAGCCAAGCCGAACCATCGGCATGGTCTGGCGCCGCACCAACCCGCTCGCCAAAGCGCTTGCGCAGGTTGCCCGCACCGTGCAGGAAGCCAGCGCCGAGGCAAACCTCAACCCGTCCTGATCGCTATGCTGACCATCGCTGCCATCGCCTATTGCGTGCTGCTGATCGCACCGACCCTGTGCCAAATGGCGCTTGCCGCTGGCGCGCCCTGGGGTGAACTGACCCTTGGCGGGCGCTACCCTGGGCGCCTTCCCCAGGCTCTCCGGCTCGCCTGCTCGGTCCAGGCGATGCTGCTGATGACCATGGGCCTCGCGGTGGCCGACTATGCGGGCCTCATCGCGCTTGGCTGGCCCACGTTCGTGTTCTGGATTGCGTTCGGCCTCACCGTCCTTACCGCCATCGGCAACACGATCACGCCATCAAAACTCGAGCGCATGGCCTGGGCACCGGTGACCATCGGCATGCTGATCGCCATCACCATCGTTTCGTTCACCCGCTGACGCGCGCAACCCACCGCTTCCCATCGACAATCCACGCGCAGCTTTGTCGCCAGCACGCTTGCAGCACGCGGTGGCGTCCGCTTAGGTGTGCAAAAACAAAAGCATGGGACCCAACCATGGCCCAAAGAACAGACTGGCGAACAGGCCGGCAGGTGCTGGCCACAGCTTGCATCACCACCGCCATCGCGCTTGTCGCCGGCGCGTCGCTCGGCTTCGCGCATATGCGCCCCGCTGCGCTGCCGGATGCGGTAACCGATGAAGATTATCTGCCCGTCAACGAGGCCGAGGCCCGCCTAGGGCAGCTGCTCTTCTATGACCCGATCTTGTCGGGCAACCGCGAAGTCTCCTGCGCCACCTGCCACCATCCCGCCTTCGGCACCTCCGATGGGCTGTCGCTCGGCATTGGCGATGGCGGCATTGGCCTCGGGCCAGAGCGCGTGATCGACCCTGACAACCCGCCCGAGCAGCGCATCCCGCGCAATGCCCAAGCGCTGTGGAACGTTGGCGCCAAAGAGTACAGCACGCTGTTCCACGATGGGCGGGTCGAGATCGACGCCAGTTTTGAAGGCGGCATGCGCACCCCGCTCGGCCCGGAGATGATGCAGGGCTTCGCCTCCATGCTGTCGGCGCAAACCATGTTCCCGGTGCTGAGCGCCGATGAGATGGCAGGGCACTATTCAGAAAACGAGATCAGCCAGGCCGTTCGCCTTGGCCGGATCACAGGCGAGGGCGGCGCATGGGACCTGATCTCCCAGCGGGTGGCAGGGATCCCCGCTTATGCCGAGGCCTTTATGGCCACCTACCCGCATATTGCGCAGCCCAGCGACATCGCCTTCACCGATATCTCGGATGCCATCGCGGCCTTCATGGCCTTCGAGTTCCGCTCGGACACCAGCCCCTTTGATGCTTATTTGCGCGGCGAGCAGTCCCTCAGCACCGAAGCGCTCACCGGGCTGGACCTCTTCTACGGTGAAGCGGGCTGTGCGGCCTGCCACAGCGGGCCCTTCCAGTCCGACCATGGCTTCCACGCCATGGGCGCCCCGCAACTGGGGCCAGGAAAGGCCGCCCGCTTTGAAACGCACGCCCGCGATGAGGGGCGCTTCCGCGTCACTGGCGATCCGGCGGATATGTACGCTTTCCGCACGCCCTCGCTGCGCAATGTCGCGCTGACAGGCCCCTGGGGCCATGCAGGCGGACACACCACGCTTGAGAGCTTCGTGCGCCACCATGCCGACCCGAGCACCGGCTACGAGCGCCAGGCGGTGCTGGCGGCCATGGCAACCGACGATTGGCGGATCATGAGCGACGCGGACGAGAGCGGCGCGATCTTCGCGGCGGCGAGCCAACAGCCCAAACCGCTCACGGCTGGCGAAGTGGAGGCCATTGTGGCGTTTCTCGACACACTGACCGACCCAGTGGCTGAGACCGGCCGTTTGGGCGTGCCCGAAACCGTACCCAGCGGGCTGACGGTGGCGAACCCCTAACGCGCGACGACGGTAACGGCCCCGGCGGGCGCGTCGATCGCCGTCTCTATGCCATCGGGCCACCGGACCGTGATGGTCGCCTCACTCGCCGCGCCAAGACCAAAATGCAGGGGCACGCTCTGCCCACCGGCATGGCCGCCACCAACCGTCACTTGCTGGCGCTGCACGCGGCCATCGGGCGTCGCAACCGTCACGGTCGCGCCGATGGCATCGCGGTTGCCCCCATCCGCTTGCACCAGTGAGACACCGAGCCAGTTGCCGGCGCTGGCCGTTTCATTGCGCCACAGCTCCAGCGGCGCGCGGCGGTTGACCACCACAAGGTCAAGCAAACCGTCGCCATCGAGATCGGCGAGCGCTGCCCCGCGTGAGCGTTCGGTGGTCGCGACGCCGGCCTCGGCGGCGGCTTCAACGAACTGCCCGCCCGGCTGCTGCATCAGCAAATTGTTGGGATCGGCAATCGCATTGCCAGGCATCTGATCGACATTGCCCTTGGCGATGAACAGGTCCGCAAGCCCATCATTGTCAACGTCGCCAAACTGGGCGTGCCAGCCAGTGCTGGGCCGGCCATCACCGCCTGTATGAGGCCGAGTGGCATAGGTGCCTTGGCTGTAGGGCGCAGCGACATAGCCGCCCTGAGGCGTTGCGATCTGCAACAGCTGGTCACCCATCGAGGTGAGCATCACCTCATCACGGCCATCGCCCGTCAGATCGCGGCTCGCAATGCCCATGCCCCATAGCGAGGGTCCGTCCCAGCCATCGTCTGTGCCAAGAAAGCGGCGATCGGCAATGTCCCACATCTGCTCCGATCCGCCGCGCACATAATAGTGCCGGTCGTTCGACACCCTCAGGGTCAGCCGCCCGCGCGCATCTTCAGCGGCCAACATAGAAAGAGGGCAGAAGCCGGGCGCAAGCACCTCCATCCGGTAGGCCTCGCCATCGGGGCGCAAAATAAGGTTCGTGTCGCACGCTTCAAAAGGCCCTTCGGGGTCCGTGCGGTCCACATAGTGGCCAACGGCCAGCGTTGGGCGGGCGTCACCGGGCTCCCACCAGGCGGTGAACGCCGTGGACCACCGGTCTTCAAAGGCAAGGCCAAGATCGGCCGTGATATCGCTGAACGCGCAATCCGGCCCGCCTTGCAGCAGCTGATCGGGCCCAGCGCGCAAGATGCAGAGATCCTGCCAGCCATCGGCGTTGAGATCGAGCGGATAGACGCCCGTCGCCGCTGTGATGGCCGGAAAGTCGCCGGGCGCAAAACGGAAACTGCCTTGGTTGCGTAATAGCGCCATCGGGTTGTCGCCGCCTGCGGCCAAAACTTCGGGCAAGCCATCGCCGTCGCAGTCAAACACGGCAACGCCGCCGCCGACAAAATGTTCCCAACCGCCGGCATACACATGCGGCGGCAGGTCCGCTGATTGGTCTGAGAAGACCGGCTGGGCTTGGGCCGGAGTCGCAGTCAAGGCAAGGATGGCAAACGCGCTGAGGGCTCTCATGCCGGGACCAGTTGCGCTTCATCGAGCAGCCGCGCCGTGGCGCTCGACAGCGCCAGCGCAGCGGCACCGCGCGCCCAGACCAGATCGTCCCAAGCATGGATTTCCACCTCGGGCGGGGACCGCTCGGTGGACAGCAAAAGCTGCCCCATCTCTTTGATCACCTCGTCCGCATAGAGGTAATCGTAGCGCATGCGCGCGCCCGACAGGATGATCAGCGGCGGGTCGAACAGCTGCACCAGATTGGCAAGCCCAAGCGACAGGTAGCGCCCCGCCCGGCGGAAGACCGACCGCGCGGCGCTGTTGCCGGCCTTGGCTTCCACAAACAGCGCATCAAGCATCGCCTGCGCCCCCAGCTTTGGGGCGCCGCCGTCAAGTGACATTCGGCCAAGGGCAGTGGAGGCTTCCCGGGCGAGGGCGTAGTCGGCCAGATAGGCTTCAAGGCAGCCGCGCTGCCCGCAGCGGCACAGCGCGCCATCGAGATGCACCTTCGTATGCCCAAATTCGAGGCCCAGGCCGCGCCCACCCCGGTAGAGCGCGCCGTCGATCACCGACCCCATGCCGACACCGCCTTCGACGGTGACCACGATAAAGTCGCGCCGGGTGCGGCCCTTGCCGAACCACAGTTCCGCAAGCGTCAGCACGTTGACATCATTTTCGATCTCGGTGGGCAGCTCGAGCCGCTTGGCGATCGCATCGCGCAACGGCACATCTTTATGGAGCAACAAGGGCGACCAATGCACATTGCCCGCCTCATGGTCGATCATCCCCGCAAGGCCGATCCCAACGCCCGCCAAGGCGTCTCGCCTCAGCCCCGCTTCTGCGAGCACGGTGTCGGTGAGGGTCTCAACGACATCACACAAAGCATCGGGTGCTAATCGGCCCGGCTCGGCCGGCAGGTGTGCCGACGCGATGGTTTCGCCGGTCACATCGCTCAGCACTGCGGTATGGCGCTCATCGGAGAGCTTTATGCCGACAACCAGCCGTGTGTCTGGAACAATTTCGAGCGCAACCGGCGGACGTCCGCGGGTTGTATCACGCAGAACCGGCGCGGACACCTCACGCAACAAACCCTGCGCCAACAGGTCGGAGGTCAGGCTCGTCACCGAGCCAGCGCTGATGCCGAGAGCCCTGGCAAGATCGGCTCGCGCGATGCGCCCGGCGGCCCGAACGGTGTCGAAAACCTGGTTGCGTAAAGGCGCAGTCGCCCGCGCCGAACCACCAAGCATTGGCCCGTAGCCCGTAGGCAACGTGTCGGGCGCACGCGGGCCTTCCGCGTCTTCCGGCCCCGTTCTTTCAGCGTCTGAACTATATTCGCCCATAAATGGCGCTTCTTCTCCCGTCGCCCGCCTTTTTGGCGGATCTTAAACCGGTTTTTCCTTACGCTGCGCTAAAAAATAGGCCTCCGTCAATCGTTAGACGAAAAAATACTTTGACAGATGAATTAAAAAGCGCATGCTGTGCTCATCGCGCAGGAAAAGTGCGATGGCGGGCCGTGGAGCGGCCGGTCATAACAAACCCGAGAGGATACGCATGCGTACTTTGCTCGCTGCTGCCGTCGTCGCGACGGCTGGCTTTGCAACCCCAGCTTTGGCAGACGTCACCGTCGGTGTTAGCTGGTCGAATTTCCAAGAAGAGCGCTGGAAAACGGACGAGGCCGCCATCGTGGCTGCACTCGACGCCGCTGGCGCGACCTACCTTTCAGCTGACGCGCAATCATCGTCAGCCAAACAGCTTGCCGACGTTGAAAGCTTGATCGCTCAAGGCGTCGACGCTCTGATCATTCTCGCGCAGGACGCCCAGGCCATCGGCCCGGCTGTTCAGGCCGCCGCTGACGCCGGCATTCCGGTGGTCGGCTATGACCGCCTGATCGAAGACCCGCGCGCCTTCTACCTGACCTTCGACAATATCGAAGTTGGCCGCATGCAGGCCCGCGCTGTGCTCGCCGCGCAGCCCGAAGGCAACTATGTGATGATCAAAGGCTCGCCGACCGACCCCAACGCAGACTTCCTGCGTGGCGGTCAGCAGGAAGTCCTGCAGGAAGCCATTGATTCCGGTGCGATCACCATCGTCGACGAAGCCTACACCGATGGCTGGCTGCCGGCGAACGCCCAGCGCAACATGGAGCAGATCCTCACCGCGCAGGACAACAATGTTGACGCCGTTGTCGCCTCCAACGACGGCACCGCCGGCGGTGTTGTTGCTGCGCTGACCGCGCAGGGCATGGAAGGCATTCCGGTGTCCGGTCAGGACGGCGACCATGCCGCTCTCAACCGCGTTGCCCTCGGCACCCAGACCGTGTCGGTCTGGAAAGACGCCCGTGACCTCGGCCGCGCTGCCGGCGAAATCGCCGTCGCGCTTGCCGGTGGCACCATGATGGACGCCGTCGATGGCGCCCAGGCTTGGACGTCGCCCGCTGGCACCGAAATGACCGCCGTGTTCCTCGAGCCGGTCCCGGTGACCGCCGAGAACCTGACCTTGGTTGTCGACGCTGGCTGGATCACCCAGGACGCGCTGTGCCAGGGCGTGACCGACGGTCCGGCACCCTGCAACTAAGCCAAGCGCACCTTTCGCTTCGCTAGCAAACACGTTCGGGCGGCCCAATGGCCGCCCGAGCTTCAAGTCACCGGTCCAAAGAAGCCGGGATCAAGAAAAAACCACCGAGCCAGTCAAGCATGTCGGCTCGGCGCCACAGGGATGATGCGGGGACACCCATGGCCGAAACCACAGCCAATTCGGACGCAGCCTCCAGCGAGCCAGCGCAAAAGCGCGGCTTCGTGCAATCGCTGGAGATCGACATTCGCCTACTGGGCATGATCGCGGCCTTCATCGTGATCTGCGTTGTGTTCAATCTGTTGACCGGCGGCCGGTTTCTGACCCCGCGCAACATTTTCAACCTGACGATCCAGACGGTCTCCGTCGCCATCATGGCGACCGGCATGGTGTTTATCATCGTCACCCGCCATATCGACCTGTCGGTGGGTGCGCTTCTCGCCACCTGTTCGGCGATCATGGCGATGATGCAAACCGCCTGGATACCGCAGTTTTTCGGCCTTGAGATCGGCCACCCGATGATACCGTGGATCACGATCATCATCGGCATTGCCATCGGCACGCTGCTGGGCAGCTTCCAAGGCTGGCTGGTCGGCTATCTGGCGATCCCTGCCTTCATTGTCACGCTCGGCGGCCTGCTCGTGTGGCGCAATGTGGGCTGGTACATCACCAACGGCCAAACCATTGGCCCGCTCGATGAAACCTTCCGCGCCTTTGGCGGCATCTCCGGCACCCTTGGGGCGCAATGGAGTTGGATCGTCGGCGCTTTGCTGGCAGCCGGTGCCCTCTACGCGCTGATGGCCGCCCGCCGCGCCAAGCTTGCGCACCAGTTTCCTGTGAAACCTATGTGGGCGGAGGCGCTGGTCGCCCTGTTCGCGGTTGGCGGCATCTTGGGCTTCATCGCCATCTTGAATTCCTATCAGGTGCCCGAGCGCGTGCTGCAGCGGCAGTTCGCCGCCCGCGGCGAAGAGGTGCCGGAGGGCTTCACGGCAGCCTACGGCCTGCCGATCTCGGTACTGCTGCTGATCGCAATCGCCGTGATCATGACGGTGGTCGCCAAGAAAACGCGCCTGGGCCGCTACATTTTCGCGACCGGCGGCAACCCCGATGCGGCTGAGCTGTCGGGCATCAACACCCGCATGCTGACCGTCAAAGTGTTCGCCATTATGGGCGCACTGGTGGCGATCTCGGCGGTAGTGGCCTCGGCCCGCCTCGCCAACCACTCAAACGATATCGGCACCCTTGATGAGCTGCGGGTCATCGCCGCTGCCGTTATTGGCGGCACAGCGCTCGCCGGCGGCGTGGGCACCATTTACGGCGCCATTCTCGGCGCTCTGATCATGCAGTCGCTGCAATCGGGCATGGCCATGGTTGGCGTCGATGCGCCGTTCCAAAATATGGTTGTTGGTGCCGTGCTGGTGCTCGCGGTGCTGATCGACACCATCTATCGCAAGCGCACGGGGGATCGTTGATATGGCCGTTGCAGAAACGCTCGAAAGCCCCAAGCCGGTGGATCGCTCCGGGACCCCGCTGGTTGACCTGCGCGACATCTCCATCGCGTTCGGCGGCATCAAGGCCGTCAACCAGGTGTCGGTGGACCTCTACCCCGGCGAGGTTGTCGGCCTTCTGGGCCACAATGGCGCCGGCAAATCGACGCTGATCAAATGTCTGTCGGGCGCCTACCACAAGGACGCCGGCGAGATTTACATCAATGGCGAGCAGGCAACCATCAACAACCCGCGTGATGCGCGCCGCTACAATATCGAGACCATCTACCAGACGCTCGCGCTGGCCGATAATCTCGACGCGGCCTCGAACCTGTTCTTGGGTCGCGAGCTGACCAACCTCGCCGGGCTCGTTGATGACGCAGCCATGGAGGCGGAAACCCGCAAGATCATGGGACGGCTCAACCCGAACTTCAAAAAGTTCTCGGCGCCCGTGTCGGCCCTGTCAGGCGGTCAGCGCCAATCGGTTGCCATTGCCCGCGCGGTCTATTTCAACGCCAAGATCCTGATCATGGACGAGCCGACGGCCGCGCTCGGCCCGCAGGAGACCCAGATGGTCGCGGACTTGATCGACGAGTTGAAGCGTCAGGGCCTGGGGATCTTCCTCATCGACCACGACGTCCATCAGGTCAAAAACCTGTGCGACCGCGCAGCGGTGATGAAGAATGGCGAACTGGTCGGGGTCGTCGACGTCGATGCGGTGTCGGTTGATGACATCCTGGCGATGATCATCGCCGGCAAGCGGCCAGAGCACCTAAGCTAAAAAAGGCGGCGCAAGCGCCGCCCAAAACCACCTGTGAAGCCGAAGCAAGAACGCTAAGCGGCTTCCGCATAGGGCTTGTCGGGAGACGACGGCACCGTGCCGTGCTTCTCAAGAACCGCTTCATAGAGGGCCGCAAGTTCGGCACACAAACGCTCCGCGGTGAACCGGCGATCGTAAAGCCGCCGCACCGCAGGGCGCATCTCGCGCAGCGTGTCACGGGTCACGACCTCGAGGATCGCGGTGAGGTTCCGCTCGCTTAAGTCGAACGTGTAGCCGGTCTTGCCCTCATGGACGAGCGCCGCGATACCAGTGCTGGTCGACGCGATCACCGGGGTCCCATTGCGGTACGCTTCGGGGATCACCAGCGGCAGCCCTTCCCAGCGCGACGGCACAACCAGCGCATCGGCAGAGGCATACCAATCGTCGATGACCGAACGCGCAACCCAGCCGTGGAACGTCACGCTGTTGAGCTCTTGATGGACCGAGGGGGCATCAAGCACCGCCGCGCCCAGAATGTGGAAGTGAATATCCGGCCGCATGTTCTGCAACCGCTCGGCAGACGCGAGCAGGACATCGAGGCCCTTCTGGCGGTCGAACCGGCCGACAAAGACCAGGTTCAGCTTCGCATCCGCAGGGGTCCGCGGCGCAAACAGATCGGTGCGGATATCCCCCGCACGGCGATCGGGCACCGCGTTTTCAATCAGTTCGAAATTGCCGCGATAGCCATGGGCGCGCGCGAAAGCCATGTCGAACTTCGACACGCACACAACGCGGTCGGGCAGCGCGGTCAGCCAGCCTTCGATCCGCATCACGAGCCGCCGCTTGAGCGTGCCTTCGGTGTAGCGGTGTGCCGCCCAGCCATGCCCGCAATAGAGCATCGGCTTGCGCACGCCCGCCATCCGTAGGGCGAGCAGCGCGAGCAGCGAAAGCGTGGAATGGAAAAACAGAAGGTCGGGGCGTTCTTCGCGCACCGCAGTGAACGACGCACGGATCATGTGCACAAAACCCGAGAGCCCACGCTTGTGGCGCGGGTAGCGGTACTGCCGCAGATCGGCATCAACGTAAGAGGCGTGGCTTTCGGGAACAACGATGGCGTTGTTGAGCCGTCCAACTGCATCGGCGATCAGATTGAGATAGGTCGCGGGCCCACCCTTAGCCGTCTCGCATATATGCACAATTCGGGTCATTCGGCCCTCTCCCGTCCCTAAGGTCACGAGTCCATAGACGTCGCGCCACACATGGACGGGGTAGCAGAAAATACCCTGTTTGTATCAGTAGATGCAGTTAATCGGTGAACTGATAACCTTACCAGAGCCGAGTATTTGATTAAAACTGTATCTATTAACCTTAACGATTATTCGTAGCCGGCTGAAGGACAGGCGCTAAACCTTGTAAGCCAGGCGAACACCGCCCCAGTGGCGCCCCGAAAAGTAAAGCGGCACGGACAGGTCCTTCATGATCGCAAACTTGCCGCCGCCCATGTCGCGCCGGTACGACTGGATAAGAAACGGCTCGGTGTGCTGGCCTGCCTTAAGGCCCACCTTGTCATCAAAGATGCGGCGGTTGCGGCTGTTGGCGTTGTTCCAGACCGGATCGCTGCCCTGCGGCTTGGAGAATTTCGAGTTGTGCGTCGGCAAGTAGCCGTTGATATCGACGGCGGCGCAGAACACGATCCGCTCATCGCGGCCGGCAATATCGTCCTGCAGACCTTGGAACAGCCGGTCGGTCAGCGCTGTAAAGGGCGCCAGCACCTGCTCGGGATTGCTGCCGACAATGGGCTTGTAGGTGTAGTCGAAAAGCTCGGCCTCGGTTATCCGGCCCGCTTCGAGCTCGGCCTCAACGGCCTCCTGCATCTTCGCGGCAGCTTCCTTCGCTTTGCGCAGGAACCGGCCATCATCGGTGTCCACATCGGCGCTAGCAGTGACTCCGACCAGCCTGTCGGTCTCTTCCACCGCTTTGCCGATCCGGCCCGCCGCCGTTTCGATGACCGCATTGTTCGACGAGATCGCATCTTGGATGTCGGTCACTTCGGCGACCAGCGACTGCGCGGTTCCTTCAATATCGGCGATCCCGCCCTCGACCACGTTGCTGGCTTGGCCGATCTCGCCAATCGAGGCGGAGAGGTCTTCGATCACGCTATCGAGCGCCGCGGTCGAATCCTGCACCGCCGACACGCCGGACAGCGCGTTTTTGCCAAGGCCGATCAGAGCGTCCGCTTCACCATTGAGATCGACCAGCGTCTCTTGGATCTGCTGGGTCGCGTTGGAGGTTTCGGCGGCCAGTTGCTTCACCTCGCCGGCAACAACAGCAAAGCCCTTACCGGCTTCACCGGCACGGGCAGCCTCAATGGTGGCGTTGAGCGCCAGAAGGTTGGTCTGCCGGGCGATCTGATCGATCGATTTCGACACGTCCGAGACGCTGCCAAGCGCCGACTGCAAACCCTCCAGCTGCGAATTGATCGCGCTGACCGCATCGATCAGCTGGGCAATGTCTTGCGAGGCGCGCGCCAGAGCATCGCGGGACTCCGCCATGGCTTGGCCTGACGCTTCGGCGACCATCGAGGTCGACGTCACCGAGTCGCGGATGACCTGGGTCTGCGTCTGGGTCTGCGCGGCCATCGCGCTGAGGTTGGCAAACACTTCTGCAAGGCTCGCCGTCGCCGCATTGGCGCTTTCGATGGCGCCGGCCACATCGACCATTTCAACGCCAAACGCGGACAGGCCATCGGCCAGCGTCACCAGCGTCTTGCGGGTATGGTCATCATGCACCGGTTCGGGCGTGGAAACGGTGGGATCTTCGGCCTTGGCCACGGGTTCGATCGGGGAGGACGAACGACGATTGAACGAGAGCACAGCGGCGCCTTTCGCAGGGGAAGTCTAAGCCGCTTGTTTGCCCAAATAGAGTTAACGGATGCCAAAGACGTGAGCAGATTGCGCTGACGTTACGGAAGTATTGTTCCCTAGGGTCAGGAACACTATCGCCGCTCCGTCACGAGCAACGTGGCTTCGGGAAACGCGCCCAGAGCATCGGGCGATTCGAACGTTCCCACCCAGATATCGTACTGCCCTCCCAAGGGCCCTTCGAACACCAATTCGGGGTTGAGGTCACCGTCCGCGCGGTCATCATTGCAATGCCAGGACCCGTCGGGCTGGTTGATCAGCAAAGTAGTGTCGGCATCCCCTTCCACGGCGAAGCGCAGCATGCCGATATCGCCCGCCTCATAGGTGATGCGAACATCGGGCGCATCGGCCACAAAGCCGGCGCAACCAGACAGGGCGTCGGACGCGCGCAAATTGCCGCCGGCCTGCAGGTCGATACGCTGGGGATCCGGCTGAAAGCCAGCGATAAGGTCGGTATCGGCAAACGTCGCCGGCAGAGAGAAGTCTGGAAGCCGACGCGGATCAACGGGCTCGGTTTCACCGGCAAGCGTCGCCGCGATCCAGTCTTCATAGGCCGAGACGCGGGTGTAGGTGGTGAACCGGTCGCCCTCGTCGACACACAGCGTCCCGCCCGACACGATCCCCGCTTGGATGAACTGATCGCCATCGCGGATCAGCAAAGGCCCGCCACTGTCGCCTGCGCAGGCATCCACCTGCTCGCGCCGAAAGCCGGCGCACAAGACCTCATCATTGCCGCGCTCATCGCAGCGCGCGGCGCGGACAAGCGGAACCTCGGCGGCGAGCAGCACCGGAGAGGTGCCAAACACCTCAACCGTCTCTTCCGCGCGCTCGGGCCCCTTGCCGCCCACGGTTCCCGAAAGAACCAGCGCACCGGGCGCGTTGCCCCAGCCGGCGATCACGGCCTCGGTGCCGCGTTCTTCGAACCGGTCCGCGTTCTCGGCGGAGACCAGCGCCACGGTCGGCGCAGAGATGGGTGTCCGCAGCTCCAACAGGGCAATGTCATCCGCGCCCACGCCCAGATAGTCGGGATGGGTGTAGATCGTCTGCACGTCGACGACCTGGCCGCCCTCTTCAAGGCTGGTGGACCCAAAGAACACCGCCATCGGACTGGGATCGGTGGGGACGAATTCTTCAACGCAATGGGCGGCCGTCAAGACCCAGCCGGGCGCGACAACCGTGCCGCCGCAAAAATGCGCTTGAACGCGGTTCGACCCGCCGGTGCGGAACAGCGAGACCTGCCAGGGGAAGGTTTCGATGGACGTGACGCATCCACCCATGACGCGCCCATCGCTGCAAAAAGCGTGGGCGGCAGGCACGGTGAGGCCCGAGGGCCCGAAGCCGCCAAGCACGATGCCGAGGCACGCACCTGCGCCAAGGACCACTCTCTTGAGCGCGGCGCCCGCCACCCCTTGGCCTCGGCGGTGTTGACTATGGCGCATGTCTGGTCCCCCTCACTCACGCAGGCCGCAGCGTTGTCCGGATCACGCCCGCGATCAAGCCATCGATTAGGGCAGTACTGAAAAGTCTGGAACCGCTCCGGCCAAGGCTTGGGTCATCCACGGTGTTTGGTGGCCATCGCCGCTGTGGCGAACGGCAAGTGCAAGTTCGGCAAACAGCGCGTTGATGGGTCGCTGAGGTTCATCGAGCGCGCGCAACACGGCCTCGGCAAACGGGCTGATGCCGGCCTCGGCATCGCCATCAGAGGCTATCTGTCCGGGCGCTGCGGAATAGATCAGCGTCACCGAGCCCGCCGACCCAGATGCTGGCGCAACCAGATCGCTGACCGGCTGGGCCGCGCCATTGTCGCTCTGTGGGGCAGGGCGCAGCGGGTTCGCGCGGCACGCATCAACAAAGATCGTCGCATGGACATCCCGGCGCGCCGCGAGCCGGCCAACCACGCTTGCAACTGGCATGGCACCGGCCGAAAGCCCCGCCCGGTCGGTGATCTCCTGATCGTCAGCCGGCAGCACATAGGTCGACCCATCGAGCGCTACGCCGTGGCCCCCGAGCCAAACGGTAGCGACCGCACCGTCGGGCACCGTGGCGGCAAAATCTCGAACCAAGCGGTCCAGCTCGTCTCGCGTGACATCCACATGCACCTGCCCGCCGTGCAGACGGTAGCCAAGCGCCGCAAGCCTATCGCCGATTTGCTGCGCGTCGCTCGTCGCATGCCGTAGATCGGATGCCAGCGCATAGGTCGAGATGCCAACCACCAACGCATGGCGCTCCGCCGCTTGGGCCACCGCCGGCACGAGCAGCACGAGCGCAGCCAGCAGTGCCCGCGCAAAGCGGCACAATCGGCGCCCTACGGCAGGGCGAAGCAGGTGCGCGCTTGCCCCGCGACTTATCTTGCAATTCATTAGCAACAATGCTTTCCTTGCGCTGGATCAAAGCCGTCGGGGGAGAGAGCGGTAACGGTCCCTCAAAATGCGAATGATACGCAAGAGCGGCGCGTGATCCAGCACGCGCAGGGGTCAAGTTCGGTAGCGCGACACCATAATGATTGTATGCCACTGCAACGTCATCACAAAAGCCGTCATCGCCGAGGCGATTGAAGAGCTTGTCGCCGACGACCCGTACCGCCTGATCACGCCAGGGCTCGTCTATCGCCAGCTGGGCAAACGCGGGAAATGCTGCGGTTGCTTTCCGCAGGTCGTTGCTCTAATCGTTGATAGGTTAGAACAGTTCCAAACTAGCAATCCAGGTTACACTGTTCAACGTACCTCAATCGCCCCAGGACTTCAGGCCGACCTCGCGCGCCCCGGCGCTTTCGAAGGCATCGCACTGGCACCTGTTCGGCAACGCGACCTCTAGGTTCGCGGGGTGGCGCACCCTGCGGCCACCATCCAAACCTATCTCGCGACCACATCTGTGGGCCGTGACAAAGAACAAGCAGGGACATCGCCATGAAAGGCAGCGAAAAAGTCATCGAGCGGCTGAACGAGGCCCTCTTCCTCGAGCTGGGCGCCATCAACCAATATTGGCTCCACTACCGCATGCTCGACGATTGGGGTTACGCCAAGCTGGCCAAAAAAGAGCGCGCGGAATCGCTTGAGGAAATGGTGCACGCCGACAAAATCACGGCGCGTATCCTGTTCCTTGAAGGGCACCCCAACATGCAGACCTTGGCGCCGCTGCGCATCGGCCAGACGGTCAAGGAAGTGCTCGAAGCGGACCTCGCCGGCGAGTATGACGCGCGCGCATCCTACTCCAAGTCGCGCGACATTTGCCGCGACGAAGGCGACTATGTCTCCATGCAGATCTTCGAAGAACTGCTCGCCGACGAAGAAGGCCATATCGACTTCCTCGAGACCCAGTTGCAGCTGCTCGAGTCGATCGGCGAAGAGCGCTACGGCATGCTCAACGCTGTGTCCGCTGACGAAGCGGAATAAGGCCCGGACAGACGAAGGCGGCGGGGCGAGCGAGTACGCTACTCCGCCGCAACCCCTATCGGCGCGCTGTCGGCCACCATATCGCGCGCCAGCCAACGGTCCAAAAAGCCATCGAGCCACGCATCAAGTGCGGGCTCATACAGCAGGCGCCCTTCAAGGTGCTCGCGGCGCGATTGCGCGCCTGGGCAGGCCATGCGCTCGGCCCCTTTGACCGTCCATTTGTAGATCATCGCCGCCGTCATCTCAGGATGGAACTGCAGACCCACGGCCGCTGCGCCAACGCGGAACGCTTGCTCGGGAAACGCCCCGTCAGACGTCGCAAGACGCGTTGCCCCCGAAGGTAGGCCAAACCCATCGCGGTGCCATTGGTAGACCATGGACGGCCAGTCCATCAGCGCCTGTCCCTGCGGCGTGGGCCGCAGCGGATAGTAGCCAATCTCAACTTCGCCGCCGGGATCGGGTGCAACCGTCGCACCCAAATGCTGCGCCAGCAGCTGGGCGCCGAGGCACAAGCCCAAGAACGGCGCGCCCTCGCGCAAAGGCACATCTAGCCAATCGGCTTCAGTTTTCAGAAACGGCTCATCATCATAGGCCGACATCGGCCCGCCAAAGATGATCGCCCCGCCATGGCCCTCAAGGGTCGGCGGCAGCGGATCACCGAAGCGCGGCTTGCGCACATCAAGCGCGTGCCCGCGTTCCACAAGCTTGCGACCAACGCGGCCGGGCGTGGAGTGCTCCTGGTGCAGTACAACAAGGATGGGTTTCTTGGGCGCCATGGCGGTCAAGAAAGTACGCCCGCGCTGGTTTGTCCAGCAACGGGCGTGCAAAAGCGGCGGCCTCTTGCGGCCAAAACTGCGCCTAGCTTGGAAAGCGAGCCAAACGGTGCTCAGCGCACCAGGCGCACCTCTGAAAGGCTCGAACCCATGGCGCCAAACGCTTCGACCATGGCGTCATTGGTCGTCACATCGAAAAAGTGCGCCGGCGAGGTTGCGCATTCGCGCATGAAGCTCTCGGCGTGCGGATTGCCTTCGACAAACAGCATGTACAGTTGAATGCCCTGAGCTTTGATCTGCGTGCACGTTTCAACAAGGTTGCCGAACATCTCCGTGCCGCCATTGTTCCAGCCCCACTCGGAATGCCCATCGAAAAGATAGTCTTCCATGGTGGAGTTGCCGTCCGAGATGAACACCACAACCTTGCGACGCTCATCTGCGTTGTCGGGATAACCGGGAATGCCCCACTCGCCGTTCCAATTGGCGGACACGGTGCGCCAACCCCAGGCAAGGCCCTGGTCAAACCGGCCGGTGCCGGCAGCCGAGATTTGTCCGACATCACGGATAACCGCAGCGACGTCTTGGCTTGGGCCGATGATCGTCTCACCGCAGCTGAACCAGCGCTGATCGTGCTCGCCATGTTCATAGCGGTGATCGAGAATGAGGAACGGCACCTCTGCGGGGTTGGCATCGGTCAACCGGTAGGGGCTCTGGCCTGTTGGCTCTTCGCGCGCCATCACGCAGCCATTCCACTCATCGGCGGTCAGGAGGTTCTCGCCAGGGCTACCCTCCAGACCCGACACCCAGCCATCACGGCCATTGCCGATATTCACCACGTCGCCCATCGGCCCGACGGTCACGAACAGTTCGCCTTCATCATCGGCAGCGGCATCCAGCTCCTGCAACATATTGTCGAGGCTGTCATAGGCGGTGCGCCAGCGGCTGCCGCTGAGCATGGAGCGGGTGGCGTCGATCACGAACGAGATCTCAAGCGGCGCGCTGGCTGCGGCGGCAACCGAGTTCACCGCAATATCAGCCTCGGTGATACCCAGAACCGACATCAGTGTTAGATCAACCGTGCCCGATGCGTGCACATGGTAGCCGAGCTCGTGCTCAAAAAGATTGATCTGGTCCACCGCATGACCATGGGTCGGCATCATCGAGCGGAACACGTCACGCGCCACATCCTGGCGGTCCGTCAGTGAACGACCAACCGACGTCGCGGCAGCCAACACGGCAGCGTCCGCCGCGTCCTGATAGGTGGTCCGCACATCCGAGACGCGGCTGTAATCAAGCGACGCGCCAGCAAGGCCAATCACCGGAACAGCGGCGAGGGCCATGATGATGGCGACGGCGCCAGACTGATCCCGGCGGAAAGAGGTGGCGGTGGACCGCAACCGGTCCTTGAAAGTACGCAACATGGGCGGCTCGCAAATAAATTGGTTCAATTGCGGATAAAATGCAGCTCGAACCTTCCGATCGGGTCAAAACATGTGGTTGAATTTGAATGAAATTTTGCGTGACCCGCTTAAGGTTTGGGAAACCAAAACGTGGCCGGCCACCACAGTGCCCGGCCCCGGAAAGTTTGGCAAAGACGCCGGCCGCTAGCGGACCAAGCGCGCGTTCGAAAGCTCGACGCCCATGGTCTGGAATGCATCGGCCATGTCTTCGTTGCGGGTCACATCGTAGAAATGCGTGGCCGAGGACGCGCAGTCTTCCATGTAGGAGCGCGCGTGCCGGTTGCCTTCGACGAACAACGTGAAGACGGTGACACCGTCCTCTTTCGCCTGGTCGCAGACATCCACCAAATTGCCCAGCATCTCGGTGCCGGCATTGTTGTAGCCCCACTCCTGGACCCCATCGAAGCGCCATTCTTCCATGGTCGATTTGCCGTCCGAGATGAACACAACAACCTTGCGGCGTTGCACCTCGGGGTTGGGGTGATCTTCGATCTCCCAAGCGTCCTGCCAACGCGATGACACCGCACGCCAGCCCCAGGCCATGCCCTGGTCAAACCGGCCGGTCCCCGCAGCGCGGATCCGGTCCACCTGGCGCATCACCTCGTTAACGTCCTCCATGGGGCCAATGACCTCATGGGGGCATTTGAACTGCCGGCTACCGCGCCCTTCATAGGCGTGGTTGCGCTCGTCCTGGTCCATGACCTCGAACAAGAAATCATCATGGGGGGCATCGCTGAGATGGTACGGGTTTTCAGCGGTCGGCTCCTCGCGGGCGAAGACGCAGCCATCCCAATCATCGGCGTCGAGCGGATCGGCCTGCGCCGGCCATGTCCCTTCATCCTGCCCCTCAAGCCCCCAGACCCAATCTTGCCGGTGCGAACCGATGTTCACCGTGTCGCCCATCGGCACGACCGTGACGATCAGGTCGCCGGGGCCACGCGTCGACCGGTTCAGCGTGTCGAGCATGGCATCAAGGCTGTCATAGGCCGTCTGCCAACGGCTGCCGCGCAGCATCGAGTTTGTGGCGTCGATGACAAAAGCCACCTCCAGCGGTTCGCCGGCTGCGACCGCCGACGATTCCACGCCGAAGCGCACAGTGTCGATGTGCATAACCTCGAGGAGGGTAGAATCCACGCTTCCGGTCACCGAAAGCTGGTAGCCGTTTTCGGTTTCGCTAAGGCTGAGGTTTTCGAGCGTGTGTCCAGGGTCCGGCGCATGGGCGCCGAACACCTGCCGCGCCAAGTCCTCGCGGGCCTGAAGCGTCGGCAAAGAGGCCGTCGTGGCTGCGAGCACCGCGGCGTCCGCTGCGGCCTGAAAATTGACCTGCGCGTCGGTCGCCCGGGTGTAATCGATCGCCGCGCCGGTGAGCCCAACCACGGGCACCAGCGCCATGGCGTACAGGACGACGACTGTGCCGCGAGCGTCGCGCGAGAAAGCGGAGAAGGTGGAGCGAAGGCGGGCCTTCAACCCGTGCAGGGCGCCGGCCGGTTTTGGGAGCGTATTCGGCATAGCTTTGGTTCACACTGTTGTTGAGACAGGGCGAACCTAGCGGGGCAGCTCTTCACAGCTGATCAACCAAGGGCGAAGCGTTTAATGCAAATTTAACTCGATACTTCGCGCCGCCTGGCAGGCCCGGATCGTGTAGCACGCGGAGCTTGCTACCGGGTTAAAGCGCGTGGGTGAAAGGTCGGCGGTTAGCCAGCCTCGGTGGCACCGGCAACTTTCTTGCGCAGGATCATCCGATCCCGGCTCGACACACCAAGAAGCTCCGCCGTGCGCCAGACCATATTGTCTTCAAGCTCGTTGACGACGCCATCGGCAAACACGGCGTGCCACAAAAGCTCGATCACTTCGGCCCGCTCTTCCTCGCTGAGCTTGTATTTCAGCGTCGAGGTGAAGCCGTACAGATCGATCGCTTCATCATCGCGGCGCTTGGCTTCAGCCAGCACCTCTTCGAGCATGTCGCCAGACAGGCCGTACTGCCGATCGAGCGCGCTGCGGATCACGCGCTGCTCGTCTTCGGTCACCTCACCATCGATCCGGATCATGTGCACCAGCAGGGCCGCGACCGCGACGCGGGCATCGTCGGGCGCAAAAGCACCGGGCTTTTCGTCGGCCGTCTGAGGTTCGGAACCAAAGAGCTTTTTGAGTTGATCGAGCATTACACCGCTTTCTCATGACCCCAAAAGGGGGCGTCGCCACACTGCAAACAGTAGGAAGCGATCAGCGCGATGCAAGCCCACCTGAGGCAAGGCCGCTGATCGCCTCATCATAGGCGGCGACGACCGCCTCGGCACGGGCCGTGACATCGGGCAGGCTGTCGCCGGGCTTGTAGAGCGACGAACCAAGGCCGAACCCGTGGGCGCCGGCATTCAGCCATGTCGGGATCGTTTCCGCGCTCACGCCACCAACGGCGTAGGCGGTGGTGGTCGGCGGCAACACGGCGCGCAGGGCCTTAAGGCCCGTGGGACCGATCAGTTCGGCGGGGAAAAATTTCAGCCCATCAGCGCCCGCATCAAGCGCAGCAAAGCACTCGGTCGCGGTGAACACGCCGGGCAGGGAGATCATGCCCTTCGCTTTGGTGAGCCGGATGACATCGGCGTTCATGTTGGGGGACACGATCAGCCGCGCGCCCGTGGCCGCGACCGCTTCGACATCGTCTGTCGTCAGCACAGTGCCGGCGCCGATCACTGCTTTGTCGCCAAGCCGGGCAACAAGCTTGGTGATCGAGTCGAGCGGGTCAGGAGAGTTGAGCGGCACCTCGATCCAGCTGATGCCAGCGCGGTAGAGAGCCTCACCGATGGCACCGACCTCATCGGGCGTGACGCCGCGCAAAATGGCAACCAAAGGGCGGGCGGCCAAAGTCATAACACGGCTCCTGCAAGTTGGGTTTGTTGCGCAAAGATGGAGGCAAGGCCATGGCGAACCAGATCGCCGCCATCGTGCAGCGCTGTTGGTACGCCGAGCAAATCGCACGCACGCGCATAGGCTGCCGCGAGCTTGGCGCTGCCGATCAGCTCCACCGTCTGGCCAGCGCCCACGCCGGCGGCGGATAGTTCCGTGCCGATCAAAAGGCCCGAGAGGCGCCCGCGGGCCCTGGCGGGGTTGTCGCCGGCCAGAAGACCCTCCGCACGGATGGAAAACAGCGTCTGCAGCAGCTTTTCGCCGGCGCCATGCGCCTCGATCACCGCATCGCCGAACGCCACCTCATCCAGCGCACCATCAGAGACAGAATGCCGAAGGATCGATTGGGTGGCGAGCAGATCGAACAGTTCGCCGGTCAGCGCCGTTTCAAAGCGTTCAAGCGTGCTGCCCCGCAGATAGGCCCATTTCGAATGGGTGCCGGGCAAGCACACGATGCGCTCGGCACGCCCGCCCACAGGGTCAAGCGCCACCAGGCCAGCGAGCTGTGTTTCTTCACCGCGCATGACATTGAAAGGCCCGCGCTGCGACAGCCCCGGAACGAGCCGAACGTGCAAGCGCGGATCACTGCTTTCAACAGTAACGACCGCATCGCCAAGCCGGTCGAGCGCGACCGGTACCGGCAGGTAGGGCGCCTCGATCCAGCCCTGCCTTGCGCCGACCATGCCGCACATCAAGACCCGAATGGACCCCGCACCAAGCCAAGGCTCAACCGCCGCGCGCAGCGCCGCGTCGAACGCGGGCGCACCGCCATCGGCGAGCTGCCCCATTCCGGACCCTTGCGCGGTCGCGAGCACCTCGCCGTCCGCCCCCATGGCATAGGCGCGCAGATTGGTCGTTCCCCAATCCACTGCAATCCAGTCGGGGGCGACCGCATCAGCCATCAGCAGGGCACCACCACGCCGCCATCGATGACCAGCGACTGGCCACTCATCATGCGGCTCGCCTGAGAGGCGAGAAACAAGACGCCGCCCACCATATCGGCTTCGTCGAGCGTTTCTTTGAGCGCCTGGCTTTTGAGATGCTCGGCCAGCCCCTCTTCGGTGACCCACAGATCTTTCTGTTTCTGCGTCAGCACCCAGCCCGGCGCCAGTGAGTTGATGCGGATCTTGTCGGCGCCGAACTCATGCGCCAGCGTCGTGCTCATCGAGGTGATGGCCGCGTTGGACATGGTGTAGATGGGCATGCCGGTCTTGCCGATCATGTAGCTGATCGATGAGAAATTGATGATCGACCCACCGCCAGCCTCGCGCATGTACGGCACCGCAGCCTGGCAGGCGAAGAAATAGGACTTGAGGTTGATCGCAATCGACCAATCAAAGAAGTCCTCATCAACCTCCATTGTTTCATGGCGCTTATCATTGGCCGCATTGTTGACCAGCACCGACAGGGGGCCGTGCCGCTCGCAGGCTTCGTCGATACAGGCCTTGAGCCGCGCAATATCGGTGATGTCGCACTGCATGTAGTGCGGGCGGTTGCCATAGGTCTCGCCCATCTGATCGGCGAACGCCGTGGCATCGGAGCGCTGAACAAAGGCCACTTTCGCGCCTTGCTGCAGAAAGCCCTCGGTCAGCGCAGCGCCGATACCGGAGCCGCCGCCGGTGATGAAAACCGACGCGCCGTCGAGGTCGGAATAGCGAGCCGATAGCGCCATCAGTGCGACTCCCGCTTGACGTGAGAGCCCGACGCCCCGACGAGGAAATCAAGGTCTGCGCCTTTGTCGGCCTGCAGCACATGGTCCACGTACAGCTTCGCATAGCCGCGCGTATATTCCGGCTCCGGCGGCGACCAGTTGGCCCGCCGCGCCTCAAGCTCTTCATCTGAGATCAGCAGCTGCAAAACGCCATTCTTCGCATCAAGGCGGATGCGGTCGCCGGTTTGCACAAGCCCAAGCGGCCCGCCAGCCTGCGTCTCCGGCGAGACATGCAGCACCACCGTGCCGAAGGCTGTGCCAGACATCCGTGCGTCTGACACCCGGATCATGTCGCGCACGCCCTGGCGCACCAGCTTGCCGGGGATCGGCATGTTGCCGACCTCGGCCATGCCCGGATAGCCCTTCGGCCCGCAGCCTTTGAGCACCAAAATGGTGTCCGGCGTGACATCGAGATCTGGATCATCGATCGTCGCTTTGAGGTCTTCAATGCTCTCAAACACATGCGCCGGACCCTCATGATCGAGAAGCGCATCGGTCGCCGCCGAGGGTTTGATGATCGCCCCATTGGGCGCGATGTTCCCCTTCAGCACCCGCAGGCCAGAGGCCGGTTTGACTGGGTTGTCATAGGGGCGGATGACCTCCTCGTTGAAGATCTCGGCGCCATCCGCATAGGCCGCAATGTCCTTGCCCAGCACCGTTCGAGCCTTGCGCAGCTGCCCGCCATCTTGCAGCTGCTTCAGCACCGCCGGAACCCCGCCCGCATAGGCGAAATCTTCCATCAGATATTTGCCCGACGGCATGCAATTGACGAGCAGTGGGATATCCGAGCCGAGCTCAAAGTCCTCGATCGTCAGCGGCACGCCGATGCGGCCCGCAATCGCCAGAATGTGCACCACGGCATTGGTCGATCCGCCCACGGCCGCGTTAGCCACGATGCCGTTTTCGAAGTTCTCGCGCTTGAGCACCTTCGAAAGCGTCAGGTCCTCTTCGACCATCTCAACGATCCGTTTGCCTGTCAGATGCGCCAGCGCCATGCGCCGCGCGTCCACCGCAGGCAGCGCCGCGTTGGTTGGCAGCGCCAAACCCATAGCTTCGACGATCGACGCCATGGTCGACGCGGTGCCCATGGTCATGCAGACACCCGCCGAGCGGCTCATGCCCGATTCAGCAGCCATAAAGTCCGCAAGCGTCATGTCGCCGGCGCGCACCGCTTCGGAGAACTTCCACACATCGGTGCCCGAGCCGATATCCTTGCCTTTGAACTTGCCGTTCAGCATCGGGCCCGACGACACCACAATTGTGGGTAGGTCGACCGACGCAGCGCCCATCAGCTGGCCTGGCGTGGTCTTATCGCACCCGCCCAGCAGCACGACGCCATCCATCGGGTTGCCGCGGATGGCTTCCTCGACATCCATCGCCAGGAGGTTCCGGAACAGCATGGCCGTGGGCCGCAACTGCGTTTCGCCGAGCGAAGAGACCGGAAACTCAACGGGAAAGCCGCCGGCTTCCCACACGCCGCGCTTCACGCCTTCGGCCAGCGTGCGAAGGCCGTGGTTGCACGGCGTCAGCTCCGACCAGGTGTTGCAGATGCCGATCACCGGCCGCCCGTCGAACACATGATCGGGGAAGCCCTGGTTCTTCATCCACGAGCGGTGGATGAAGGCATCCTTGTCCTTGCCGCCATACCAGTGGCGAGACCGAAGCGGCTTCTTCTTTGTTTCATCGCTCATTGCGCGTCCCCCCGAACAGTTTGGACCATCATACCCGCCGCCCCTCGATAACCCACACGGTTTCGGGGAAGGACCAGGGCATCATGATCCCATGATGCAGAAGGTAGCTTCCCGAGACCACCATGGGCTCGTCCTTCAAAAGCGGCGACCCCCGTGAGAGCATCGGCGCCGCGTGCCGGTTGATCAAGGTGATTTCGTAGCGCGCATCCGTATCGAGCCGTGTCAGGCGCAAAGGCCGCGGCGCGATCTGGGCGCTGGTGCCCGCTTTGCCGATGAACGCCGCAAAGCGCGAGCCATCGGTTGCAAGCTGCTGCTCGGCGATCACCGCAGGGTCCGGACTGTCGAGCCGCAGAACGTCCGCCCGCAGCATCCAATCTCGGTTTTCCTTCCACCACCCGGTGACCTCTTGCAGCACCGTGCGCTCTTCGTCGGTCAATTCACGCGGGTCCATCTCAAAGCCCATATGGCGCTGAGCAGCGACCCAGGCCCGGAACGAGATATCGAGCACACGCCCCGACGTGTGGCAGCGGCGCGGGCCAACATGCGAGCCGGTCACCGCCGCGGGCAGGAACAGCGCCGCGTTGTGCTGCATCTTCAGCCGTTCGAGCGCATCGTTCGAGTCTGACAGCCACACCCGGTGGGTCCGGCTGAGGATACCGAAATCGATCCGCCCGCCGCCCGACGCGCAGCTCTCGATCTCCACATCGGGGAAAGCCGCGCGAAGCCGGTCGATCAAGGCGTAAGAGCCCCGCGTTTGTGCCGCGTCAGGCATCGGCAGCACGCGGTTATGATCCCACTTGATATAGTCGATCGGGTACTCGCTGAGGATCGCCGCCATCCGCTCGTAGATGAAGTCACGCACCTGCGGCAGCGCCATGTTGAGCGCTTTTTGCTGGCGGCCGAGCGTCTGATCTTCGGAGCCCAGCGCCCACTCAGGATGCACCCGGTGAACATCGCTGTCTGGGTTGATCATCTCCGGCTCAAACCAGATGCCGAAACTCATGCCCAAGCCATGGACGTGATCGATCAGCGGGCCGAGACCATCGGGATATTTGCGCGGATCCACCTGCCAGTCGGAAAGCGATGTCGTGTCATCATCGCGCTGGCCGAACCAGCCATCGTCCAGGACGAAGCGCTCTGCGCCAAGCTGCGCCGCCTGCTCGGCGATCTCTTTAAGGGTCGGCAGCTTGTGGTCGAAATAGACCGCTTCCCAGCAATTGTAGTGCACCGGGCGCGGACGTTCGCGCTGCGGCCAGGTGACGATCTCATCGCGCAGATGGCGCTGGAAGGCGACCGCGCAGCCGTTTAGCCCATCGCGCGAACAGGTCATGTAAAGCGGCGCCGTGTGGAACGCCGTGTCCGCCACATGCTCCATCCGCGCGGCATGCCCAAACTGGATTTGCCGCCGGCCATCGGGCAGCTCTTCGGCGATCATTCGGTGGCCACCGGACCAGCCATAGTGGAACGCGAACGCATGGCCCTGGGTGTTGGTCGCACCGCGCTCGGGCAGGATGAGCCCGGGGAAATGCTCGTGCCCCGTTCGGCCCGTGCGGTTTTCGCGGTACCGCATGCCAGGCGACCAGGCGGTGGTGTTCATCTGAAACTCACCGCACCACCGGCCGGCGAAATCGATCATCTCATCGCATTGCTGCGAGGCTTGCATCACCGGGGCGGCAAACCAGTGCAGATGGATCGGGCGCTTGGCGTCAAGGCGTGCCTGCGCGGTGATGATATGCGTGCGCGGATTGATGGCGAAACTGGCCGTGTAGGTCAGAAGCCCGGACGTGTCCTCGTAGATCAGCTCCAGACTGTCGCCCGTTTGGCGCTCCGCCGAAAAGCAGAACTTGGGCAGCAGCGGCGTGCCGTCGCCATCGCGCAGGATCAGCCCGGGCTGGCCAGGAAACAAGCGTGCCGCTTCGGGGCAGATCGACAGATCGGGGTTCGCATCGAGCATACCGCCCGTCACATCGAGCGCGGCCGCGCGCTGCAACACGCCCAGATCCTCGCCAGCCGGCAATGGCGCGCCCCAGTAGGCAAGCTCTGGAAGGCGATCGCCGTGTGCCGCAAGCACGAGGGTCTGGCGCTCGTCGTCCAGACGCCAGCTTCGTGTCACCGCGTCATCCTCACTACTTCACGGCACCGAGCGTCAGACCGGCGATGAAATGCTTCTGCATCAGGAAGAACATCAGGACCGGCGGCAGAGCGGCGACAATCGAGCCGGCGCTCATTAGGTGATAGGCCGCACGGAACTGAGAGTTGAACGCTGTGATCCCTGCTGTCACCGGCTGCGAGTCCGGCCCCTGGGTCAGAACAACGGCCCAGAAATAGTCGTTCCAGATGAAGGTGAAAATCAGCACCGACAGGGCGGCGAGCGCAGGCCGCATCAAGGGCAGCACAACGAACCAGAAGATCCGCCATTCGGCCACGCCTTCCACCCGCGCCGCCTCGATCAGTTCAAAGGGCAGCTGGCGGATGAAATTGCGCATGAACAGCGTGCAGAAACCGGTCTGGAAGGCGATGTGAAACAGCACGAGCCCGGTTTTGGTGTCGTACAGGTTCATCGACACCGTCAGGTCGCGCACGGGGACCATGAGGATCTGGAACGGGACGAAATTGCCCGCGATGAACATGAAGAAGATCAGCAAGTTGCCATTGAACTTGTAGATCCCCAGCGCGAAGCCCGTGAGCGACGACAGCGCCACCGCACCGATCACCGTGGGAATGGTGATCAGGAGCGAGTTGAGCATGTAGCGCGGCATGTCGCTTTCAAAGAACACCCGGCCATAGTTGGTGAAAAACTCAAACGATGAGGGCGGGCCCCAGTAGTTGCCGTTGGTGAAGTCGGCATCGGGCTTGATCGAGAACACTGCCACAGCGATCAGCGGCAACAGCCACATGATCAGCGCGAGCGGCAAGATCGCTTGGTAGGTCAGCTTCGCGCCGGGGCCGCGCTGTTCTATCGGCTTAGGAAACATATCAGCGTGCCCCCTTCTCTTCGCGCCACATCGACCACAGGAAATAGGCGATGAAGCCAAGCATGATGAAGAAGAGCACGACGGCGATGGCCGCGCCGTAGCCCATGCGGAAGCCGAACTCGGACAATGATTCTTCGAACATGTAGAAACTGAGGACGCGCGTGGAACCGAATGGCCCGCCATTGGTCATAACTGAAATAAGGTCGAACGACCGCAAGGCGCCGATGATCGTCACAACGAACGCAATGAAGGTTGCTGGCTTCAGCTGCGGCAAGATCACGTACCACAGCATCTTCCAGCCCTTGGCGCCGTCGAGCCGCGCGGCCTCCACTTGTTCAGGGTCCACCGCGTTGAGGCCGGTCAGGTACAAGATCATGCAATAGGCGGTCTGCGGCCACAGGCTGGCGGCGATGATGCCATAGGTGGCAAGGTTCGGATCACCGAGAATGTTCACGGGCCCGAGCCCGAACACCGCAAGAAGCGCATTCAGCAACCCCTCGCGCGGCAGGTAGAACCAGGAGAAGACGAGGCCGACCACGACTTGGCTAAGGACAAAAGGGAAAAAGAACAGCGATTTGTAAAGCCGGATGCCGAAGACGGTCTGGTTCAAAAACAGGGCGATGAACAGGCCCGCTGGGATCGCCAGCAAGTACAAGAACAGCCAGCGGATATTGTTCCAGAACGACACGTCGAACTTGCGGTCATCGGTCAGAAGGCGCTCATAGTTGGCGGTGCCAACCCACTCCTTCGCGCCAAGGCCGTCCCACTCGTGGAACGAGATCCACACCGATTGGAAGATCGGGATGATGACATAGACGGCGAAGAAAAGGATGCCAGGGATCAGGAACAGCCACGGCGTCAGCGCAATCTCGTTGCGCTTGTACCAGCCGGCGCGTGCCCGCCCGCCATGTCCGGTGTGCCCTGTGGCGCTTGTTGCCATTCTTCGCACTCCTCCCGCTTACGCACCGGGGTTGTCGCCCCCCGTTTGCGCAGCCCTGCCCTGTGTGCCAGCGCATCGGAAAACCGGAGGTCTCTGGCTCCAGGTTACCGATGGGCTGCACCCACCCCGGCGAAACCGGGGTGGGTGCGAGATGTAGGCTTACTCGTAGATGCGCTGGCGCGCGTCTTCGAGGCGCTCAAGGATGTCGTCCAGATTGTCCGGGAACACCATGAACTCCTGCAGGCCTTCCATGCCGACCGACGCCATTTCGGCGGGGAAGTCACGATCAAAGAACTGCATGATGCCGCCGCCAGCATTGTTGGACAGCATTTCGAAGCCCTGCTGGATGAACTCATCATCGGAGACCGAAGCTTCCGAGTTCACCGGCAGCTGACCCAGCGCGTCGCCGCCATTGATGCGGGTCTGCACGTCGGGTGACACGACAAAGCGCAGGAACTCTTTGGCGGCCGGAACGTTCTGCGCGCCAGAGGCGATGTGGAACGTATCGGTCGGCGCGTCTTCTGCGAAGTCAACGTCGGGGTTGATGGCCGGGAACTGGTAGAAGTCCAGCATCGAGTCATCGAGGCCACCGTCGCGCATCGCGGCAACCGCGAAGTTCCCCATCAGGTAGGCTGTTGCTTCACCATCGAGGATGAAGGGAAGCGCTTCCTGCCAGGAGTAGGTCTGGTGGTCATCGATGAACGCACCCATGTCGATCAGCTGACGCCAGTTGGCGAACGTCTGACGGACACGCTCGTCGGTCCACTCGATCTCACCGCGGGCGAGCGCGATGTGGAAGTCGTAACCGTTGGTGCGCGAGTTGATGTAGTCGAACCAACCGCCGGCGGTCCAAAGGAACTTGGTGCCGATGGTGTAGCACTTGCGGCCACTGTCGATGATCGCCTGGCAGTTGGCGATTTCTTCTTCCCACGTTGCCGGCTCAGACAGGCCCAGCTCGTTGAAGATGTCTTCGCGGTAGTACACGCCCCACTGATAGTAGGTGTAGGGCACGCCCCACTGCTTACCATCGATGGTCATCGCGCCTTCGGTCGACGCGAGCGAGGCGAACTCGGGCTCGTCCCACAGTTCGGAAACGTCCATGAACAGGCCAGCTTCCACATAGGGCAGCATGCGGTTGGCGGCGTACCAGTTCACAACGTCCGGCGGGTTGGCCGAGAGCGCGTTGCGGATCTGCGTTTTCCACGCCTCGCGGTCGACGATTTCCAGCTCGACCGTGAGGTCGGGGTGCATCTCATCGAACTCAGCGGCGAGGCTTTCCATCACGGCGCGCGGCGCCGGGTTGGACATGTCAGAGATGATGCGCAGCGTGCCTTCAAGCGCGCCGCCATGCTCATGCGCCAAAGCGGATGACGTCATCAGGCCAGCCGCTGCCAGCCCAAGCACGGATGCTTTGAGGGTGCGATTCATGTGATTCCTCCCATGCGAACAGCCGGCTTGTGCACCACCGGTACTATCGTTCGCTGTGTTTCTCCCAAACGCTCACGCCTTTGCGGCTTATCGCCTGCCGGACCGAAGGCCGACGGGCGCGAACGCGGTTGATTGCACCGTAACAAGGCGCCACCTTGAAGGACCGAAAGGGTCCATTCAATGGAACTTTGTTTTGGTGGTTGAAATGATACGCATCTTTGCCTAGCGTCTGTCAAGCGCCAGAGCGACCCGCCAAACGAGGTCGACGGCGTGACGGGAGGTTGCACGATGGCACGGCTGGGTTCGGCTGCCAAACATGGCGTGCACGCGCACGAACATAGCGCCCAAGCGCATCTAAGCCGCGAGGCCGAAAGCGTCGAGGCGAGCACAGTCACGCTCGCGCCGGGCGATGGGCCGGTCACCAAAGCGCTGGTACTGCTGGACGCCTTTGCCGAAGCCGAGCAGCCGCTGCGGTTTGCCGATCTGCGTGACCGCCTGCCCTTCCCCAAAGCCACGCTGCACCGCATGCTCAAGAGCCTCGTTGACGAGCGCATGCTCGCGCTGCACGCGCCCACGGGCACCTACCAGCTTGGGCCGCGCCTCATCCGGCTCGCCCACGCAACCTGGGCCCACGGCTCCCTGGTCGATGCGGCGCGCTCGGTTCTGGACGCGCTGCATACCGATCTCGGCAAGACCATTCACCTCGCCCAACTCGACAGCGGCCAGGTGCTCTATCTCGACAAGCGCGTCGGCAACCGCGGGCTGGCCATGTTCTCGCGTCCCGGCAAGGTGGGCCCCGGCTATTGCACGGGCATCGGCAAGGCCATGCTCGCGCATCTGCCACCGGACGCGCTCGAAGAGGCGCTCGCCCAGCAGACCTTCCGCCCCCACACGCCGCACACCCTGACCAGTTCCGCCGCCCTGCGCGCCGAGCTTCTCGCCATCCGCGATCGCGGCCACGCCTTTGACCGCGAAGAGCATGAGCCGGGCATTATCTGCATCGCCGTGCCCATCTTGGGCGAAGGCGGGGCGCTGTATGGCGGCCTGTCGGCCACAGGGCCCGGCACGGTGGAACAGATCGATACCCTCACGGCCCTCGCGCCACGCCTTAAAACCGCAGCGCGCGTGATCGCCGCTGAAGCCGCCATTCGCATGGCGCCCACGCTAACCTAAGGACACCTGATCATGGCTGGATTGACCCTGCGAGATGTTCGGAAGAGCTACGGTCCTGTTGATGTCATTCACGGTGTTGACCTCGACATCACCGAAGGCGAGTTCGTCGTTTTCGTCGGACCATCGGGCTGCGGGAAATCGACCCTGCTGCGCATGATCGCCGGCCTTGAGAAGATCACCGGCGGCACGGTGGCCATCGGCGAGCGCGTGGTCAACGAGGTCGACCCCGCCGAACGCGGCGTCGCGATGGTGTTCCAGACCTACGCGCTCTACCCGCACATGACGGTCGAAGAGAACATGTCCTTCGGCCTGCGCATGAACGGCCACCCCAAGGCCGATATCGACAAACGCGTCAGCGAAGCGGCGGCCATTTTGCAACTCGATCAGCTTCTTAAGCGCAAACCGGCGGCCCTGTCGGGCGGCCAGCGCCAGCGCGTTGCCATCGGCCGCGCCATCGTCCGCAACCCCGATGTGTTCCTGTTCGATGAGCCCCTCTCGAACCTCGACGCGGAGCTGCGCGTTGCCATGCGCGTCGAGATCTCGCGCCTGCACAACGATATGAGCGGCGCAACGATGATCTACGTCACCCACGACCAGACCGAAGCCATGACGCTGGCTGACAAGATCGTCGTGCTGCGCGGCGGCTATATCGAGCAGGTCGGCGCGCCGCTGGAGCTCTATGACGATCCCGACAACGAGTTTGTCGCCGGCTTTATCGGCTCGCCCCGCATGAACTTTTTGGAAGGCGAAGTGGTCGGCAAGGACAAGGGCGTCACCATCAAGCTCATCAAGCAAGGCGATGCCGTCATCACACTCGATGTCGGCGGCGCGGAGCTGTCTGTCGGCGATGGCTGCAAAGTCGGCATCCGGCCCGAGCATCTCAGCCGCGAGGCGGGCACCATGCTCACCCTCAATGTCGATGTGGCTGAGCACCTGGGCGGCGAGAGCTACATCTACGCCGCCTCGGCTGCCGGCGAGACGCTAACCATCGAAACCGATGAAGGCCGCCAGGCTCGCTCGGGCGCCGACTTCACGATCGGCGTGCCGCCGGAACGCGCCTACCTGTTCACCGCAGACGGCAAACGCGTCCGCTAAGGGCAGGCAACATCCATGGTGGTCGAACCCGCAACGCTGTTGACCTATTGCCTCGTGGTCCTGGGCTTTGTGTTCATCCCCGGCCCGGCGACCATTCTCACGGTCGCGCGCGCCACCAGCTCCGGCACGCGGGTGGGCCTTGCCACGGCATCAGGCATAGCGGTGGGCGATCTCATCCACACCGCCATGGCCGTGATCGGCATCTCGGCGGTCATCATGGCATCCGCGTTCCTGTTCACGCTGATCAAATATCTGGGCGCCGCCTACCTGGTCTATCTCGGCATCCGCGCCATTCTCGATCGCTCGGTGCCAGACATGGGCGCGACCGCCCCGGCGCTGACGGCCCGCACCGCGTTCCACCAGGCGATCGTCGCCGAGGTGCTGAACCCTAAAACGGCGCTGTTCTTCCTGGCCTTCTTGCCGCAGTTCGTTGACCCAGCGAACGGGCTGATCGCGCTGCAACTCACGATCTTCGGCGTCGTGCTGGTGCTGCTCGGCCTACTCAGCACTGTCGTGTTCGCTCTGTCGGCCGGCTCGCTCGGCGCCTTTTTGCGCCGCAACCCAACGGTTCTCAAATGGCAGGGCAAAGTGGTTGGCGGCATCTACTGCGCGCTGGGCGTGCGGCTCGCTCTTCAGGAGCGGTAGCCGATGACCGACCGCCTGCTCCGTGATGGCTGGATTTTCGAACCCGGCTTCGAAGAAAGCTGGACGCAGACGCCGCTCCGCGGCACGCCCATTGCCCTGCCACACACAGCGGTCGAACTGCCATGGAACTATGGCGACGAGACCAGCTACCAGCGCACCTTCACCTACCAGCGCACCATCGAGATGCCCCCGGACCTCGGTGATGACCGCCTAATCGTCCATTTCGAAGGCGCGATGGCCAACACCCATGTGTGGATCAACGGCCACCTGGTGACCCACCACGCCGATGGCTACACGCCGTTCGAGCCCGACATCACCGATTACCTGACGGCCGGCGCCAACCTTCTGACCGTGCGCATCGATGGGACCGAGAACCCGGCGATCCCACCGTTCGGCGGCCGGATCGACTATCTCACATACGCGGGCCTGTACCGTGATGTGTGGCTCAACCGTCGCGCGCCGGGCTGGATCAGCAACGCAAAGATCGAGATCGACGATCCGATGGGCGAAGCGCCCATCCCCCGTATTTCCGTGCGCTTGCACGAGGGGGAAGATGCCGCCGCCATCGGCACCATCACGGCCACGGTGCGCGCGCCTGATGGCGCCATCGTGTCGACGACCACCTGCACAGACCTTGAAACGGTTTTGCCGCCGATCCGCGACCCGCAGCGCTGGTCGCTTGACGCGCCAAACCTCTACACGCTGACCTTAAGCCTCGAAAACGGCAACGCGTTTGAAACCCGCTTCGGCATCCGGCAGGCGGCGTTCGAAGCCGATGGCTTTTACCTCAATGGCGAGCGCCTGCAGATCGTCGGCCTCAACCGCCACCAGAGTTTCGCCCATATCGGCTACGCGCTGGGCCCCGAAGCCCAGGCGCGCGACGCCGACATCCTCAAATACGAGCTCGGCCTCAACCTGGTGCGCACCTCGCACTATCCGCAATCGGTCGCCTTCCTCGATCGCTGCGATGAGATCGGCCTTCTGGTGTTCGAGGAGATCCCAGGCTGGCAGCACATTGGCGATGACACGTTCAAGGCGCAGAGCCTCAAGAACGTCGCTGACATGATCCGCCGCGACTGGAACCACCCGTCGATCATCCTGTGGGGCGTACGCATCAACGAGTCGCCCGACGATGATGTCTTCTACAAGCAGACCAACGCGCTGGCGCGCAGCCTCGACCCGACCCGCCAGACGGGCGGCGTGCGCTGCATCCCTGATTCAACCTTGCTCGAAGACGTTTACACGATGAACGATTTCGTCCTCGGCGAAGAGCATCTGCCAGGGTTCCTACAAAGCCAACAAGGCCGGCCGCGCACGCCTTTGCGGACGCGTGAGGAGGTCACCGGGCTGACGGAGCCAGTGCCGTACCTCGTCACCGAGTACAATGGACACATGTACCCGACCAAGATCTTCGATGGCGAAGAGCGGCAAGAAGAGCATGTCCGCCGGCATCTCGAAGTCCTGGACGCCGCCTTCGGCGATCCCGCGATATCGGGGTCGATCGGCTGGTGCATGGCGGACTACAACACCCACGCTGACTTCGGCTCTGGCGACCGCATCTGCTACCACGGGGTGATGAGCATGGGCCGCGCGCCCAAGTTCGCCGCCCATGTGTATGCAAGCCAAGGCTTTGATCCGCGCGAGAAGCCGGTCCTCGAGCCGGCCACCCACTGGTCGTTCGGCGACCGCAAGGTGGGCGGCATCTTCCCGCTGATCATCCTAACCAATTGCGACGCGGTGACCTTCCACTATGGCGATGACAGCCCGCTGACCTTCGAGCCGGCGCGCAAACAGTTCCCCAACCTGCCCTATCCCCCGGTGATCATCACCGATGAGGATCTCAACCCCGTCGACCGGATCGCCTGGGGCGACAGCTGGCGCGATGGCGTCATCTGCGGGATCGTGGATGGCGAGGTGCTCATCGAGCGCCGCTACGTTGCGAACCCGCTGCCCACGGTGCTGGAGGCAAACATCGCACCCCTGATCCGCAACGGCGATGCCTACCATGACCGGCTGATCCGCTTCACCGCGTGCGACCAAGTTGGCAACCGTTTGCCCTACCTGATGGATCAGCTCAGCCTGCACGTGTCGGGCGGGGCGAGCATCAACGGCCCGAAGACGATCCCGCTGATCGGCGGTGTCGCCAGCGTCTATGTGCGCCAGATGGCCGGTGCGGAGGCGACCGTCACCGCAATCACCCTGTCGGGCATCCTGCCGGCGGCGACTGCTAGCCTTCATGCCGGCTGACACCGAGGTCTCGCCCCTGCGGGTTCTGATGCGCAACGCGGCTCAGCCCGGGCGCGTGGTTTGGATTGGCCTGCGGCCCGGGCGTCGCGCGGACATGCTGGCAATCGAGCAAACCAACATCACCGAAGATGGGCTGGCGGGCGACCGCGCCAAAGCCGGCAGGCGCGCGGTGACCCTTATCCAGGCCGAGCATCTGCCCGCCATTGGTAGCTATCTGGGCCGTGGCCCGGTGGACCCCACGCTTCTGCGGCGCAACCTCGTCATTGAAGGCATCAACCTTCTGGCCCTGCGAGACCGCACCATCACGCTCGGCACCGCCACCCTTCTGATCACCGGTCCCTGCGCGCCGTGCAGCCGCATGGAAGAGACGCTGGGCCTGGGCGGCTATGCGGCCATGCGCGGCCATGGCGGGATGACGGCCAGCGTCCTCACCCCCGGTTCGGTCGCGTTGGGCGCCTTAGTCCAACGCATCGGCGACGCATAACGGCGCCCTTGCATGCCACCCGGGGGCGGCTATCGTCCGCGGGGCGGATTCCCTTCGGGTCACGCCGCATCGGCAAACCAAGAGAGATGGTATGGACGGCTGGGTATTTGTCGGCCTTTTGGTCCTGGGCAGCATCGGCCTTGGCGTGATTGGCTTCATCCTGGCGCTTCTGGCGCGCCGCGATGTGCGTGGGTTGCGCGCCGAGATCGCTGCGCTGCGGGCCCAGCTGGCACAGCAACCGCAAGCAACCGCCACCGTGCAACCCCTCGCCCAAGAAGCAGAGCCCTCGCTCGCCTCTGAACCGAGCACTGAATCCGCCAAAGACCAAGCAGAAGTCGCGCCAACGCCTGCGCCCACAGACGCGGAGGCGGAGGCAGGGGCCAAGACGGAGGCAACCGGCGCGACACCGCCGCCCCTACCGCCACAATTGCCGCCCGAGCTGCCAGATCAACAAGCCGCGGCAGCCGCTACCAAACCTTCCGGTCTCGACACCGAAAGCACCATTGGCGGCAAGCTGACCATCTGGGTTGGCGGGTTAGCCCTCGCGCTGGGCGGTCTTTTCCTGGTGCGCTACGCCATCGAAAACGCGCTGCTCGGCCCCGGCGCGCGGGTCATGCTGGGCCTCGCTTTTGGCGCCGCACTGGTCGGCGTCGGCGAGTGGGCGCGCCGCCGGCAATCGCCCGTGCAGGTGCCGGGGCTTGAGCGCGCCAATGTCCCCGCCATGCTCACCGCTGTTGGCAGCTTCTCCATGTTCGCGGCGGTCTATGCGGCGCACGCTTTGTTCGGCCTGATCGGGCCTGTCATGGCCTTTATGGCCTTGGCCGGCCTCGCCGTTGGCACCATGGTCGCTGCGCTTCTGCACGGGCCGACGCTCGCAGCGATCGGCCTCGTGGCCGCTTATGGCGCGCCGTTCCTGATCGACGCGGACACCGAATCGATCACCGTGCTGGCGATCTACACGCTCGCCGTTTCCGCCGCCGCCATGGGCGTCGCACGCATCCGCCACTGGCTGTGGTTGGCGCAGCTCGCCATCGCGGCGCTCGTGGGCTTTGGGTTCCTCTTTGCGTTGTTCGGCGGGGAAGGCCAGCCGCTGATCGTCGACCTCTACCTTCTGTGCGCCTTCGCGCTCGGCTTGGTGACATTCGTCATCTCCTTCGGGCCGGACGAGCCGGCCGCCGACGGCACCAAACCCGTCCCGGTGGACCGCATCGCGACGCTTGCTCTGTCTGCCCTGGCGCTCCCCGTGCTGGCGCATTTGCAATTCGCAAGCTCAGGCGCGCAGGAGGTGATCGAACTCGCCATCCTGATCGCGCTGCCCTTCGCCATCGCGGCGCGCTACCCGCGCTTGCGCTTTGTGGTGGTCGTCCCGGCGATCATCGCCGCCGCGCGCTATCTCACGCTTGGCGTGCCCGGCACCGAGGTGCCCTTGGAGCGCCTGCAAAGGCCTGACCTGTTCGCCGCCGAGCTGATCGCCAGCCTGCGCCTGTTCACCGCGACCGGCTTCGCCGCCGCCGCCGCAACACTTGCCGCGGGCACCGCGATCGCCCTGCGCTCCTCGGCCCGCGCGCCGGTGCTGAGCGCCGCGACGGGGCTCGCGCTTGCATTCCTCATGATCGCCTACGCGCGCATCGAACAGTTCGAGCCCTCCGCGCAGTTCGCGCTGTTCGGGCTGGTCCTGGCGCTCGTTTTGCTCGCGCTTGCCTTCTTCCTCGATGGCCGCCTGCCAGCCAACGCCGCCGGGCGCGACGGCGCGGTCGCGGCACCTCTGGTGGGCGTTTTGGTCGCCCTGGCCTTCGCGGCCGCCGCCTTCCTCGAAGGGCCCGCGCTCACCATCGCGCTGGGGCTGATCCCCCTCGCCGCGGCGCTGGTCACTCAGCGCTTCGATCTCACGGCCCTGCGCGTGACCGCCATCGCCGCCATCGCGCCCTATGGTGCCGCGCTTGCCGCCAACCCGTTCATCGACCCCGAGCAGCTCGAAACCGCGCCGGTTGTCATCAATGCTTTGCTATGGGGCTATGGCATCCCGTCGGCTGGCCTCATCGCGGCCGCCGTCCTTTTGACGCGCGCGAGGCGGAACCTGTGGGCCGAGATCATGCAGGCCCTGGCGATCCTGTTCAGCATCATCACGGTCACGGTGCTCACATTGCACGGCATCGACAAGTCACTGATCATCACGTCCGACGAGGATCAGTTCGCCGCCACCGCTGCGCTGGTTCTCATCGGCGGCGGCTTCTCCCTGGCCCTCACGCGGATCAGCCAGCGGGCCGATCTCAAACGCGTGCGGCAGATCGCGGACTTTGTCAGCCTGATCGGCCTCTTAATCGGTGCCGTCGCACTGCTCGTCGGCGTCGAAGCCATCGCCTTCACCGACCCTGTCTTCGCGCTTAAGGTGGGCGATGGCCTCATCTTCAACCTGATTGGCTTCGCCTATGGCTTGCCCTTCCTCGTCTACGCGCTGATCGCGTGGCAGGGCTGGGCCACCAAAATGCGCATCCTCATGCTGGCCGTTGTCGGGTTCGTCGCGCTAACAGGCTTCGTCTGGGTCAACCTCACGATCCGGCAGGCCTTCAGCCCCGGCATCCTGACCGCCGAGCCCATCAGCCAGACCGAGCTGATCATCTATTCGGTGGTCTGGTTGATCATCGGCCTCGCGGTTCTCGGCGCGGGCATCGTGCTGCGCCACCGGGCGCTACGGGCCGCCTCCGGCGCGATCTTGGTGGCGGTGGTCGTCAAAGTGTTCCTGGTCGATATGAGCGGGCTTGAAGGCATCTTGCGCGCCCTATCCTTCATCGGCCTTGGGCTGGTGCTGCTGGGCATCGGCGCCGCCTATCAGCGCGCCCTGCGCAAACAGGTGCCCAACGCGCAGGCCGCCGACCCGAGCGGCCAGCCGCCGCTTCAACCGCCACCGCCGCCCACTACCACCTAGCCGGCTTTTGTGGCATGCAGGCGCTATGGAAACGCCCGCGACCGACCAGGCCGACACCGACGCCGACGCCGCACCGGAGACGATGACCGGCAGCCGCGATATTGGCCTGACCGCGCGCACCATCCGGCTCGACCTGGGGCTCACGCTCGAAAGCGTCTGCGAGGCCGTCGGCCTCTCCAAAGGGCACCTGTCGCGCTTCGAACGCGGTGAAAAGACGCTCTCGGCACCGAAAATCGAGGCCCTCGCCGCCGTCCTTGAAACATCGGTCGAGCGCTTGCGTGGCCACGATGTGCCCGATGATTGGATCACGCTGGTCCGGCGCGACGAGAGACGCATGTCCGAGGTGCAGCAGGACGGCGCCGTGCGCTACCGCTACACCGGCCTCTCGCGGCTCGCGCAAAGCGCGGAAACCTATTTGATTGAACTGCCGGAAGGCGGCCAACCCTCGCAAACGGCGCCGCAAGCCGGCCACCAGGGCGTGTTCGTCATCTCCGGCGAACTTGAGCTGTCACTTGGCGGGCAAAAGAGGGTCCTCCAAGCCGGTGACTGGATCGAGTTTCCGGCCCACCTGCCCCACACGCTGCAAAGCCGAGGCGGCCCGGCGCAGTTCCTGCTCTCCATCGCCTCGCTCTAACGAAGCGCCGACGCGCAGCCCGGGTGATGCCGTCATTCGCCGTGCGAACGACTGTGGTGCTGGTGAAGGGACTCGAACCCCCGACCCCATCATTACGAATGACGTGCTCTACCAACTGAGCTACACCAGCACTGCCATGCGCGCCGGAGCGAACGCCGACACCGCCTAGCAAGGCCGGACGGGTAACCGAAAGCCAAACCCTTGGCAAGCACCCATCACACAGTCGGTTCGATGACGCGGGATGCGGGATAAAACCGCCGCTGGGCGCGACTGAACGCGCTAGAAGAGCCGGAAGCGGCGCTGCGGATTGCCGTCATAGGCGGTGTCCTCACCGTCTGCCCCCTCGCCGGGATCATCGGGCGCGTGCCCGCCGGGCAAGCCCGAATAGTCGTCATCGCCAGCTTTTCCTGGCTTGGCTTCATTTGCAGCCGGCTTTGGCGCCTCAGCCGTCTTGGTGTCATCGTTCGCTGGCGCGACATCGATCACTTGCGCAGGTTTTTCCTCTGCCGGCTGACTGGCTTCCTTGGCATCATCTTTAGCGTCTTTGGCCTCGGGCGCCGGAGCCACCTCCGCATCCTTTGCCGCGGGCTTTGTTTCTTCGGCTGAGGGTGCCTCCGGGGTGTCGTCGGCGCTCTCCTCTTTGCTGCTGGCCTCAAGGGCTTTCGCATCGGTTGGCGCGTTGGCATCGCTCGGGAGCATCTCCGCATCGACCGTTTCAGACTCAAGACCTGCGGCAACCGTCGCGACACCAGCACCAGCGACACTCGGCAGCTCAACGCCGGGCAAGCGCGCGGGCAGCATCACTTGCCCATCTTCGTTCATCGCGTCGGCCGGGATAGCAACCGGATCATGGCCGGTATAGCGCTCCAGCGGCACCTTCCACTCAAAGGCATCCACGCGGCCCGACAGCGGCGACACCGGCTCCCAGGTTGCCGATACATAGCCGTCCGCCACCCAGGCGGCATCGCGCTTGGCGCGTAGGGCACGGGCCATCCAGCCGCGCGCGGCGGCGGTGTCACCGCCGTCTTTTTCTTCGATCTCGGCCATCAGCAAGCAGACGCGCTGGGTTGCGCCCTCGCCAATATGCGCCGTCAAGCGCTCGCGCGCCTCATCAAGGTGCCCGGCCTCCATCAGCGCCCGAGCGAGCGTCAGTTCGCCCTCGGCGGTGTGGGCGCACAGCTGGGCCAGTTTGCGGGCGCGCTTCACCCGGTCGGCGACGGCGTCGCCCGGCCGCACATAGAGATAGACTTCGGCGAGCTCGGGATGCGGCGTCTGCTTCCACGTGGCTTCGATGACCTTGCTTGCTTGCGTCATCTTGCTGGCACGGATCAACAAACGGCCCGCGACCGCAGCGGCCGGCACAAGATCGGGCGCCAATTTGTGCGCTTCGAGCGCCAGGGCGCGGGCGGGTTCGGGCTCACCCGCTTCGCGGTCGGTGGCTTCGGCCGTCAGCAGAACGGCACGGAGGCGGTTGCGCTGCGCTTTGGTGACCAGCCGACCTTGCAGGTTGCGCTCCAGGACCGAGCGCGCCGCCGGCCAGTCGCCGCGCTGCACCTGATCTTCGAACTGCGCTTCGCCTGCCCAGGCAAGCGCCGGCGCCAGCGCCGCCGCTTGATCGGCATAGTGGCGCGCCGCTTCCTCGTCATCGTCAGAGACAGCGTCGAGATAGAGCCCCCGTAGGCCCAACAGCTGGGTCTTGGGATCATCGAGCATCTTCCGGTAGGCGAGCCGCTTGGCGTCCGCATCGCCGGCCAAATCGGCACTCGTCGCGCTGAGCACCTGCGTCAGCGGTGCATCGGGCGCCAGCTTCTTGGCCTGTTTGGAGTAGCGCGCAGCAGCCTTTGCATCGCCCGAACCAGCGGCCACCAGGCCGTTCGACAGCGCGTCATAGCCCCGGTCGCGTTTGCGCGATGCGAAATAGCCACCCATCATCTGCGGCGAGCGGATGATGGCTTTGAGGATCCACCAGGTCAGCATCACGGCCACCACCAGCGCCGCGACCGCCATCATGGCGATCATAGCCGTCACCTCGATCTGGTAACCCATCCAGTCGATCGACACGGTGCCCGGCCTGTCGGCCAGCCAGGCGAAGCCAAGAGCGCCGGCAAGAACGATGCCCAAAAAGATAAGAACGCGCAGCACGATCATGCTCCTCGCTGTTGATGGGTGCCCGCGATCATGCGGGGTCCGCCGCTGGGGTCGGGTTCGCCAGAACCTCAACAAGGCCCGTTTGCGCCGCCGCGATAGCCGCATCGAGCGCTGTCCGCGCCGAGAGCAAACCGGCCAGGTCCGCCGCGGCGCCCGTTACGGCGTCGGGTAAGGCCGACAGGGCGGCCTCTGCGTCGGCAAACCGTCCGGCGGCAAGCAACGCACCAACCTGGTCGATGCCGCCTGAGATGGTGTCGGCGCCCGCAACGGGTCCGTCGGGTGACTGGATGCTGACCATCTGCCGCGCCCGCTCGCCGAGCGCGCCCAGGAGACCGCCGGCCTCATCACTGCCCGCAGCGGCCAACATAGCCGGACGTGCGGCCTCGTAGGCTGACAGCAAGGTCCCGGCGTCGAGCTGATCGGG
>JAHCMG010000254.1 GCA_019192585.1 Devosiaceae bacterium MH13
TCCAGTGGACCCGTACGGCCTTGTTGCGGGGCGTGCTCGACATCGACGCGCTGACGGCAGATCGCATCGTTTGGACACGGATGCCTGAGGCCGAAGAGGCGGCGCCGGACCCTGAGGCGCGCTCGTTCAGCTTGCCCGACCTTCCCGTGGAGATCGCCATCGACCAGGTGGCGATCAGCGCGCTTGAGCTTGGCGAACAGGTCATGGGCCTTACCGCAACGCTCGAAACCGAAGGCCGGTTCGCGCTTGCCAGCGGCGCGCTCGACACCGCGCTTGTGATGGACCGGACCGACGGCCCGGGCGGATCGCTGCGCCTGGAGGCCGTTTTTGATGCGTCTCGCGAACTGGCGCTTGATGCGGCGCTTGATGAACCTGCGGACGGGGTGGTCGCCAACCTTCTAAACATCGAAGGCAGCCCGCCGCTCTCCCTGACCCTGTCAGGTGGCGGCCCGTTGGATGCGTTGCGTGTCGATCTGGCGGTCGATGCGGATGCCGAGCGGGTGGCAACCGGCGCACTTGAGCTTGCGGGCTCGCCAGAGGGGCGCCGCTTCGCCGTCGCGCTTGATGGGTCTTTGCAAGACCTGATGGCGCCGGTCTATCGCGGCTTTTTTGGCGAACAGACACGGCTTCGCGCCGATGGCGAATTGCTTGATGGGGGCGGCACGCGCCTTGACCGAATGTCCATCGACAGCGGCGCGCTGGATCTTCTCATGGCTGCGCACACCGCGCCCGATGGGTTCCTCACCGCTCTATCGGTGGATGCCACGCTGACCCCGCCCGCCGGCTCGACGGTCCTGCTGCCCGTCGCGGGCGGCGATACCTATGTCGCCGGCGGTCAGTTGCGCGCGCGCTATGGCGGCTTTGCGTCGGAGCCTGGTGATGATGCCTGGCGGGCCGAAGGTCTGCTCTCGGGCTTGCGGACCGGCGGGTTCGCCGCCGACAGCGTGGCGCTTGAGTTTGGCGGGGAAGCCTCAAACCTGGAAGCACCGGCAGCGCGGGCGTTGAGCTTTGCCGGCAACGTGCTGGCGACGGGCCTGTCCGCCGCCGACCCCGAGATCGATGATGTGCTCGCCGGAGCGCTGGTTTTGGCGCTCGATGGCGCCTGGGAAGCGGGCGAGCCGGTGCAGCTCGACGCGCTGCGCGTTGATGGTGCGGCCTTTGATGCGCTGGCCTCTGGCACACTTCAGGACACCCAGTTCGACGGCACCCTCCAGCTTGTCGCCAACGAGGTGGCGCCGCTGGCCGCTCTTGCTGGTGTTCCGTTGCGTGGTGCTGTGTCACTGCAAGCCGACGGGATGCTGAACCCGGTCACCGGCGCGTTCGACCTTGAGGTTGATGGCGTGGGAGAGCGGTTGCGCAGCGAGCAGGCCGCGCTCGATGGCCTTCTTGCGGGCACGACGCGGCTGTCGGGCGGCATCGCGCGGTCGGAAACGGGCTTTGCGGCGCGCGGCCTGACCCTCGCAAATCCGCAAATCGAATTGGAACTTGATGGTCGCCGTTCGAGCGAGACCGCCGATGTTCAGTTCAACGCCAGCCTCACCGATATGGGCGTTTTGTCTCCACAGGTGGGGGGCGCCGCGGAACTTGTCGGCACGTTGCGACAAGATGCGGGCGATCCGCTTGTGATCGACCTGACAGCGAACCTGCCGGAAGGACGCTTGGCCGGCCAGCCGGCGCGCGCGCTGACGGCGGGCTTCTCGGGGGAACTCACTGATGGTGTGCTGCGCGGCGACGTGGTGGCCGATGGGCAGCTGGGCTCAGCGCCGATCGGCGCGTCAGTGCAAGTGCGCGTTGATGATGAAACCCGCCGGCTCGACGCTCTGTCTGTTACGACCGATGGCGCAACGGTCACCGGCTCGCTCGTCCAGCAGGCCTTTTCAGGCCTGGTCGACGGATCGGTGGCCGTCCGCGCGACCGACATTCAAACGCTGGCCGCGCTGGCCTTGCAACGCGCGCGCGGGGCGGTGGACGCGGACGTCACGCTCGTGAACCAAAACGGCCAGCAGCTCGTGCGCGCCATTGGCTTGGCCCGCGATCTTCGCGCCTCTGGTGCGCAACTGAGTGGCGCGCGTTTCGATGTCTCCATCAGCGACGCGCTGGGCGAGCCGCTAGTGTCGGGTACCGTGAACGGCTCCGGCCTACGGGCCGGCGACGCACTGGTGGCGCAAGTCTCGCTCGATGCGGCGGGCGGCGGCGCGTTTTCGCTCGCCGCCACGGGCTTAAGCGCGCCGCAACTGGTATCAGCAGGCGTGAGCGGCACGCGCCTTGATGCGCGCGGGCGCTTGGTGCCTGGCGCGGTGGTTCTCGATACAGCGACCGTACGGGCGGATGGCGGGATTGGCCTCAACGGCTCCGGCCGGGTGCCGTTTGACGGGCCGGGCTTGGACGTCACCGTCAATGGGTCGGCGCCGGTTGCCATCGTTCGCCGGTTCGTGGACCGGCCCGGCCTGCAACTCGGCGGAACGGTGTCGCTAAACGCCACCGCTCGCGGCAGCCTTTCCGCCCCCGCCGTTACCGGCCGCGTTGCCGCTGACGGTGTCTCGGTGGCTGACGGTTTGTCCGGTGTGCGTCTGAGCGGCGTGCGGTTCGCCGCGCGGCTCGCGGGCGATGCGGTGGTGATTGAAGATGCCGGCGCGTCCGTCGTTGGTGGGGGGACGCTGGCGCTCGCGGGGCAAGTTGGCCTTGGCAGCGGACTGCCGGCGGACTTGCGGCTGACGCTCAACAGCGTGCGCTATGCCGATGGAACCTTGGTGGTCGCGACCGCGAGCGGCGACTTGGCGCTGACCGGCCCCTTGCAGCGAAGCCCGCTGATGAGTGGGACCATCTCTGTCGAACGTGCCGACATCCAGATACCGTCCAGCTTTGCGGCAGCATCGGGCTTTGTGGATGTCGAGCATCGAGCAGCGCCGGCCCGGGTGCGCGAGACCTTTGAGCGTGCGATGGCGCGCGAGCGGTCGTCGACCGGCGGTGGCGGGCCGCAGATCGCACTGAATGTGCAGGTCAACGCGCCCAACCAGATCTTCGTGCGCGGGCGCGGCGTGAATGCCGAGCTGGGCGGCTCGGTGGCGCTTGGCGGCACTGCAAACGCGATCGCGCCTGTTGGCGCGTTTACGCTGATCCGGGGGCGTATCGACATTCTCGGCCAGCGGATCGCGCTCGATGAGGGTTCGGTGACGCTGATCGGGGATCTGGACCCGTTCCTGAACATTGTTGGGCGTACCCAAAGCGATTCCATCGATGTGGTGATCAGCGTCAGCGGCCGCGTCTCGGACCCGCGGATCAATCTGTCCTCGCAGCCTCCCTTGCCGCAGGACGAGGTACTTTCGCGGCTGATCTTCGACCGGGGGCTCAATGAGCTCTCGCCCATTCAGCTGGGACAGCTGGCGCTCGCGGCCGCCGAGCTTGCGGGCGAAAGCAACGGCTCCGCCCTTGGCGATCTGCGCGATGGGCTGGGCCTCACCGATATCGAGGTCCTAACCGACGACGACGGGAACCCGGCCGTGCGAGCCGGACAGTATGTTCAAGAGAATGTCTATGTCGGCGTCGAAGCCAACACCGCCGGCACGGCCCGCACGACCATCAACCTTGATGTCACTGATGGCCTGACGGTGCGTGGCGGCGTTGACACCAATGGCGACTCGTCGCTGGGCGTGTTCTTCGAGCGCGACTACTGATCGCCCCGCGCCGCTCTTAAACCCAGGGGCGGGCGGCCGTCATGCCGCTCTCGAAGCTGTCGATGGCGGGCGCTTTTTCCAAAGTCAGCCCGATATCGTCGAGGCCGTTGAGCAGGCAGTGCTTACGGAACGCGTCGATCTCGAACGTGATCGTGCCGCCATCCGGGCCTTTGATCGTTTGGCTCTCAAGATCGACGGTCAGCGTCGCGTTTTGGCCGCGCTGTGCGTCGTCCATCAGCTTGTCGAGTTCTTCGGGCGTCACGACAACCGGCAGGATGCCGTTCTTGAAACAGTTGTTGTAGAAAATGTCCGCGAAGCTCGTGGAGATCACGCAGCGCACGCCAAAATCGAGCAGGGCCCAGGGCGCGTGCTCGCGGCTTGAGCCGCAGCCAAAATTGTCGCCGGCAACGAGGATCTGCGCGTTGCGATAGGCGGGCTGGTTCAAAACGAAGTCAGCGTTCTCGGTGCCATCCTCATGGTAGCGCATTTCAAAGAACAGGCTTTTGCCAAGCCCGGTGCGCTTGATGGTTTTGAGGAACTGCTTAGGGATGATCATATCGGTGTCGATATTGATCACCGGCATCGGCGCGGCCACGGATGTGAGCGATGTGAACTTATCCATCAGGGAAAACTCTCCTTGTTGGCGGCTCTGTTAGCAAGCGCGGACCCCCCTCACAAGGCTGCATGAAGGCCCCGTGCGACGCCACTTGACCGTTCTCAAGCTCTCTGACAGTGGCAGACTATGGATGATGTTTCCCCCGCCCCAAAAGCTTCGGTGAGCTTCACCGCTCGCGGCATTGCCCGCGGCGGTCAGAGGCTGTTGCCGCTTTCGGTGTTCGTGTTCCCATTTGGCGTCGCCTACGGGGTGGCGGCGATTGAAACTGGGCTGACGGCCGACCAAGCGCTGATCATGAGCCTGATCGTGTTCGCGGGTGCGGCGCAGTTTGCAGTGCTCGATCTGTGGCAGAGCCCGCTGCCCTTTGTTTCGATGGCGCTCGTGATGTTTGCCGTCAACGCAAGGCACTTCATCCTGGGCGCTGCGATATCGCCTTATGTGAACCCGTTGCCGGCGCGGCACTGGTTCTGGTCGCTGGTGCTTTTGACCGATCTGAACTTCGCCGACACCTACAAGTCGGTGAACGAAGGCCGCCGCGACCTTGGCCAACTGTTCGGTGGCGGGCTGGCCCTGTGGGCCGTGTGGGCGCTTGCCACAGCGGTTGGCGTGTTTGCAGGCGCGCTTCTTGGCGAATTGGAGCGCTACGGCGTCGATGTGGTGATGGCAGGCGCTTTCGCTGCCCTGTCCGTCGGCATGATCCCCAATTTGCGGGCCGCGGTACCCGTGGCGGTGGCTTGCGTTGTGGCGGTGATCACGCTTCCGGTTCTGCCAACCGGTTGGAACATCATCGCTGCGGCCCTTGCCGGTGGGGCGGCAGGGCTGGTCTTCCCCGCCCAACCCAAACAGGTGCCGTGATGGTAGACCCGCAAACCGCTTATCTTGCGATCGCGATGATGGCCATCGTCACGCTGCTCACCCGGCTCGGCGGGGCGTATGTGATGCGCTTTGTCACCGTGTCACCGCGCGTGACGAGTTTTCTCGAAGCCATGTCCGCGTCGGTGCTGGCGGCGATCGTTGCGACGTTTGTGGTCAACAACGGCACCCGAGAGGCCGCTGCCGTGGCCGTGGCCGTCGTCGTGATGTTGGCGACGCGCAGTGCTGTCGCGGCCATGGTCGCTGCAATGGCCTTCGCCGCCGCATGGACGGCGTTTATAGGCTAAGCGCCGGCCTCGATCCGCTCCATATCATCGTCCGACAGGCCAATGTGATGGCCAAGCTCGTGGATGAACACGTGCCGCACAACCGAGCCGAGTGTTTCTTCGTGTTCGGCCCAATAGTCGAGCATGGGACGGCGATAGAGCCAGATGGCGTTATCGAGGCGGCCGGTTTCGGGGCTCGCGCCACCTTCTGACATGCCTTCGCCGACAAACAGACCCATGATCTCAAACGGGCTGTCGACATCGAACTCGGCGAGGACATCAGGATCGGGGAACTCGGCGATCCGCACGGTTGTTTGCTGGGCGAGGCTGCGGAAAGGCTCGGGCAGCGTTTTGAGCGCATCGATGGCCATGCGCTCCATGTCCTCAAGGCTTGGCGCCATGGCATCCGACCAGCGGGTGGTGGGAAAGTCTGGCAGTTTCTGACCCATCGTTCGTACTCACCTTGGCACTGGCTGCGGCGCCACCGCGCGCGCCGCCCAGCGAACTGCATGCCGCCACCGGCTTGTCATAGGTGCGCGGTATGGCGTGTTCAAGACAAGGTGTTGCTCGACAACATGGTGACCATCTGTCCATAGTCGCGCGTGGCGGACGCAGAGACTCGCGGGCAAGCGAGCGGCAATGAGGGGGCAGGCCTATGGGTCAATCCATCGAGATTCGAAAGCGCAAATTGGTCGAGAGCGCGCTGGTGCTGCTTGCGGAAGACCCTAGCACGACCGAGGCGACCTCGCGCTTTGCGGTCGCCCTGTTCCGCGAAGGCGCGGCGGAAGATGTGGTCACCTACACGCCCGCGGAGTTGGCGGGTGTCGCCCTTGAAGCCTATGAGCGCATGGCCGAGCGGCGCTCGGGCGAGGCGTTTGTGCGGGTCTATAATCCCAAGCCGCTGAGCGCCGATGGCGTGCTTGCCGATGTGTCGGTGGTCGAGATCGTCAACGACAATATGCCGTTCCTGGTCGACTCGGTGATGGCCGAATTGCAGAACAGCGGCGTTGAGCTGCGGCTTGTTTTGCACCCGGTTTTGTGGGTCGAGCGCGACGCGAACGGCCACCTTGTGGACGTGTTCGGCCATGAGCGCCCGGTCGGCAACGATGCGGCGATCCGCGAGAGCCTCATCTTGTTCCATGTCGAGCAGATGGATTCAGTCTCCGACCGCGACACGCTTGAGGGCAGCATCCAGGCGGTGCTGAGCGATGTCCGCGTCGCGGTGCGCGATTGGAAGGCCATGCGCGCCCGCGTTGAAGAGGTGGTGATGGGGTACAAGAAGAACCCCCCATCGCTGCCCGTCGACGAGTTGGCCGAGGGCATCCAGTTCATCGACTGGGTGCTGGATGATAATTTTACGTTCCTTGGTATGCGTGACTATCGCTTCGTCGATGATGGCGAAGGTGGGGCGCTAGAGCGGACTGATCAGGTGGGGCTCGGCCTGTTGGCGAACCCCGATATGATGGTGCTGCGCAAGGGCGCGACCTTTGTCACGCACACGCCGGAGCTACTGGACTTTCTGCGGCGGCCGGAGCCGCTGATTGTCACCAAGGCCAATGTCCGCAGCCGTGTGCACCGGCGCACTTACATGGATTATGTCGGCCTGAAGACCTATGACGCCGACGGAAAGCTGTTTGGCGAATTGCGGATCGTCGGACTATTCTCGGCGACCGCTTACACGCGCTCGACCAAGAACATTCCGTACCTGCGCCGCAAGACCGATCAGGTGATGGAGCGCGCGGGCTACGACCCCGACAGCCATTCAGGCCGGGCGCTCGCCAACGTGCTTGAGAGTTACCCGCGCGACGAACTCTTCCAGCTTGATCTCGAGACGCTGCACCGGTTTGCCGCTGCCATTTTGCAGCTGGGCGAACGGCCGCGTGTTCGGGTGCTGTCGCGGATCGATAAGTTCGACCGGTTTGTCTCGGTCTTGGTGTTCGTGCCCCGCGAGCGGTACTCGACATCGACCCGCATAAAGATCGGTGAGTGGCTTGCCGAGCAGTATCAAGGCCGCGTCTCGGCCTGGTACGTCGCCTATCCCGAGGGGCCGCTGGCGCGGGTGCACTTCATCTTGGGTCGCGCCGAGGGCGTCACACCGGACATCCCGCAAGATGTTCTGGAAGACGGTGTCGGCGGCATTGTCCGGACATGGGCGGACACGTTCCGCTCAGCGGTGCGGGCCAGCCAGGACCCAGTGCGCGCCAGCTTGCTGCTGACCCGCTACGCCGACGCGTTCACCGGCGCGTACCGCGAAGCCTTCACGGGCGACGCGGCGCTGGACGACGCGCTGGCGATGGAGGGCCTGGGCGAAGGCCGCGCGCTGCAATTGGCGTTCCGCGAGCGCTCGGGCACGGAGAGTCGGCAGGTCGACCTCAAGCTCTACCATGTTGGCAGCCCGATCGCGCTGTCCGACAGGATGCCGATCATTGAAGCGATGGGTTTTCGCGGCATCAATGAGCGGACGTACCGCGTGCAGCGCAAAGATGCCGAGCCCGTCTGGATGCACGACATTCTGCTCGAGCGGGCCGATGGGGAGCCTATCGATCTCGAAACGTTGGCCGAGCCGTTAAAGGCTGGGTTCCTCGCGGTCTGGTATAGCCGCGCCGAGAACGATGGGTTCAACGCGCTGATCGCGCAGGCGAACCTCGCTTGGCGCGACGTGGCCATGCTCCGCTCGCTCGCGCGCTATTTGCGCCAGGCGCTGCTGTCCTACTCGCAAGACTATGTCTGGGCGACGCTGATCAAGCATGACGCGATCACCACGAGCCTTGTCGATCTGTTTCATGCCCGCCACGACCCGCGCCGCACCGAGACCGAGCGCGACCAGCAAGCCGAGAAGATCACGGCCGTGATTGCGATGGCGCTCGATGAGGTTTCGAGCCTCGACGAAGACACGATCCTTCGGCGTTTCCTCAACCTCATCCAGTCGATCCTGCGGACCAATTTCTTCCAGGTCGGCCCCGATGGCGGCACGCAGCCGACGATCGCCTTCAAGATCGATTCCAAAAACGTGGACGGCCGGCCGGAGCCGCGGCCCGTGCGGGAGATTTTCGTCTACTCGCCCCGTGTCGAAGGGGTGCACCTTCGTGGCGGCATGATCGCGCGTGGCGGCTTGCGCTGGTCGGATCGTCCGCAAGATTTCCGCACCGAGGTTCTGGGTCTGGCCAAAGCCCAACAGGTGAAGAACGCCGTCATCGTGCCGTTTGGCGCGAAGGGTGGTTTCGTGCCCAAACAGCTGCCACCGCGCGACAATCGCGAAGCCTGGTTCGCTGAAGGCACAGAAGCCTACAAGATCTTTATCTCCTCGCTTTTGCAGGTCACCGACAATCTCAGTCTTGAGGGTGTTGAGCCGCCCGATGGTGTTGTGCGCCTCGATGGCGACGACCCCTATTTGGTGGTGGCGGCCGACAAGGGCACGGCGACCTTCTCGGACACCGCGAACGCGATCTCAGAAGCGCATGGGTTCGGGATGGGCGACGCCTTCGCATCCGGCGGCTCGCAGGGCTATGACCATAAGAAAATGGGCATCACGGCGCGGGGCGGCTGGGAGGCGGTCAAACGCCATTTCCGCGAGCGTGACACCGATATCCAGACCGAGCCGTTCACGGTGGTGGGCGTCGGTGACATGTCGGGCGATGTGTTCGGCAATGGCATGCTGCTGTCGCCGGCGATCAAACTGGTGGCCGCCTTCGATCACCGCGACATTTTCATTGACCCAGACCCTGATCCCAAGACGAGCTTTGCCGAGCGACAGCGCCTGTTCGACCTCGGCCGCTCAAGCTGGCAGGACTATGACACGTCGTTGCTCTCGGCGGGCGGTGGGATTTATCCGCGCAGCGCCAAGTCGATCAAACTGTCGAGTGAAGCGCTGACGGTTTTGGGGCTTGAGCAGGCCACGGTTACGCCCAATGAACTGATGACCGCGATCCTGAAGGCGCAGGCCGACCTGTTGTGGTTTGGCGGTATTGGCACCTACATCAAGGCGACCAGCGAGAGCCATCTCGATGCCGGCGACCGCGCCAATGACGCAATCCGCATCGATGCGACCGAGTTGCGCGTCAACGCCATCGGTGAGGGCGCCAACCTTGGCATCACGCAGCGCGCCCGCATCGAAGCGGGGCTTCACGGCGTTCGGCTCAACACCGATGCCATCGATAACTCCGCCGGCGTCAACTCGTCTGACCTTGAGGTGAACATCAAGATCGCGCTCGGCGCCGCCGAGGCCGCGGGCAAGCTTGAGCGCGAAGAGCGCAACACCTTGCTTGCGGCGATGACGGACGAAGTGGCCGCCTTGGTGCTCCGGAACAACTATTTGCAGACCTTGTCTCTGTCGCTGACCGAAGCCAAGGGCGAGGTCGACTTTGGCTATCAGGCCCGGCTGATGGACACGCTGGAAGGCACCGGGCTTCTGGACCGCCCGGTCGAGTTCTTGCCCGACACGCTGGGCATGCAAGAGCGGCGCGACGCGGGCCAGATGCTGACCCGGCCGGAGCTTGCGGTGCTGCTCGCCTACGCCAAGATCGACCTGTTCTCCTCGCTCTTGGACACCGATGTGCCTGACGACCCCTATTTGGGGCGCGAGCTCTACCGCTATTTCCCCGCGCCGATGCACGAGCCCTATCGCGAGGAGATCGAGGGCCACCGGCTGCGCCGTGAGATCATCGCGACGCAACTGGCGAACTCCATGATCAATCGCGGCGGCGCGACGGTCATTCAGATCGTCTCCGATACGACCGGCGCCTCGAAAGCCGACATTGCGTGCGCGTTTGCGATTGTCCGCGATGCGTACCAACTGACCGCGCTCAATGAGCAGATCGACGCGCTCGATGCCCAGATTGGCGGCGCGCTGCAGCTCGAGCTTTACGGCTCGATCCAGCGCCTTGTGATCGACCGGATTGGCTGGTTCCTCACCAATGTCGATTTCAGCGCTGGCCTTGCCGGCGTGGTGGAGCATTACCGCGAGGGCATCGCGGCCTTTGAGCCCGTCCTGCCCGCTACAATGGCGCAGCCCGTGGCCGAACGGATCGCTCGTGAGACGGCGGAGTATGTCGAACAGGGCGTGCCCGAAGCGCTCGCCGAGCGGATCGCGTCCATGTCGGTCTACGCGATTTTGCCCGATGTGATCCTGGTGCGCGACGCTTGCGGCCTGGACCCTGAAACTGTCGCCCGGGCCTACTTCACGCTTGGCGCCATTTTCGGGCTCGGCAAACTCGATGCGGCGGCACGCGAGCTGCAAGTCAGCGATTATTACGACGCGCTGGCGCTGGACTGGGCGCGCCAGTCGCTGGCCTCTGCGCGGCGGCGCCTGACCATCGAGGTTTTGCAGACCGAAGGCGGCGTCGACGCCTGGCGGCAGGAGCGGGAAGACAAGGTTGCCCGCGCCTCCAAAGCCATCTGGGCCATCGTCGATGGTGATCAGCTGACGGTGTCGATGCTGGCGGTGGCGGGCGGTCTGTTGGACGATCTTGTCTGAGGGCGGCGCGTCTCCAACCACCTATCCCGGTGCCCGTGGTCGGGCGGGCTGGATCCTTTTTGATGCGGCGATGCAGCCGTGGTTTACGCTCGTCACGACCTTTGTGTTCGGGCCCTATGTGATCTCCACGCTGGCCGAGACGCCGGCGCAGGGGCAGGCAGCGTGGGGGTTTGCGGCAGGCTTTGCCGGCCTTGCCATAGCGTTCCTCTCGCCGCCCCTGGGCGCGATTGCCGATGCAGCCGGGCCCCGCAAACCCTGGATCGCTGGGCTCGGGCTGATCATGATGGTCTGCGCGTGCAGCCTGTGGTTCGCGGCGCCGGGCGCTGCCAATGCCTTGCTGCTGGCGCTGGTCGTCTACGCGATCGGCACCGTCGCGGCCGAGATGGCGGGCGTGTTCAACAACGCGATGATGCCGTCGCTCGTGCCACCCGATCGGCTCGGCCGGCTGTCCGCTCACGGTTGGGCGTCGGGCTACGCCGCAGCGATCGTGACGATTGTCATCGCGATCGGGTTCATGGTCGCCCCAGCTGACACGGGGCGGACCCTGTTTGGGCTCGAACCCGTGTTCGGCCTTGACCCCGAAGCGCGCGAAGGCGATCGCGCCGTCGGTCCGTTCACGGCCCTCTGGTTCGCGGTTCTGGTGCTGCCGCTCTTTACGTTCACCCCGGACAAGCCGCGCAGTTCGCTCAGTGGCGGCCAAGCGGTGCGGCAAGGGCTCGCCGATCTGCGGGCCGGCCTTGCGGCGCTGCGGCGCGACCCGCCGCTGTTTCGTTTTCTGATCGCACACATGCTCTACGCCGATGGTCTCGTGGCGCTGTTCGCGTTCGGCGGGATCTACGGCACCGGGGTCTTCGGGTGGAGCCCCGTAGAAGTGGGCCTGTTCGGCATCTTGTTGACGATCACCGGCACCGCTGGCGCGCTCATCGGTGGCCCCTTGGAAGACCGCGTCGGCGCAAAGCCCGTGGTGCTGACGTCGCTTGCGGTGCTGACCTTTGCCAGCCTGTGCATCCTCTCTCTGACGGCAGACCGCGTGTTCTTCGTGGTCCCCGTTGAGGGGGGAGATGGTCTGTACGGCGCTTTGTCCGAGAAGCTCTACCTTGCGCTTGGCGGGCTCATCGGGGCAGCGGCTGGGCCACTTCAGGCATCCTCGCGGGCGCTGCTGGCGCGGCTTGCCCCGCCTCAGGCCCGCGCTCGGACGTTTGGTCTGTTCGCGCTCTCAGGCAAGGTGACGAGCTTTGTGGGGCCCTGGGCGGTGGCGACCGTCACAGCGTTGACGATGGATCAGCGGGCCGGCGTTTCCGTCCTCGTCGTGTTCTTCGTCACAGGCGCTGTGGTGCTGATGACCGTACGCTCGCCGCGCACTGCGGGCTGAGGGGTACTTGATCCGCGCGCCGGTTAAGCCAAGTCTTGAGGTACCACAGCTGGAGGACCTGATGGGAGTTCCGTTTCTCGCCAAAGGTGGCCGTTTGCTCGCCGCGCTACTGGCCGCGGCCGCTTGCTTCGGGCTTTCCGGCGCAGGTGAAGCGAAGGCTCAGACCCAGTCGCAGCTTGATGAGCAGCCCATGCGCTTCTCGCTGGTCGATAATGATCTCGACTGCGCAAGCTGCCGCTATGTCCGCGCTGTTGGCGACATCAAAGACTTCACGGCCGCCCAGTTTCGCCAGTTTGTCCGCCGCTACGATTTGGCAGAAACAGCCCTCACGGTGGTCCTTGATTCACCGGGCGGCGACGTGATTGCTGGGTTGCGCCTGGGCCGCGAGATCCGGCGGTACGGGTTCAGCACGCAAGTTGGGCTGGCGCAGCGCCAGCCAACGGGCGGCTACCGGCTACGCCCTGGCGATTGTGCATCGGCCTGCACGTTTTCTTTTTTGGGTGGTGTGAAGCGTTACGCCGAAGATGGCGTGATCGGCGTTCACCGGTTCTTCCCGGCAAACCTCGAGCCGGACCGCCGCGTGATCATGCGCCCGGGTGATGAGGCGGTCGCCGCGATGATCAAAGTGTACGCCGTCGATATGGGCGTGAACGGGCATTTCATCGATCTGTCGCTCGATGTGCCGCCTGCAGACCTGCGTTACCTGTCGAACGCCGAACTGCGAGAGCTCGCGGTCGTGAATGTCGAAGAGCCTCTGTCGCTCGAAGCGGTGGTGGCTGAGGGCGCCAAACAGTAGCGCCGCGAACCAGGTCAGTGCCGGAAGTGGCGCACGCCGGTGAAAACCATCGCGAGGCCCGCTTCGTCCGCCGCGGCGATGACCTCTTCATCGCGGATTGATCCGCCGGGCTGAATGACGGCTGTGACCCCCGCTTCGGCGGCAGCCAGTAGCCCGTCCGCGAACGGGAAGAACGCATCGGACGCGACAACGGAACCGATGGCCAGCGATTGCGGCAGACCCGCCGCCTCGGCGGCTTCTTGGGCCTTGCTGGCGGCGATGCGCGACGAGTCCCGCCGGTTCATCTGGCCCGCGCCGATGCCCACCGTCGCCCCGTCTTTGGCGTAGACGATGGCATTCGATTTCACATGCTTGGCCACGAGGAACGCGAACCGCAGGTCCGCGAGCTCCTGATCAGACGGCGCGCGCTTGGTTACGGTGTTCAGCTCAAGGGCTGCGGGCAAAAGCCCATCGCCGGTTTGCGCGAGGAACCCGCCCGCGACGGTTTTGATCGACAGGCTGGGCGTTGCCGGGTCCGGCAGGCCGCCCGTCAGCAAGAGCCTGAGGTTCTTCTTCTTGGCGATCAGCGCCTTTGCCTCATCGGTCGCATCCGGCACGACAATCACCTCGGTGAAGACCTTGGTGATGTGCTCAGCGGCGTCCGCGTCGAGCGTGCCGTTGAGCGCCACGATGCCGCCAAACGCCGAGACCGGATCGCAGCGTAACGCCAGCTGATAGGCTTCCGCCAGCGTTGTGGCACAGGCCACGCCGCACGGGTTCGCGTGCTTGATGATGGCGACGGCGGCCCTCTGCGCAGGGTCAAAGCTCGCGGCGAGCTCAAAGGCTGCATCCGCATCATTGATGTTGTTGTAGGACAGCTCCTTGCCCTGCACCTGGGTCGCCCGCGCGACGCCGGGGCGCTTGTCCCCTGTTAAGTAGAGCGCGGCGGCCTGGTGCGGGTTCTCGCCGTAGCGCATCTCGAGTGCGCGCGTGCCGCCAAGGGTCAGCTTCGGCGGCAGGTGTGTGTCGGAGGTTTGCGCGAACCATCGGGCGACCGCCGCGTCATAGCTTGCCGTGCGCGCATAGGCTTTGCCCGCCAGCGCCTGGCGCGTTGCCAGGGACGTCGCGCCCGCGTTGGCGCTTATCTCGGCCGTGATCTGCCCATAGTCTGCCGGGTCCGTGCAGACGAGCACATCGGCATGGTTTTTGGCGGCGGAGCGGATCATCGCTGGGCCGCCAATGTCGATGTTCTCGATGGTGGTCTGCCAGTCTTTGCCCGCTTCGACCGTCTCCTCGAACGGGTAGAGGTTGACCACCACGAGGTCGATCATACCGATGCCGTGCGTTTGGGCGGCGGCTTCGTGCTCGGGGTTGCTGCGGACGGCCAAGAGCCCGCCATGCACTTTGGGGTGAAGCGTCTTCACCCGCCCATCCATCATCTCGGGAAAGCCGGTGACCGCCGCGATGTCGGTGACCTCCAACCCAGCTTCCTGCAGGGCGCGGGCGGTGCCGCCGGTTGAGATGAGGGTCACGCCAAGCGCGGCAAGCGATTGGGCGAAGGGCACGAGGCCGGTTTTGTCGGAGACGGAAAGCAGCGCCGTGCGCACGGTCCGCAGGTCGGAAGGCGAGGTCATCAAGAGCCCTGATGTGAAACGGTCGAGAGGCCTTGCGCTACCACGGCATAGCAGCGCTGGGGTAGGTGGCTTGGCGGCCTATTTCTCGCTCTGCGG
>JAHCMG010000255.1 GCA_019192585.1 Devosiaceae bacterium MH13
CCCTCTTCGGCTGGCTGGAAGATGAAATGCACCGTGCCGTTGAAGTTCCGCGTCCGCGCCAGGTGCCGCGCGGCGACGAGCAGCATCGTCGTGTGCCCATCATGGACGCAGGCGTGCATTTTGTCGGGCGTTTTGGATGCGTAGGGCCGGTCGGCCGTTTCGGGCATCGCCAACGCATCCATGTCGGCACGTAGCGCGATATGGTCGGGGCCGTCGCCGACCGTCAGCGTGCCCACCACGCCGGTTTTTCCGAGGCCCCGGTCGACGGCAATGCCCACCTCAGCCAGTTTCGCAGCGACAATGTCCGATGTGCGTTCTTCCTCAAATCCCAGTTCCGGGTTGGCGTGGAGGTCATGCCGGAGGTCGACCAGCATTTTCAACTCGTCCGCGTCGATCTCGATGGGTTTGGACATTGCTTGCCAATCCTTACTCGCCGGTCCTGGCTTGCCAATCCTTCCTCAGCGGTATCAAACCGGTGTGAACCAAGGACGCGTGTGAGACAAGAGGCCAAGTGATGACTTTGAGACCGCACGAGTTTTGGCAGGTTCTTGAAGCGCTGGGCACGCATCCGGTAGGCCCTGAGACCGTGTATCGCGACGCCTATCCCGCGACGCTGCCCGACGGTCGACAGCTGCGCCTGCCGATCCGCGACTTGCCCAGTGGCGCGGGCGCGGTGGCATCGCTCATCGTCAACCAAGCCTCCTTTGCCGTTGAAGATGCGCTCAGCGACGTCATGGCCGCGCATTGGCGCGATGGCGACATCGATGTCGTCGTCGGCGTGCCAACGCTTGGCCTGCCCTTGGCCAATGCGGTGGCGCGGCTGCTGGGTCACGCGCGCATGGTCGCCTTGGGGTATTCGCGAAAGTTCTGGTACACAGATGACCTGTCCGAGCCGATCAGCTCGATCACGTCGCCTGCCAAGGGCAAAACCCTCTACCTCGATCCGCGCATGGTGCCCGTGCTGACCGGACGCCGGGTGCTGCTGGTCGACGACGTCGTCAGCACCGGCACTTCCTTGGCGGCGGTGCTGCGCCTGTTGCGCAAAGCGGACATCGCGCCGGTCGGCATCGCCGTGGCGATGGAGCAGGGCACGCGTTGGCGCGATGCCCTGCCAGATCCAGCCCTGGTGCGCGGCGCGATCAGGTCCCCGATCCTTGAAAAGCGCGACGCAGGCTATGTGGTTGCGAGGACCCGCTGAAAGCCCGTTTTGATGGGAGCGTCTTCCGCAGCGATCAGCGATGTCATCAGTGGCCAGGTCAGAACATTAGACGCAACTGACGAACGAAAATTCCGAGAAAGCGTTGCTCTGAAGGTGTGTGCGGTGTTTATTTTTCTTCCTCACTCGAAAAATAGAACAGCATTCCAAAAACGGGTCGTCGGCATCGTTCTCATGCCTCGCGCTGTCAGGAGTGCTTGGCTAAAAAAGGGTCATTATTGGTCGATAACCTAGAATGTCGAAGATCTGTTCAAAGTGACCGAAAAGGAACGCTACCGTGAAACGCCTCTCTATCACTTTCGCTGCGCTCGCCCTATCCGTCTCCCCTGTAATCGCACTCGATGGCGCGGGGCCTCTGGTGACCGCTGATTGGGTTATTGAAAACGCGGCCGACGAAAACGTCGTCGTGATAGACATTCGAGCCAATGTCGAAGGCACCGACCTTGGCGAGCTGCCCTACATCGCACATGCCGTTTCCGCACCTTATGGTTCGGCGGGTTGGCGCACTGAGATCGATGGCGTTCCTGGCGCTTTACCCGCGATTGACGAAATCACCGCACTCATCGAAAGCCTCGGCGTCGACAATGACGACCATGTTGTCATCGTGCCCTGGGGCACTGACTCGACCGAGTTCGGCTCCGCAACGCGCGTGTACTGGACGTTCCGCTACCTTGGGCACGATCAAGTTTCGATATTGGATGGCGGTTGGCGTCAATATGATGCCCTCGGCGGCGAGCGCGTTGCTGAACCGGCCGTAGCACAGCCCAGCGACTTCGATGTTGCGCTGAACGACACGTTGCTGGCCACTGCCGATGATGTTCTGGCGGCGATCGACAGCGACGTTGTGCTGGTCGATGGACGCCCCGTTGAGCAGTTTCGCGGCGAAAGCAAGAGCCGTGTGGCTGCAGTTCCCGGCACTATACCCGGCGCGGTCAACCTGCCTCATCACGGGTTCTACTCGAGCGATTTTGCCAGCTTTGTTGAGCCGGAGACCGTGGAAGCGCTTGCTGCCGCAGTTGGCGTTGGCGCAAGTGACGCCAGCATAACCTTTTGCAACACCGGCCACTGGGCATCGGTAGCTTGGTTTGGGCTCTCTGAAGTGCTCGGGAACACCGAAACGGCGATGTACGACGGCTCCATGGCGGAGTGGACACAGAACCCTGATCTTCCTCTCGATCCGCCGCGCACTGTGAACTAAGCGCTTTTCAGAACATGGTCATCAGGTGCCGGGTGTCATCGCTCGGCACCTGCTCTCGTTTTCGTCGATAGATGCAGCAAACTCGAAGATACAGGTTCAGATCATGCTTCAATCGGCACCTTCTTCGCAGCAAGCATTGCCGTACTTGCCGGACGCCAGTATCGACCGGCAACCAGCGTCGGTTGCAGCGGCGTTCCTGGTGGCCGGCTTTGCCGCCATCTGGTTTTTCGTCGACTTCCGTCAGGCCAGCCTGTTCCTGATTGGTGGTGGCCTCGGCGTTGCATTGTACTTTGGGTCTTTCGGTTTCACTGGGTCCTGGCGCCGCATGGTTGTTGAGCGGCGAGGCCGCGGTGTTCGCGCTCAGATGCTGATGATTGCGATTGCAGGGCTGGCCATGATGCCCCTTCTGGATGCGGGCAGTGTGGGGGCTCAGCCACTTGTTGGAGCGATTGCGCCCGTTGGGGTCTCCGTCCTCATCGGTGCGGCGATTTTTGGCATTGGAATGCAACTTGGCGGAGGCTGCGGCTCGGGTACGCTGTTCACAGTTGGTGGCGGCTCATCACGTATGTTGGTGACGCTGGTCTTCTTCATTGTTGGCGCTGTGGTGGGAACAGCGCATCTTCCTTGGTGGTTGGGTCAACCTGCGCTGCCGCCCATCAGCTTGGGTGCGACGTTGGGTGTTCCACTTGCGCTCGTGGTTTCACTGGCCGGTTTGGCATTTATCGCTTTGCTAACGGTGATGATCGAACGCCGGGCGCATGGATCCTTAGAGGTTGATGCGGGGCCGCGTCGCCTTGGTTGGCAATGGATCCTCCAAGGTCCTTGGCCGCTTGTGGGTGCCGGACTCGTCCTGGCGCTATTGAACGTGGCGACCCTTTTGGTCGCTGGTCACCCATGGTCGATTACTTACGGGTTCGGGCTTTGGGGCGCGAAGATTGCGGACGCCCTTGGCGTGCCAGTCGCCAGTTGGGAATTTTGGACCTGGCCGGCGCAAGCCCAAGCGCTGCAAAGTTCGGTTCTTGCTTACAGCGTGTCCGTCATGAACTTCGGGCTCATCCTTGGCGCAGCGCTTGCGGCAGCTTTGGCGGGTAAGTTTGCCCCCAAGGTGGCTGTGCCGTTGGCCTCGTTTGTGGCAGCTGCTCTGGGCGGTTTGCTAATGGGTTATGGTGCCCGCCTCAGTTTCGGCTGCAACATTGGTGCCCTATTCTCGGGCATTGCCTCAGGCAGTGTCCATGGATGGCTGTGGCTGGTAGCTGCATTTGCAGGGTCAACACTCGGTGTTTTTGCAAGGCCTGTGTTTGGTCTTGATGGGTTCAAAAAACAATGAGCACCACGCGGAACACGACGCTGTTTGCAGTGGCGCTGGCGATGACGACTGGCGTTGTGGCGCTCGATCATGCGTCAAACGGGGTGCCTGAGCCCGCTCCGGCCGCGCTGCCCGGAGATGCTCCTACAGGAGCAGCACCATGCGCCGTGGGCACTGCACCCTGTGCCGCAAGCGCGCCGTGTGCAGCAGGTTCGGTTCAGCCGTTGGTCGCACCGCCGCCGCCGCCAATGCAGCGGGATGAGCAACCCGCGCTCGCGCCGCCTCCACCACCGCCGTTGCAACGTCCATGAGTGATGATGCTAGCAATCAGGCGCGCCAAGAGATCGCTTTTTGTGAGCAAGTCTTGGCGAAAGGCGGTGCATCGGTTTTGACCGAAACACTTAAGGGTATCGATCAACCTGAAGGCTGGACCAAATACCCGCTCGGCGAGGTTTTCGACCCAGCGACCGGCGCCCACTGGTTCTACCATAGCCATTCCACCATACCGGGCGAGCACGGGCACTTTCATACATTTCTTCGGCCCAACGGTCCCAAAGGTCCCATCCATCACCTGGTCGCCATCGGCGTGGATCCGCACGGGCGCGCTCTGCGATTATTCACGGTCAACCAGTGGGTCGTCGATGACGACTGGCTGGGCGCGCAGAACACCATCGCTTTGGTCGAGAGGTTCGATGTGCACATGCCGCAACCAAATTATCTGGTAAACCGGTGGCTAACTGGAACGATCGTGGCGCATGGCTCGACCATCGCTGCTCTTATCTATGAGCGAGACCAGGTGCTGGCGTCGCACGCGCCATCTAAAGGTGGCGATGCGCGCCAAGACCGCGCACTGGAGGTAACATCCCAGCATAGATTGCTTTAGCTGCGTTGCAGGATTGGACCTTTGAGTTTTGGCCGGGTTGTAAGGGCTCTAGACGCCAAAGCCGGCAAAGTTAGTCCCCCGGCAACTCAACTTAGACCAACACCCTAAGCCCTTGTCCGCGTGCCCGGCGACCCTGCCTTCTCAGGTTTCGACCCGCCCGGCGGGCACATCCGCATCGATGGCAGTGACGCCACCAACGTTCCGCCCGCCAAACGTGGCCTCGCCATGGTCTTCCAGTCCTACGCGCTGTACCCGCACATGTCGGTGCGTAAGAACATCGCCTTCCCCTTGCGGATGGCGAAGATGGATCAGGCGGAGCAAACGCGGCGCGTAGAGCAAGCGGCTGCCGTTCTGAACCTGACAGACTATCTCGACCGGCGACCGGCGGCCCTGTCAGGCGGCCAACGCCAACGCGTCGCCATCGGGCGTGCCATTGTTCGCGAGCCGTCCGCCTTCCTGTTCGACGAGCCGCTCTCGAACCTCGACGCCGCCCTGCGCGTGGGGATGCGCATCGAAATTTCCGAGATGCATGAACGGCTGAAAACCACCATGATTTACGTGACCCACGACCAGGTGGAGGCAATGACCATGGCCGACAAAATCGTCGTTCTGCAGGCCGGCCGGATCGAGCAGGTCGGTAGCCCGCTGGAGCTCTATCGCGAGCCACGCAACCGTTTCGTCGCGGGCTTTATCGGCTCACCGAAGATGAACTTCCTAGAGGGCGAGGAAGCGGCCAAACATGATGCGCATGCCATCGGGGTGCGCCCCGAACACATCACGGCTTCGGCAACGGAGGGTTTGTGGAAAGGCTCGATTGGTGTTTCAGAACATCTGGGTTCAGACACGTTCTTCCATGTTCACATGGAGGGCCGCAACGAACCGATCACCGTGCGCGCTGGCGGGGAAGTTTCCATGCACCATGGCGATACGATCTATCTGACACCCGACGAGAACCGCATTCACCGCTTTGATGCCGAAGGACTAAGACTATGACACAAGGGCCTCTCACCGGAAAAGTTGCTCTGGTTACGGGCGGTGCGCGCGGCATCGGGCGCGCCATCTGTAAAGCCTATGCCAAGGCCGGCGCAAAGGTTGCGGTCTGCGACGTGCTTCTGGATGAAGCGCAGCAAACCGCCAGCGCCATCGGCGCCGCTGCGCTGCCTGTCCATCTTGATGTCACCGACCTCACATCCATAGGCACATGCGTTGAGGCGGTCACGGACGCTTTTGGCGGCATCGACATCCTCGTCAACAATGCCGGCATCTTCAACATGGCCTCGATCGACCGGATCACCACCGAAGACTATCGGCGTCAGTATGACGTGAATGTCGGCGGCACGATCTTTATGTGCCAAGCGGTGGTGCCGCACCTCAAGCAGCGCGGCGGTGGCGCGATCGTCAATTTCTCGAGCCAGGCGGGGCGGCGCGGTGAACCCAACATCACCGTCTACTGCTCAACCAAGGCTGCGGTGATTTCTGTGACGCAGTGCCTCGCTCTGGAACTTGCCGGCGACAGTATTCGCGTCAACGCAATAGCGCCGGGTGTCGTTGACACGCCCATGTGGACCCATGTCGACGCGCAATTCGCGCAATATGAAAACAAGGCAATCGGGCAGAAAAAGCGTGAAGTCGGCGAAGGCGTGCCGCTTGGGCATATGGGCGATCCTAGCGAAATCGCGGACCCGTGCGTGTTCCTCGCCTCCGATGCGGCCCGTTACATCACCGCCCAAACGCTCAATGTGGATGGCGGGCAATGGATGAGTTAGTCGCCCCGCAGGCGCCCGGCACTCTATCGCAAGCAACGCTTCATGAACTGCCCGAAACGGTTCTGAAGCCGCGCTACGATCGTGCGGCGCTCTCTGCGGGCATAGTGCATATCGGCGTGGGGAACTTCCACCGCGCGCACCAAGCTTGGTACCTGCATAGGCTGATGCAGGATGGGAAGGCGCATAACTGGGCGATTCTGGGGGCGGGCGTTCGGTCCTATGACTCCGCGATGCGTGAGCAGCTCATCGCGCAGGATTGCCTGACAACGCTGATCGAACTGTCGCCCGACCACGCCAACGCTGAAATCATCGGGTCGATGATCGACTATGTTCCCGTCGAAGAGGACAATGCAGCGCTCATCAAGGCCTTGAGTGACCCAAGCATCCGCATCGTTTCGATGACGGTGACCGAAGGCGGCTACTATCGGAACCCGGCGACCGGCGCGTTTGACCCGACCCGCGAGACGATCGTGCATGACGCCGCGAACCCGCTGGCGCCCAAGACCGCCTTCGGTGCGATCATCGCAGCCCTTAAGATCCGCCGCGACCGCGGCGCCACACCCTTTACAGTGCTGAGCTGCGACAATCTTCAGGGCAATGGTGATATTGCACGGCAGACCATTGTCGGCTTGGCAGCCCTATCAGACCCGAAGATGGCCGCTTGGATCGACGAGACCGTCGTTTTTCCAAACTCAATGGTGGATTGCATTGTCCCGGCCACCGGGGCACAGGAGCTTGCCATGGCGCACCGGTGGGGCGTTCATGATGCGGCGCCGGTGACGCACGAGAACTTCCGTCAATGGGTGATTGAGGACAAGTTCTGCGCTGGCCGGCCCGATTGGGATCAGGTCGGCGCAACCTTCACAGACAATGTCCACGCCTATGAGGCCATGAAATTGCGGGTCTTGAACGCCGGGCATCAGATGCTG
>JAHCMG010000256.1 GCA_019192585.1 Devosiaceae bacterium MH13
CAGGACAAAACACAGATCGGCCAGCGTTTTGGGTCGGCCCCGATGGTTCACCAGGTGCAAAGCCAGCACCTCTAGGGGTGAAAGCCCCCCCTCACCCGCAGCCGCCATGCAACGCGTCATCCACCGGTTGAACGCGTGCACGGTCATGGTGAGCGCAAACTCGAACTCCGATTGTGCGGGGATGGCCGACTTTGCCAGGTGATCGGCGGAGACCACCGGGCCCAGGCCGCGCACTGGTTGGCTTTCATCCTCGCGCTGATCATCACCGTGCATGGTGCCCTCCACATTGTGTGAATACGTTGACGATTTATCGATAATTTGTCAACGTAAGCGTCTGCAGGGCGCCGAGCGCGCCCATGGGCTTGGGAGAGACAGATGGCGACGGCCTCGCAGTCAGACGACAAACGCTGGGACTTCTGGATCGATCGCGGCGGCACCTTCACCGACATTGTTGCGCGCACGCCCGATGGCGACCTGAAGACCGCCAAGCTGCTGTCGGAGAACCCCGAAGCCTATCGCGATGCCGCTGTCGAAGGCATCCGCCGGTTCCTAGGCGTCGCATCGGGTGAGCCCGTGCCCGCCGACCGGATCGCGACCGTCAAAATGGGCACCACGGTCGCCACCAACGCGCTTCTTGAACGCAAGGGCGAGCCGACTGCGCTGATCATCACCAAGGGGTTTCGCGACGCTTTGCGGCTCGGCTACCAGGCGCGGCCAGACATTTTCGCCAAGCAGATCATCCTGCCCGAGCAACTTTACGACTTGGTCGTGGAAGTCGACGAGCGCGTACTGGCCGACGGCACCGTCGAGATGGCACTCTCGGACGACCAGATCACCGAAACGCTTAATGCCGTCGAACGCTCCGGCATCAAGGCCGTGGCGATTGTGCTGATGCATGCCTACGCCTTCCCCGAGCACGAGGCATTGCTCGCACGGGCCGCACGCCAGCGCGGCATCCCCCAAGTGTCTGCGAGCCATGAAGTGTCGCCCTTGGTCAAGCTCGTCGGACGCGGCGACACGACGGTGGTCGATGCGTACCTCTCGCCAATCCTGCGGCGCTATGTCGACCAGGTTTCAAGCGAGCTGGGCGTCGAAGGCACCGGCTGCCGGCTGATGTTCATGATGTCCTCGGGCGGGCTCACCGCAGCGGACATGTTCCAGGGCAAAGACGCCATCCTATCGGGCCCCGCTGGCGGCGTTGTCGGCGCGGTGCAGACAGCCGCCATGGCGGGTTTTGAGAAAATCATCGGCTTCGACATGGGCGGCACGTCAACCGATGTCTCCCATTATGCTGGCTATTATGAGCGCGCGTTCGACACCGAGGTGGCGGGCGTCCGCATCCGCGCACCCATGATGCGCATCCACACAGTGGCAGCCGGCGGCGGGTCACTGCTCCACTATCGCGATGGGCGGTTCCAGGTTGGCCCCGAGTCTGCCGGCGCGAACCCCGGGCCCGCCTGCTACCGGCGCGGGGGACCATTGGCCGTGACCGACGCGAACGTGATGGTTGGCAAACTGCGCCCCGATCTGTTCCCCGCGATCTTCGGGCCGAACCAGGACGAGCCTTTGGATGCGGCTATCGTCGAAGCCAAGTTCCAGGCGCTGGCCGATGAGATCGGCGATGGCCGCACGCCTGCCGAGATCGCCGATGGCTTCTTGCGCATCGCAGTCGAGAACATGGCCAACGCGATCAAAACGATCTCGGTCCAGCGCGGCTACGATGTGACCGACTATGCGCTGGTCTCCTTCGGCGGTGCCGGGGGTCAGCATGCCTGCGCGATTGCCGATCGCCTCGGCATGCGGACAGTCCACATCCATCCCTTCTCAGGCCTCTTGTCGGCCTACGGGATGGGGTTGGCCAGCATCTACGCCTCGCGCACCCAGGCGTTTGTGGAACCGCTCACCGACGCCAACCGTGTCGCCCTTGAAGCGCGGATTGGCACCCTCACGCAGAAGGCGACGCAAGAGCTTCTCGACCAAAAGGTCGAGACGGACGCCATCGAGACCGGCTGCGCGCTGCACCTGCGCTACGAAGGGACCGACACAACCATCGATGTGGCCTTCACCGGCGAACCGTTCGCCGCGCTTGAGGAAACGTTCGCGGCACGCCACCAGTCCCAATTCGGCTTCGCGTACCCCGGCCGCACCGTCATCATCGAAAGCGTTGAGGTCCGCGCCAACGAGGCGGTCGAAACCCGCGCAGATGACGCGGTTGCAGCCCTTGCAGAAGGCGAAACCACCCACGCCGCCCAAACCCGCCTTTTCAGCGATGGGGCATGGCATGACGCAGCGATTGTCCGCCGCGACCACGCCGCGCCCGGCCAAACTGTCACTGGCCCGGCGATCCTCGTGGAAGACCATCAGACAGTTATCATTGAGCCGGGCTGGCAAGCGCGCTTTACGGCCCGCGATCATCTCGTTCTTCAGCGTGTGACGGCCAAGAAGCGCGACGCCGCTCTCGGCACACAGGCCGACCCGGTAATGCTCGAAGTGTTCAACAACCTGTTCATGTCGATCGCCGAGCAGATGGGCGAGACGCTGCAGAAAACCGCGTCATCGGTGAACATCAAGGAACGGCTCGACTTTTCCTGCGCCGTCTTCGACCGCGATGGCGCCCTGGTGGCCAACGCGCCCCACATGCCGGTCCATCTGGGGTCGATGGGCACCAGCGTACGGCACATCATCGAGAAGCGTACAGGCAGCATGAAGCCGGGCGACGTGTTCATGCTGAACGACCCCTACCATGGCGGGA
>JAHCMG010000257.1 GCA_019192585.1 Devosiaceae bacterium MH13
GGTGCTGGGCGCTCAGACCCATCACCAGGAACGCCATCGCGATCCGGTGGTCTAGGTGGGTTGTCACGGTCCCACCCCCTGGCACAGCGCCAGGTTGACCCGTGACGGCCATCCAATCGTCGCCAGAGGCAACCGGCACACCATTGGCTTCGAGCCCGGCGACCACAGCCGCCAAGCGGTCGGATTCTTTCACTCGCAACTCGTGCAAGCCCGGCATGTGCGTTTCGCCTGCCGCAAACGCGGCGGCGATCGCGAGCACGGGGTACTCATCGATCATCGACGGCGCGCGCTCGGCGGGAACAGTCACGCCCTTCAGCTGCGATGGCCGTGCGATGATGTCGGCAAGCTCTTCGCCGCCTTCCGTCCTGCGGTTCATATACGTCAGGTCGGCGCCCATTTCTTGCAAGGTCGTCAGAAGGCCCGTGCGCGTCGGGTTCAGCATCACATCGGACACCCGAACCTCGCCTTCGCGGGCAAGCAGCGCCGCAACCAGCGGGAAGGCGGCCGACGACGGATCCGCCGGGATGGTCACGGTCTGCGGCGTCAGCACCTTGCCGCCCTCGATGATGATGATCTTGGCGCCATCATCGCCATCGCGAACGGTGATGCTGCCGCCAAACCCCTTGATCATCCGTTCGGAATGATCGCGCGTCGGGATCGGCTCGATAACCGTCGTGGTGCCTTCGGTTGACAAAGCGGCGAGCAGCACCGCCGACTTCACCTGCGCCGATGGCACCGGCACCGTGTAGGTGATCGGCAGCGGGGTTTCATTGCCCCGCAAGGACAGCGGCAGCAGGCCGCCATCGCGGGCGATCACCCGCGCGCCCATGGCCACCAAGGGTTCCAGAACACGCTGCATGGGCCGCTTGCGCAGGCTGCCATCGCCGGTGAATGTGCAGGCGAACGGGTAGGGCGCCGCCATGCCCATGATCAGCCGAACGCCGGTGCCGGCATTGCCGCAATCGATAATGTCAGCGGGCTCAAGAAGCGCGCCGACACCGACGCCGTCGACTAGCCAGCTGCCATCCTCGCCACGGCTGATTTTCGCGCCGAACTGCCGCATCGCCTCGGCGGTCGCCAGCACATCTTCGCCTTCCAAAAGGCCAGTGATGCGCGTCTGCCCGCGCGCCAGCGTGCCGAAGATCAGCGCCCGGTGCGACATGGATTTGTCGCCGGGCACCCGGACGATGCCGTCAAGGCGGGAGATAGGAGAGCTAAGGAGCGGGACGGCGTGGGCCATGGGGCATTGGTCAGACGATTTGAGGGACAAAGCGCCGGCAGCCAGCGCATCACCAGCTACCGCTGGGCGCCTTATGGCAAGGCCAGCGCGTGGATGCAATTGGGCTTTGACTTCGCCCCTTAACCGTGTCTAAGACCGGCATCCACCTTCGGACGGCCCGACGACCATTCTCCCAAATCGCTCCGCAAGAGGTTCCCGCGTGGCTAAGGACAAGCTCGGCACAAAACGCATCTGCCCTGAGACCGGCAAGAAATTCTACGATCTGGGGCGCGACCCGATTGTCTCTCCGTACACCGGGATTTCCTATCCGGTTTCCGCCTTCGAGCTGCCCAGCAAGAAGAGCACGAAGCCGTCCGATGAGGAGGCCACCGAAGCGAAACCGGCTGAGGATGAGGAAGAGGCAGCCGAAGACACCGGTGACGTTGAAGTTGTGTCCTTGGAAGATGCCGACGAAGCCGCTGGCGCGAATACAGACGATGATGATGACGACGATGACGATGATGCCGATAGCATCCCCGACATCGACACCACCGACATCGACGATGAGGTTGGCGATGACGACGATGACAGCTTCCTCGACGACGAAGATGATGATGACCCGGCCGTCGGTGTGATCACCAATCGCGACGAAGACGACAGCTAGTTGCCGCCACCGCTGGTCGGCGTTTGAGATGTTGACCGGTTAGGGGCGCTGGCGTAAAGACGCCACTCACCGCGCGGGCCCACCCGCGTGGGCATATGGATCGGGGCCATAGCTCAGCTGGGAGAGCGCTTCGCTGGCAGCGAAGAGGTCAGGGGTTCGATTCCCCTTGGCTCCACCATAGCGCTTTCGCCATGCGAAAGCGCGGAACAAGCGGCAGGTGATTGCTTTGCAATCACCGAGAGCGCCTAGAACCAACTCCCAGCCCGTTCACAGAGACCTGCCGCCGGCACTCCGCCATGCGAAAGCGCGAAACAAGCGACAGGTGATTGCCTTGCAATCACCGAGAGCGACCAAGCCTCAATCTGAGATTTACCTTCTACGCGCGCCGCAGCTTCTGCCTCGTCTCGCTTGGCGCTTCGCCAAACTGCTCTCGATAGTCGGCAGAAAAGCGGCCCACATGCGTAAACCCAGCGCGGTAGGCGATATCGCCGAGGGTTTCATCCGGCCGCGCGTGTGAGATCAACCGCTGGGCGAAGATCAGCCTTTGCTGGCGCAGATAGCGCATGGGCGACATCTCAAACTCCGCCCGGAAGTGCAGCTGCAGGCTTCGGGGCGTCGTACCCGCGGCGTCGGCAATGTCGGCAACCGAGATGGGGTTTTGCAGATTGGCCTGAATGAACTTCAGCGCGCGGCGAAGGTGCGCGTTGACGGCTGTGCTCGGCGCCGCGGCCAGCAAGGCTGAGATGTTGCTCGGCTGGCTGCGCAGAAAGTCCGCGATCAGCTCTTTTTCCACCCACATCTGCGCGCTGGGCTCACTTTGCGAGAAGATCGCCTTTCTCTCGGCAAGTCCAAAACAGGTTTTGAACTTGCGCACCCATTGCGCCGTCTCAGGCCGGCTCGCATCCACCGCCGTCTCGAAGGTCACCGGATCATTCATCGGCGCGCCCAAAAGGCTCTCGGCCTCCTTGTGCAGCGCGTCCGCGTTGATCTGTAGCAGCAGCTGCGCGCATCCCTCGCGCCACCGCATCTTGGTGTAGTGGTGCGGGTTCAGAACGCTGCCGACGCCGCCCCAATGGGTCTCAACCTCGCCAGCGCGATTGTCGATCGCAGCCGCACCGCTGAGCGGGATCTGAACCAGATAGAAGGACTGCAGTTCGCCTGGCTCGATCAGCACATCCGCGCCATACCGGATGTAGTTGAGCGAAGCGGCATGCCCCTCGGCGCGGTGATGGCACGCATCGAACTGCTCCGGCCCGGTGGCGATGTCGAGCCGATGGTCGCAGAACTTGTCGGCCACAATCGCCCGCGCCTCGTCCAGCTCAGATGTCTGAAACAAGCGATGGGCAGACAGCGGCTCGGTGTGCGTGTGGTCAACCATCGCCAGCAGCATAGCACGGCTTTCGTCCATATTAGCATCCGCGAAAATGATTTCGTTTTTTGGATAAAAGCCGCTCCAAAGCCTGACCTACGCTCCTTGAAACAACCAAGAAGGGGATCAGCATGCACAGTGGAGCTGGGGTTACGGGCGCCAATGAAGGGCTCGATGGCATCTCATGGAATGTGGTCGGGCAGACCTACACGCCGAAACTTTTGTCAAACAACGCGTTCCTTTGGCACGCGATGATTCCGGCGGACACGTTTGTGCCGCCGCACATCCACCCTCTGCAGGATGAATGGATCACCGTCATCAGCGGTGAATTGGAGATCGAGTTCGGCCACACCAAGGGTGCGCCATCGGTGCAGAAGGCCGGGGCTGGCGATGTGATCCGCATGCCCAGGGGCGAAGAGCACGGCATCTTCAACCGCTCCGGCGCCGACGCGACATGCGTGTTCGGCGTCGCTCCATCGCGCAAACTGTTCGATCTGTTCACCGCGCTTGATGGCGTCACCGACCCGGCGGAACTGGTCCGGCTGTCGGCCTTGCACGAGGTCGATTTCCTGCCGCCGCCGCCCGACGCTCAATAAGGAGGGCGGGACATGGTCAAACGCAAGACAGTTGCCGTAATCGGCGGTGGCGTCAGCGGCCTCGCCGCCGCCAAGGCCTTTGATGAGCGCGGCCACCGGGTTCTGGGGTTCGAGCGCAGCCATGATTTCGGCGGTGTGTGGGAGCTGTCGCGCAGCTACCCCGATGTGCAGACGCAATCGCCTAAAGATCTGTACTGCTTCACCGATCACCCGATGCCGGAGGACTACCCCGAGTGGCCCAAGGGCCCGCAGGTGCATGCTTATCTGCATTCGTACGCTGAAAAGCATAACCTCGCCCGGCTTTTCTGGCTCAACACCAACGTCAAAACCATGCAGCGCCGCGACGGTGGCGGCTGGACCCTGACGCTCGAAGAGGC
>JAHCMG010000258.1 GCA_019192585.1 Devosiaceae bacterium MH13
TATCGGGTCAGGAACGATCGTGTGCGCGGGCGCGGTTGTCGGTCACGACACCCAAATCGGCCGTGGCAGCTATGTAGGCTCAGGCGCTGTGGTGCAGCACGCGCTGATCGGTGACGATGTCATCATCCACAGCAATGTGAACATCGGCCAGGACGGCTTCGGCTTTGCCATGGGGCCAGCGGGCCATTTGAAGGTCCCGCAACTGGGTCGTGTGATCGTCCAGGATAAGGTCGAGATCGGCGCGGGCACCTGCATTGATCGTGGAACGACCCGCGACACGATCGTCGGCGAAGGTACGAAGATCGATAACCAGGTCCAGCTCGGCCACAATGTCCAGATCGGCCGCCATTGCATCATCGTCGCGCAAGTGGGCATTGCGGGCTCGACAGTCGTCGAAGATTTCGTTGCGATCGGTGGTCAGGTCGGCATCGCCGGCCACCTTCGCGTCGGCATGGGTGCGCAGATCGCCGCCTCGTCGAACGTGAAGGACAATGTCCCCCCGGGCGCACGCTGGGCCGGCACCCCGGCCAAACCCGCCCGCGAGGTTTTCCGCGAAATGGCGGCGGTCAAGAAACTTGGACAGAACAGCCGTGGTGCGCCTAAAGGCGACTGAGGCCACCGTTGCGCCCTTCAACAAGCTGCGAAATGAACCCATTCGACATCCGCGTTCTATCACGGTAGGACCGGGCAGGCGCTGGCAAGGCACGTTGCTCGGCGCCTGGAAACGGGGACGAGCAGGCGCACTGATCAGCCCAAGGCAAGGCCCCGATGTTTAGGACGCAAGGCCCCAATGCGATGACTTCTCAACCAGATACCCTGACCACCCTCGATATTCAGAAGATCCTTAAGTGCCTGCCGCACCGGTATCCCTTCCTGCTGGTCGACCGCATTATCGAGATCAATGGCGATGAATCGGCCATCGGCATCAAGAATGTTACGGCCAACGAACCGCAGTTCACCGGCCACTTCCCCGATCATCCGATCATGCCTGGGGTCTTGATCATTGAAGGCATCGCCCAAACCTGCGGCGCACTCTGTGTGACGGCGCTGCCACCGCGCGAGCGCAGCCCGCTCGTCTACTTCATGACTATCGATAAAACGAAGTTCCGCAAACCGGTCACCCCGGGTGATCAGCTGCACTACCACGTCCAAAAGCTCCGCCAGCGCGGCAACATTTGGCGGTACTATGCGGAAGCGAAGGTGGACGGCGCCAAAGTGGCCGAGACCGAGATTAGCGCCATGATCCTCGATCAGGATGCCTGAGGTGAGCACAAGCATCCACCCAACCGCGATCGTTGAGCCTGGCGCCGAGCTGGGCGAGGGCGTGTCGATCGGACCGTTCTGCATCGTCGGCCCCGATGTCGCCCTGGGCGATCACACCAAGCTTGAAAGCCATGTGGTTGTCACCGGGCGCACGCGCATCGGTGCGGGCGGCCATCTGTTCCCGTTCGCCTCGATCGGCCATCGCCCGCAAGACTTGAAGTATCACGGGGAACCATCGACGCTGGAGATCGGCTCGCACGCGATGATCCGCGAGTATGTCACGGTGCAACCCGGTACAGAGCATGGCAGAATGCACACCAAGGTGGGCGACCATTGCTTGCTGATGGCCTCATCGCACGTGGCGCACGATTGTATGATCGGCAACCACGTGATCCTCGGCAACAACGCGATGATCGCCGGTCACTGCACCATTGAAGATCATGTTATCGTCAGCGGTGGTTCTGGCATGCACCAGTTCGTGCGGATCGGTGAGCACGCCTTTATCGGCGGCATGACGGGCGTTGAAAACGATGTCATTCCTTTCGGCATGGTCATCGGCAACCGCGGTGGTCTCAACGGTCTCAACGTCATCGGCCTGCGCCGTCGCGGTTTCGACCGCGAGGAGATCCACACCATCCGCAAGGCGTATCGGCTCCTGTTTTCCAACGAGGGCACGCTGGCCGAGCGGCTGGAGGACGTCACCAAGATGTTCCCCGACAGTCCGAGCGTGAAGCGCGTACTCGATTTCATCAACGCGCGCAGCGACCGCGCGCTGTGTCTGCCCGATCGGGTGGACTGACCGCGTACCCACCGGGCGGCCCTATGACACCTACCAGTCCGGACCCTGTATCGCAGCCGATCGCTATCCTCGCTGGCAGCGGCGTTTTGCCCGCGGAGGCCGCCCAAGCCGTTCTCGAGACGGGGCGGGAGGTGCTTGTCATCGGCCTGGGCGACGAGGCCGATCTGTCCGTGATCGACCCCCGGGCGCGAACGCATCGGGTCGAGTGGGGGCAGGTTGGCGGGCTTTTTAAGACGCTGAAGCAAGAGCGCGCCGAGAAGCTCGTCATTGTCGGGGGTATCGGCAAGCGACCAGATCTCGGTGCCTTGAAGCTTGATTGGGGCGCGGTGCAGCTTCTGCCGCGCCTTGCGAACATACTGTTTGGCGGCGGCGATACGGTGGTGCTCGATCGCGTCGCGAGCCTGTTTGCCGACCAGGGTGTCACGCTCGCTGGCGTCCATGAGGTGGCCCCAGCATTGGTCGCGGAAGCCGGCCTGCTTGCGGGGCCGAAACCCAACGCCGCTCTCGCGGCAGACGCGCAGCAGGCCGCGAAAGGCGCTTGGACGGCCGGCGCCCTCGATGTCGGCCAGGCGGCTGTCGCTGTCGGCAAACGCCTCGTGGCGCTGGAAGGCGCCGAGGGGACGGACGGGCTGCTGCAGCGCGTCGGTGATATGGGCAAGGCGCAGCGCTTTTCGGCCAAACCAAAGTCCGGTGCGCTCGCCAAGTGCCCGCGGCCGCAGCAAGATCTGCGGCTCGATATGCCGGCCATCGGCCCCACGACTGTGACTCAGTTGGCGCAATCAGGGCTCTCTTGCTTGGTCGTCGAGGCGGGGTCAGTTCTCATCTCGCAGAAGGGTAAGACGCTCGCCCTGTGCCGGGAGCATGGCGTGAGCCTCCTTGCGCACCCCCGATCCTTCTTTGCGCCGCCCAACAGCGCGGACGCGCCGCTATGACGGACGAGGTCGCCTTGAACCCAAAGCGGCGCATTTTCTTTGTCGTTGGCGAAGCGTCCGGCGATGCACTCGGGGCATCGCTCGTTGATGCGCTCAACGCACAGCACCCCGACATGTTCGCTTTTGAAGGCCTTGCCGGCACCATGCTCTCGAAGCGCGGGGTACGCTCCGTCTTCGATATTGAGGACATCGCGGTCATGGGCCTAGGGCCGGTTGTGGCGCGTCTGC
>JAHCMG010000259.1 GCA_019192585.1 Devosiaceae bacterium MH13
CTTGGTCCCTGGCAGATCAAGGTCGAGAAAGGCGTCGAGGTTCTTCTCCACCGCGACCCGGCCCACATAGACAAAGATCGGCTTTGGATAGGGCAATTCGATGCCTTCGCGCGGGTAATAGCGGTCGAGGTCGACACCACGCGACCAGCGCACCAGGTTCTCAAAGCCCCTGCCCTTCAGCTCATCTTCGAGGCTCGGCGTCGCGACCATGCAGGCCGTCGCCGCGTTGTGGAAGCGGCGCATATAGCGGTAGCTCCAGCTTTCAGGGATCGGCCAGCGCGCCGCGACATATTCGGGAAACCGGGTGTGATAGCTGGTCGTGAACCCAAGCCCGTGCTTGAGGCAGAACTTGCGCGCCACCGTGCCTAGCGGCCCCTCGGTGGCGATGTGGATCGCCCGCGGCGCCTCGTTGCGGATGGCGCGGCGAATGGACCGCGGATGCGCAAGCGCCAGGCGGATTTCCGGGTAGCTCGGCATTGGCATGGTCCGGAACCGGGACGGGCCGAGAACTTGCAGATCGACCCCAAATTTGGGCGCTTCGCGGATCATCCATTCAAGCGTGCGGACCACGCCGTTGATCTGCGGATGCCAGGCGTCGGACACGATCAGGGCGCGCGCAGGGTCAGAAGGCTTGAAGGCGGTACTCATAGCGGTGGCAATAAACACATGCGCTGGGCCTGAAAAGCCGCTGGGCAGCGCCGGCGGCACTCGGCTGGGGGTATCTTCGGCACCTGCGCGTTACCGTATCGGTTTCGCCGCAATCTTCGCGACAATCCGGCGAGTGAGAGCGTTGGCTGGATAGGTGAAGGCTTTCAGCCGAGACGCGCTACGCGGCGGCGGAGCGATCCGGCCGCGGTGTCTTGGGAACAAGGCGCGGATCGAAGGCCAACACTTCCGCTGGGTCGCCAGCGACATCAGCCGTGCGCGACTTTTGTTCACGCACTTCAGCGAGACCCGCCTCGCTCATCCGCGTCCATTTGATCAGCTCGAAGGTGCCGTCTTCGCGCTCGGCGACGGCCGTGCAGCTTTCCACCCAATCGCCGGTGTTGATGTAGTGCACATCGCCCACCTGCTGCAGAGTGGCGTGGTGGATGTGGCCGCAAATGACGCCATCCACATCGGCCTTTCCGGCCTCGTGGGTCAGCGTGTCTTCATACCGGCCAATGAAGCTGACAGCGTTCTTGACCTTATTTTTCGCCCACGCGGAAAGCGACCAATAGTCAAAGCCGAGCTTGCGGCGCACGAAATTGACGTGCGTGTTGACCCACAGTGCGAAATTGTAGGCCCAGTCCCCCAGGAACGCGAGCCATTTGGCATGGCGCACGACCACATCATACTGGTCGCCATGAACGACGAGGTATCGCTTGCCATCGGCGCTTTCATGGATCGCGCTGTCGATGATCTCAACACCGCCCATGTGCAGGCCCAGATAGTCACGCAAGAATTCGTCATGGTTGCCCGGCAGGTAGACAATCCGCGCGCCTTTGCGGCCTTTACGCAGCAGCTTTTGCACCACATCATTGTGCGCCTGCGGCCAGTGCCAGCGCTTCTTCAGCCGCCACCCATCGACAATGTCGCCAACCAGATAGATCGTGTCGGCGTCGTGATACCGCAGAAAGTCGAGGAGAAGCTGGGCCTGACAGCCGCGTGAGCCCAAATGGATGTCTGAGAGGAACAGCGTCCGAAAGGACCGCGCATCGGGATGCGGCGGCTCCGCATCCTCCATCATGTCGCGTTCATCAAGGGTCGTCTGGGTCATCCGCAAAGGGCTTTCAGGTTCGTCCGCGCCGATCACTTAAGGTGCGTGCCGCTGCTTGACCACCACCCGCGACGTCGCGATCTGCTTTTTCCGGATTCGAGTTTCACTTTTGTGACATTTGGGCGCCGGGCACCCCTATGCGGGGCTTGCCCTACCTCAGAGGCACGCGGGCGTACTTGACCAAGCGCAAGCGCGCGTTCAAGCACCGCCACCAAAGCGCAGGCGCGAAACCGCGCGTAGTAGGAGAGGACGAGATGGATCTGGGACTAAAGGGCAAATGGGCCATTGTCGGCGCGTCGAGCCGCGGCCTTGGCAAAGGCTGCGCCATGGCGCTGGCTGAGGCCGGGTGCAACCTCGTGATCAACGGAATGGACGAGGCGCGCCTCGCTGCGACGGCAGAAGAGCTCAAAGCGGCAAGCACTGTCGAGATCATCGCCGTACCTGGCGATATCGGGTCGAGCGCAGTTCAAGACGCCCTGTTTGCCGCCGCGCCCACGCCTGATGTGCTGGTCACCAACAATGGCGGCCCTCCGGTCGCCCAGTTTGAGGCGCTGGACCGCGCTGCCATCCTCAGCGGCGTTGAGAAAAACATGATCATGCCAATCGAGCTTATCCAACGCGCCCTGCCCGGCATGAAACAGCGAGGCTTCGGGCGCATCGTCAACATCACCTCATCATCGGTGCTGGCGCCGATCCCTGGCCTTGATGTGTCCTCTGGCGCGCGCGCGGGCCTGACGGCCTTCATCGCCGGGGTCGCGAAGGGTGCTGCGGCCCACAATGTGACCATCAACAATCTCTTGCCAGGCAAGATGGACACGGACCGGCTGCGCGGAAACCTCAGCAAGCAAGCCGAACGCACCGGGCAATCAATGGAGGACACGGTGGCTGGGTCCATCGCCGCCATTCCGGCAAAACGCTTCGGCACGGCCGATGAGTTCGGCGCGACCTGCGCGTTCCTCTGCTCGGCCCATGCAGGATATATGACCGGGCAGAACGTGCTGCTCGATGGCGGCTTGCTCGGCCGCGCGTTTTAGACGGCGCGGAATGAAAAAGGCCGGGCACTCGGCCCGGCCTCTACCCTATGCGGCGCGGCCCTCAGTGCCCGCCGAACAAGCCGGCAATGCCGTGCTCGAGCTGAGCGTTGAGCCCCACCGTGAAAATATGCACGTCCGCATCGGCGGTGCCACCGAACGCAAGGCCAAGTGCAGAGCTTTGGTTGCCCGCGAAGGTCGAGGGAATGTCGGTGTCGGTCACCGAGATATAGGTGTAACCCGCGTCCAAGCGAACAGAATCAAGCACCTGATAGGACAGGCCAGCGGACAGCCAAAGGCGGTCATTGTCTGGCAGGCGAAGGCCACGCTCGCTATCGGTCACAGGTGAGAGTTCGTAGCCAATGCCTGCGCGCAGCGTGAGGTCTTCTGTGGCGTCGAACTCACCGCCAATTGCAAAGTACCAACCATCTTCATACTCCAGCGGCACGGCAACGTTGGTACCGCCCCCAACAACCAACTGCGTTCCACCGCTCAGGACTGGATAGGTGCCCACACGGCTCCAATTCGTCCATTCGGCAGTAGCGGACACGCGAAAGGCATCCGTGATCCGCTGTTCGACCGAAAGCGTGACAATTTCTGGCGTGTTGAAGTCTTCAATCGAGATCGGGACGGTCGCTCCACCAAGCGCTGCACCTGATGCGTCGCCCTCAAGCTCGTGACCGACCGATGATCGGAAGCCCAAACCAACCGTTGTGCCCGGCAGCGGCTCCCACAGAACGCCTGCGGTGAAGCCAAAGCCGATGTCATCGCCCGCAAGCGAGAGCAGATTGTTCGTATACCGAACATCCATATATTGGATCTGCGCACCCAGCGCGACGGTGAAGGTGTCACTGAGCGAATAGGCGATCGTAGGTGCGACGTTCAGTGAGAACACTTCTGACGTGCCGGCGACGTTTCGAACGGCGCTCCCCATCGGATACTTCGTTGCCAAGCCAAACGGTCCATTGGTAGAGAAGCCGATCGCAATCCGCTCATTGATCCGGTAGGCGCCATAGGAGCCAGGCACGAACGCGTCGACACCAATATCCCCTTGGTCACCAACACCCGTGACCGTTACTTCACTGGTTGGCACGATGAAGTTGAACACCGCTTCGTTGGTGAAACCATCGCCGACCATGCCAAGCGCCGCCGGGTTCCAGAACATCGACGACAGCGTCGCCCCCGCTGCGGAACCAGCGAAAGATGTGCCCTGGTAGTAGCTCGACTGCTCGCGCAGCGCGAACCCGCCGGCATGCGCCGCCGATGCCGTGAGCGCCAAGACAGACGCTGCACCGACCAACCCAGCCGAACGAATGAAAGAGATTGCCATGTTTCCTGCCCCATTTTGCGTGGGCCACTTCTGTGGTGGCGCCTACGATTTAGGCAGATTAAGGAGCGCGCGCCGCGCAAAGTCGAGCGCGCGCTATGGTAAACGCTTGGTTTCGCTGCCCTTTCGGAGGCCGATGTGTCAGTTTTGCAACGACACCGTCGGCGAACGGCCGGTGGCTACTCCATCACCGCCGCTTTGAGGATGCAGACCATCGTCGCCCGCCCTTGTGGCGTGCCGTCGAGGCAGCGCACGGTGTGTGGCCGGTCGCAGCGATAGCGCACGGTCCCGCCGGCATCCACGATGCGTTTGTCTTCGCCGGCTTCCACCTCAAAGCGACCCGCCAGAACGGACAGGCACTCCACAGAGCCGCGTTGATGGCCCTCAGACGCCAACACAGCGCCCGGCTGCGCTGTCACGTCGTACCATTGCAGCCACTCAACCGTCTTCGACCAGCCGATGATCGCCAGCTCCATCTTGCCGTCTTCGGACCGCAGAATCGGCAGATCGTTGGCCGCGATCTCTTCAACAAAGTCGGCGTCATGGGCGGCGGAGAGAACCCTGTCGATCGATACGTCGAGCGCCTGGCTGAGCCGCCAGATGGTGGCCAGGGTGGGATTGGTCTCGTTGCGCTCGATCTGCGAGATGATCGACTTGGCCACGCCGGACTGTTCGGACAGTTCGGACAAGGTGAGATTGTAGGCCTTGCGCAGGCGCTGGATCGTCTGGCCGAGCTGACCGGAAAACGCCATCGCCTCGGCATCGGCTTGGGCGCTGCGGGGCGATCGGTCTGCCATAAATGTCTCCAAACGGAACTAGCTGGGCGTTCGTGCGCTCTTCGCATCCTCGCGGCGGATGCCGATAACGTGCTCGCGATAGATCACAAACAGACCCGCTCCGACAACAAGCACCGAACCGACAAGCACCAAAGGCGTCGGCACCTCGTCAAACAGCCACAGGCCGATCAGGACCGCAAAGATCATGGCGGTGTAGTCGAACGGCGCGACCACGGAGGCGGGAGCAAAACGGTAGGAGTGCGTCAGTGCGATCTGCCCCACCCCGCCCAGCAGCCCGACGAAAACAAGCAGCCCCAGCGTACCAGCGTCGGGCAGCACCCAACCGAAAGGCGCCGTCGCCAGCGAGAACACGGCGGTAAGCGCAGAGAAGTAGAAGACGATCGCTGTCGTCGTCTCGGTGGTGATCATCTGCCGCACAAACACCTGCGCCAGCGCCATGAAACAGGCCGAGCCGAAGGCAAACAGCGCGCCGAGCATGCGCGTGTCGTCGCCAACAGCGCCGAGAAGGCCAAGGTTCGGCGCGAGCACGATCAAAACCCCCACAAAGCCGATCAGGATCGCGGACCACCGGTAGAGGCGCACCACCTCGCCAAGCAGCACCACCGCGAGCGCCGTGGTCATCAGCGGTTGGGCAAAGCTGATGGCAGTCGCATCCGGCAAAGGCAGGCGCGCCAGCGCCAGGAACCACAGCGTCATCGCCGTCGCCCCGATCAGCGCCCGTCCGGCATGCGAGAACGGCCGCTTGGTCTTAAGCGCCGAAGACCAGGTGTGCTGCCACTGGATCATGATCGCGATTGGGATCAGGCCGACCACCGCACGGAAGAAGACGATCTGCCCCACCGGCACCGTGTCGCCAAGAAACTTCACCGCCGTCACCATCGCGGAGAACGCGAGGACGGAGAGAAGTTTAAAGCCGATACCAACGAGCACCTTGGGTCCTTTGGGTGCTCAAGGCACGCCTGTCTGATGATGGGGCATCTTCTTGTCAGCTTTTGCTGGTGCCGACCACCGACCCATTCGCAGGCCTGCTATGCACGCCGGAAGCCGGTGCTTCCCCACAGCGGCGCTGGGGGTTGCAGTCGATTTTGTTTGGTGATGCCGCACCGGCGGTTCTACGGTGGTGGTCTCTCCCCTTGCGTCCCGCCAAACGCCCGGCCGTTCTGATGTCTTTGCTCGCTTCGCTTACGCACACCACCCGCTACGCCTATGACCGGCCGGTGACTTTGGGTCCGCAGCTCATTCGCCTGCGGCCAGCCCCGCACACCCGCTCGCGGATTCCGTCCTACACGCTAACGGTCAAACCGCAGGACCATTTCATCAACTGGCAGCAAGACCCGCACGGCAATTGGGCCGCGCGCATCGTGTTCCCCGAGCCGGTGACCGAGTTCTCGATCGAGGTCGATCTGTTGGCCGACATGGCCATCATCAACCCGTTCGACTTCTTCATCGATCCGGCGAGCGAAGAGTTGCCGGTTGAGTATTCGGCGCGGCAACGCTCGGATTTGGCGGCGTTCATGGGCGTCGAAGCTCACGGCCCATTGTTTGATTCATTTTTGCAAGAGATCGACACAAGCCCCCAGAACACAACGAACTTTTTGGTCGCCCTGAACCAGAAAGTCTCGGCGGCCGTCGACTATATCATCCGCATGGAGCCCGGCGTTCAGCCGCCCGAAGAAACGCTGAAGGTAGGACGCGGCTCGTGCCGCGATTCCGCCTGGCTGCTGGTGCACCTTCTGCGGCATCTCGGCTTTGCGGCGCGCTTCACCTCTGGCTATCTCATTCAGCTCAAGCCGGACGAAGAAGCGCTGGATGGACCCACGGGGACCGACCACGACTTCACCGATCTGCACGCCTGGACCGAGGTCTACATCCCCGGCGCGGGCTGGATCGGGCTTGATCCGACATCGGGCCTTCTATGCGGTGAAAGCCACATCCCGCTCGCCGGGACGCCGCATTTTGAAAGCGCGGCACCCATTGAGGGCGTCGCCGGCGCAGCCAATGTGGACTTTCACTTCGACATGCAGGTCCGCCGGGTCGATGAGCGCCCGCGCGTCACGGCGCCGATCGCAGATGACGCCTGGGAGCGACTGCTGGCGACCGGCGATGCGGTCGATAAGGTGCTTGAGGACCAAGATGTTCGCCTGACAATGGGCGGCGAGCCGACCTTAATCTCCATCGATGATCTTGAAGGCGATGAGTGGAACACCTCGGCCGTCGGGCCGACAAAACGCCAGTTCGCCGATGAGCTGACCCACCGGCTCGCGGACCGCTTCGCACCCGGCGGCTTCCTCCACTATGGCCAAGGCAAATGGTATCCGGGCGAAAGCCTGCCCCGCTGGACCTTTGCCATCTATTGGCGCAACGACGGCGAACCGATCTGGCAGGATCGAAGCCTCTTCGCCCGAGAAAATGGCGAGCAGCCAGATACGAGCGAGCAAGACACGGCGGGTGGCGCCGAAACCATCTTGCAGGGCGTGGCGGACGCCCTTGGGGTCGATCCCTCCCATGTCCTGCCAGCCTATGAGGACCCGGCAACGTGGCTCGTGAAGGAAGCGGCGCTTCCCGACAACGTCACACCTGACGACAGCAAACTGGCGAACGCGGAAGATCGGGCGCGGATGGCCAAGGTTTTTGATCGCGGGCTTAACGCGCCCACCGGCTTCGTCCTGCCCATCCAGCGCTGGCAAACAAAGGCAGACGCACCGCGCTGGCTGTCTGAAAGTTGGACGCTACGCCGCGAGAAGCTCTTCCTCATCCCCGGCGACAGCCCCGTCGGGTACCGGCTGCCCCTGGAGTCGCTCCCGCACCTGCCGGCCTCCGAGTTTCCTTACATCGAGCCCGATGACCCCTTAGCGGAGCGCGAAGACCTGCGCGCACCAGAGGAGCTGCAACGCCGCGTTGCCTCAGCCCCTGCGGGCACGGGTGGCGCGGAACGCCAGCAGATTAACGCGCAAAAGGTGCGCACGGCCCTCTCAGTTGAGGTGCGCGACGGCAAACTCTGCGTCTTCATGCCGCCGACCAAGAACGCCGAAGACTATCTCGAGCTGCTGACGGCTGTAGAGCAGGCCGCCCGCGACGCCGGGCGGTTGGTGCAGATCGAGGGTTACCACCCGCCCGCCGACCCGCGGCTCAACGTCATCAAAGTCGCGCCAGACCCCGGCGTGATCGAAGTGAACGTGCACCCGGCATCGACCTGGCGCGAGGCCGTCTCCATCACCGAAGCGGTCTATGAAGAAGCGCGCCTCACCCGGCTGGGCACCAACAAGTTCATGGTCGACGGCAAGCACACCGGCTCAGGCGGCGGCAACCATGTGGTCGTCGGCGCCTCAAAGCCCGCCGACAGCCCCTTCCTGCGCCGCCCTGACCTGCTCAAAAGCCTGGTCACCTACTGGCAGCGCCATCCCTCCCTCTCCTACCTGTTCGCCGGCACCTTTATCGGCCCGACAAGCCAGGCGCCGCGCGTGGATGAAGCGCGCCACGACACGCTCTATGAGCTCGAGATCGCCATGGCCCAGGTCCCGACGCCAGGCGACGGCGACGCGCCGCCGCCCTGGCTCGTGGACCGCCTGTTCCGTGACCTCCTGACCGACGTGACCGGCAACACCCACCGTGCCGAAATCTGTATCGACAAGCTCTATTCGCCCGACGGGCCCACCGGACGGCTCGGCCTTGTCGAGTTCCGCTCGTTCGAGATGCCGCCAACGGCCCGCATGAGCCTCGCGCAGCAGCTGTTGATCCGGGCGATCATCGCAATGCTCTGGCGCGATCCCATCAGCCCGCCGCTCGCGCGTTGGGGCACGGCGCTCCATGATCGTTTCATGCTCGGCGCCTTCTTGTGGGAGGATTTCCTCGACGTTGTGCGCGATCTCGCGGAAGCTGGCTTCGCCATCGATCCGCAATGGTACCTCGCCCAATACGAGTTCCGCTTTCCGCACTACGGCCAGATCAGCCACCAAGGCGTGACGCTGACCGTCCGTGGCGCGCTCGAGCCATGGCACGTGCTCGGCGAAGATGGCGCGATCGGCGGCACGGCCCGCTATGTCGACAGTTCCGTCGAACGGCTGCAAGTCGAGGTCGCCGGCCTCAACCCGGCCCGCCATGCGGTCACCTGCAACGGCCGCGAAGTGCCGATGCACCCAACGAGCACCGGCACCCATGCCGGCGGGGTGCGTTACAAAGCCTGGCAGCCGGCGCGCGGCCTACACCCCACCATCAAGGTGCACGCACCGCTGACCTTCGATCTTGTCGATCGCTGGAACGATCGGGCGCTCGGTGGCTGCCGCTACCATGTCGGCCATCCCGGTGGCCGGAACTACGAAACCCCGCCCGTCAACGCCTACGAGGCGCAGGCGCGGCGCTTGGCGCGCTTTGAGGACATGGGCCACACGCCCGGCTCGGTGCAGCTCGTGCGCGAGCGGCCCAACCCCTACTTCCCCTACACGCTTGACCTGCGCACCCCGGCGCGAAGCGGCAAGACCTAAACGCTATGTCGCCCCAAGCCGCGATGCAGGACAGCCCACCCCAAGGGCGAGAACCCGGATGGCTTGACGGCTACACCTCCCTTGACGGGGCGTGGGACGAGTGCGTCGCCGCCGATGGCACCATTCGCCTGCAATGGCGCGACGTTGCCGACATCTGGAGCGCCCGCGGCGCGGAAGGCCGCGCAGAAAGGCGGCGCGCGGCCGACCGATATCTCCGCGATAGCGGTGTCGGCCACCGGGTTTATGGCGATGAAGCCAGCACAGAGCGGCCCTGGCCCTTAAGCCACGTGCCGCTGATTATGGGGGCCGAGGAATGGCAAGCGCTTGAGCGCGGCCTCGTTCAGCGCGCTGAACTGCTCGAGCGGATCGTCGCCGATATTTATGGCCCCCAATCGCTCATCAAGAGCGGGCACCTGCCCGCGAGCCTCGTGGCCGCGAGCCCAGGCTTTCTGCGCCCGGTGGTGGGCATCGAACCACGGGGCGGCCATCACCTGCATGTACTGGCCGTCGAGCTGGGGCGCGGTCCTGAGGGCCGGTGGTGGGTGCTGGGTGACCGCACACAAGCGCCTTCAGGCTTCGGCTATGCGCTGGAGAACCGGCTGGCGCTGAGCCGCGCGCAGGGCGAGGACCTCACGGCCTTTCAGGTGCAACGCGTCGCGCCTTTCTTCCAGACGCTGCGCGCGCAGTTGAACGCGCTATCGG
>JAHCMG010000260.1 GCA_019192585.1 Devosiaceae bacterium MH13
AGCGTCTGCGGTCTGTCCAACTCCATGCGCGCCCGCGTCACCCGGACCGCCCTGATCCAAACCATCCGAGCGGCGATCAGGCCGAGCAGGCAAGCGGCTAAGAAGCCAAGAGAAAAGACAAATACAGTCGCGACAGTCACAATAACTCAACCCGTTTCAATCGCACCATTCTTCCTTCGCGCATCATCTGGCGATGCGCAAGCGGCGGTCCGATAAGTTTGCCGGGTTGGGTCGGTGTCCGCGCAAAACGGCGGACTTTGTGCAACAGATTGCTGAGAAGCTAGGCAGTTGTGCCGGGCATCTGTTTCCGCCGCGTTGTGAGCGGCGGAAACTGTTGTCGAAGTGAGCGGGGTTCAGCTCAGAACGGGTTCCACGTCGGCTCGCGCGTGAACTTCAGGTAGCCAACATTGATGCCGAGGCGGGCGCCGACGCCAGCACGGATCGGTGCAACAACCACCTGGCCCGATTGCGTGGCTGAGGCGCTCAGGCCGCCCACCAGGAAGGCCGAGCCGCTGGCGCCAGGGAAGCGCTGGTAGACCGTGTCGACGCTTGGCAGGTTGTAGACCAGGATCATGGTGCGGGTGCCTTCGATGCCGGTATCAAACCCGATCGAAGGGCCCTGCCAGTAAACCCGGTGGTTGCCGGCGTTGCGGGTGTACAAGATGCCTTCGCCGTAGCGCAGGCCACCAAAGAAGGCGGCGCCAGCTTCTTCGCCAAGGATGTAACCGTTGGGCTGGCCGTAGCGGGCCGCCAAAGTTTCGACGACTTCGGCCATGCCGCGGGCCATCTGGCCGAAGAAGACGTGGCCGGAATCGACCAGCTCTTGCGACGAGAATGTGTTGCCTGCGCCCGGCGTCGGTTGCGACTGCGCGCGCGCCATCAGCGGCGCGGCAAGGCTGAGCACGACGGCCAGCACGCAGGTGAACACGCTAAGGAGAATGGCGCGGGCCAGCTCTGGCGCCGGCTGCGGCTTTGCGGTCGCCGTCCGCGCCTTTTTGGCGATGGTGGCGGGTGCGCTCGAGTGCGCTGCCTGTGTGGTCATTGGACTGCTCCCTCGCGAACGGTGGCATTAACGGTCCGCTTAAGTCTGCGCGCTACAAGGGATCGGTCTGCGACCGGGAGCGCTGCGGCGAGCTCAAGCGGTTCTGTGGTTAAGCAGTCTAGTGCGAAGATGGTGAATGAATGGTTCTTAAGCGGCAGACAGATGGCAAAGCGTTCACGCGCCGGCAGATGCTGGGGCTGATTGCCGGCGCCTCGGCGGCCGTTTGCACCCTTTCGGCCACGGCGCACGCGTCGGAGCAATTGCTGTCCGATCCGCAGCATCAGCTAGGGCTGCTGGGCTACGACCCGGTTGCCTTTTTTGCCGATGAGGGGCCGCGCGTTGGGAGCGCTGAGCACGAGGTGCTCTATCGCGGCCTGGTCTGGCGCTTTGTGCACCCAGGCAATCGTGAGGCCTTTGAAGAGGACCCGCGCCGCTTTTTGCCCGCTTATGGCGGCTTTGATGCCATGCGTGCCGCAGAAGGCGTGGCGGCCGCGTCTGACCCAAGGGTCTTTCTGGTGCTCGGCCAGCGCTTGTTCCTGTTCGCTTCGCCAGCCTCCCGCTATGCGTTTCTGCTCGATGCCGAGCGGCTGATCGCCCGCGCCGACGCGCAATGGCCACGGGTTATCCGGACACTCGCGCCCTAGCGACGCCGATAAAGTGCGGCCTTTTCATTTCCGTGCCGTAGTCGCCTTGGTAAAGTGCTGCCCGAATCGAGATTAGATCGCAGAGGTGACGCATGGCGTCGTTCGTCGAGCCTGGGCCCATGGAACTGGCATCTTTGATTGTGTCGAAGACGTGCCATGACATCATCTCGCCTGTGGGCGCGGCGTCCAGCGCCATGGAGATGTGGGAAACCAGCAAGGATGAGGCGACGCTAGAGGTTGCCCAAACCTTGATGCGCCGCTCGAGCGAACAAGCCGTCAAGAAGCTGACTTTTGTGCGCATTGCCTATGGTGCTTATGGCGATGTCGGCGGCGATGTCGATCTGGGCGAAGCGCAAGAGGCCGCGCAGCCTTACATCTCCGATGACCGCACGACGCTGACCTGGTCCGTGGAACGGGTCATCGCCCCCAAAGTGGTGGCGAAGCTCGCGTTGGGCTTATTGGCGCTGGCCAAAGAGGCCGTGCCGCGCGGCGGTGAGATTACCATCTCGGGCACCAACCTGACCGGCCAGGCCGAGTTCACAGTGCGCGCGGAGGCCAAAAAGGTGATCATCCCGCAAGGCGCCGAAGATGCCTTGTCGCTTCGGTTCAGCGAAGGTGTTCACGCGCGAAACGTGCATCTGTACCACCTGATCAAGATGGCCGAGGCCGTCGGCGTGCGCATCGTTCCGGACATGGACGATGTTTCCGTCACTTTCCGAACAGAGCCCGTATAAACAGAGCCTTTTGGGCCTACGTGTCTTCCCGCAGGTCGTTATTATAAGCGTTCCCTAACGTCAGACGTGGCGGGGTGACGAGAGCACCTTCCGCTACGGGCGCACGGTCTTGCCTAGAGCCTTGTAATTCCGTCGGTTTGTTCAAGGACTGCGCGGGCTCGGGGGCGTTAAGGCTTTAGGTTAAATTAACCGTTCGCCGCCACATTCCACACCCATTCGATTGAAAGCGGCCGCTGCGTTTGCGCGTCGGCCACGCTCGCTGGATGTCAGCGACGCTAGGAAGAGGGTGTGTGGATGGACGATCTGCTGCTGGAGTTTCTGACCGAAACCAACGAGAGCCTCGATGTTGTGGACGTCGAACTTGTGAAGTTCGAACAAGACCCCAACAACGCGCAGATCCTCGATAACATCTTCCGCCTGGTCCACACGATCAAAGGCACCTGCGGCTTCCTTGGCTTGCCGCGCCTTGAGAGCCTGGCTCACGCCGCCGAAACGCTTATGGGCAAGTATCGCGATGGCTCGCCTGTCACCAAAGAAGGTGTCAGCCTGATCTTGCTGTCGATTGACCGGCTCAAGGCGATCCTGGCCGATCTCGAAGCTTCCGGTTCCGAACCGGCTGGTGATGACCAGGACCTGATCGGTGATCTCGAAAAGATGGCGCTCGCCAGCGATGGCGCGGCGGACGCATCTGACGACGCGGCCCCCGAGCCTGCGGCCGCCGTGGAGATGGATGAGGCGCCGATTGAGGTGCTCGAGCGCGAACTGAAGCCGGGCGAAGTGCCGCTCGATGAGCTCGACCGCATTTTCAATGAGACCGAGAGCGAGTTTGACGCCGCTGCAGCCGCCCGCGAACAGATGATCGCCGCCCTTGCGGAGGTGCGTGAAGCGAACGCCGCGGAAGAGGCCGAGGCTGCCGCCGAAGCGCAGGCCGATGCGCCCGCTGCCCCGGCTGCGCCCGCTGCCGAGGCGCCGAAACCGGCTGAAGCAAAAGCGCAGGCCCCGGCACGCAACGAACCGCCTGCGGCCGATAAGCCCGCTGGCGAAAAATCGCTCGCTGCTCAGTCAATCCGCGTGTCGGTTGATACGCTCGAAGACCTGATGACCATGGTCTCCGAGCTGGTGCTGACCCGCAACCAGCTGCTTGAGATTGTGCGCCGGCACGAAGATTCCGAGTTTAAAGTTCCGCTCCAGCGCCTTTCGAACGTCACCGCCGAGCTGCAAGAAGGCGTGATGAAGACGCGCATGCAGCCGATCGGCAATGCGTGGCAGAAGCTGCCGCGGATCGTTCGCGACCTTGCGGGCGAACTTGGCAAATCCATCGAGCTTGAGATGGTCGGTGCGGACACCGAACTCGACCGCCAGGTGCTTGATCTCATCAAAGACCCGCTCACCCACATGGTGCGCAACTCAGCCGACCATGGCCTGGAGATGCCCGATGTGCGGGCGGCACATGGCAAGCCTGAAAAGGGCACCATCCGCCTCGCCGCCTACCATGAGGGCGGCCATATCATCATCGAGATCGCCGATGACGGCAAAGGCCTGCCGACCGAGAAGCTGAAGCAGAAGGCGATTGCGAACGATCTCTACACCGAAGGTGAGATCGAGCGCATGTCCGAAGCGCAGATCCACAAGCTGATCTTCCACCCCGGTCTGTCGACCGCCGAGAAGGTGACGAACGTTTCGGGCCGCGGCGTCGGTATGGATGTGGTGCGCACCAACATCGAAGCGATTGGCGGCACCATCGACCTGAAGTCCAAAGAGGGCTCGGGCACGGTGGTGATGATCAAGATCCCGCTGACGCTGGCGATCGTCTCGACGCTAATCGTTGAGTCGGCTGGTGAGCGGTTCGCCATACCGCAGCTGGCGGTTGTCGAACTGGTCCGCGCGCAGAAAGATTCTGAGCACCGGATTGAGACGATCCGCAACACGCCTGTTCTGCGCTTGCGCAACAAGCTCCTGCCGCTGTCGCCGCTGTCAGGCCTCCTCGGTGTTGAAGGCGCCGCCGACAGCGAAGCGATCGGTGAAGAGGGCTTTATTGTCGTCATGCAGGTTGGCAACCAGACGTTCGGTCTGGTCGTTGATGCGGTGTTCCACACTGAGGAAATCGTGGTCAAACCGATGTCCTCGATGCTGCGCCACCTGACCATGTTCTCGGGCAACACCATTCTTGGCGACGGCTCGGTGATCATGATCCTTGATCCCAATGGCATCGCCAACGCCATCGGCTCGGCCATTGACGGTGAAGTCGCCGATCAGGCCCGCGAGCAAGAGGCGGTTGTCACCGATCAGGGCGAAGAAGCGGTGTCGCTTCTGGTCTTCCGCGCCGGCGGCGAGGAGCCCAAGGCGGTCATGCTGTCGCTCGTTACGCGCCTTGAAGAGATCCAGGTCGAAGCGATCGAGCGGGCCAATGGCCGCGACCTCGTGCAGTATCGCGGCCAGCTGATGCCGCTCGTTAAAGCCACTGAGGGCATGGAGCTGCGCGAGAGCGGTACCCAGCCGATGCTCGTGTTTGCCGACGAGCACCGCTCCATGGGCCTCGTTGTCGATGAGATCGTTGATATCGTTGAAGAAGTTCTCGATATCGAGGTCACGTCCGACAAGGTTGGCCTGATCGGTTCTGCCGTCATCAAGGGCAAAGCGACCGAAGTGATCGATGTTGGCTACTTCATGCCGCTCGCCTTCGATGACTGGTTCATGATGGCCGATCCGGGCAAGACGAAAGATCGCTTCGACGTGCTGCTGGTCGACGACTCATCGTTCTTCCGCAACATGCTGGCGCCGGTGCTCCGCTCCGCGGGCTACACGGTCACCGCGTGTTCGGGCGCCAACGAAGCGCTGCAAGTGCTCGAAGACGGCCAGTCGTTTGACGCCATCATCTCCGACATCGAGATGCCCGGCCTGTCCGGCTACGAGTTCACCGAAACCATCCGCCAGGATGCGCGCTACGCCAGCACGCCGATCATCGCGATGTCCGCGCACGCGACACCGTCGGCCATCGAGCGAGGCCGCCAGGCTGGCTTCTCCGACTATGTCGCGAAGTTCGATCGTACAGGGCTGATTGCTGCCCTTAAAGAGCAAACCACTGAAACGGAGTTGGCCGCATGAGTTCGCTGCGGGATCCCCAGTCAAACGACAGCCGCATAGCCTCTGGGCTTGATGTGCTTTCAGCCGATGTCACCCAGTATGTGACTGTCACCATCGCCGATCAGCTGTTTGGCCTGCCCATCGGCAAGGTCCACGACGTGTTCATGCCTGAAAACATGACGCCGGTGCCGCTGTCTCGCAATGAAATTGCGGGCGTTTTGAACCTGCGCGGCCGCATCGTCACCGCCGTTGATATGCGCTGCATGCTCGGCCTGCCGCTTCCCGATGAGGAGAAGGGCAACCGCATGGCCGTGGGCATCGACTATAAGGGCGAGAGCTACGGGCTGATCATCGATCAGGTTGGCGAAGTGCTGAACCTGCCGATCGCCGAGCGCGAACCGAACCCGGTCAATCTCGATCCACGTTGGGCAGCCATCTCTGCGGGTGTTCACCGTTTGGAAGGAACCCTGATGGTAATTCTGGACGTCGACAGTGTCTTACACTCGATGACCGAAGCAGTCGCCGCGTAACGAACCACGCCGGCTGCGCGAGCCAACGCAACAGGGATGTGGCCCAATGAAAACTTGTCTGGTGGTTGATGACTCCAGTGTGATCCGGAAGGTCGCGCGTCGCATTCTTGAAGATATGAGCTTCAAGGTTGAGGAAGCGGCGGACGGTCGCGAGGCGCTTGAAAAGTGCCGCGAAGCGATGCCGGACTCGATTTTCCTCGATTGGAACATGCCGGTCATGGATGGCCTCGAGTTTCTCAAGGCGCTGCGCGCCGAAGAGGGCGGCAACGAGCCGAAGGTCGTGTTCTGCACCACCGAAAACGACGTCGCGCACATCGCCAAGGCCATGCGCGCGGGCGCCAACGAATACATCATGAAGCCGTTCGACCGCGAAATCGTCGAAGCGAAATTCGCCGAAGTCGGTTTGGCCTGATCCTCGCGCCGGCGACGGCGGGGCATCTGAGCCAGCAACGTTCACTGTAGCGGCCGATCCGCCGCGCCAAACCGCATGGTTCGCTCGCCTCTCGCGTGCGCATAAGGAAAGCCCATGGCCCCTGCCGCTCAACCCCTCGGCTCTGCCGCCCGCCCAACACCGGTGACCGATCCGGTCCGTGTGATGGTGGTGGACGACTCGGTTGTCGCGCGCGGCCTGATGGCGCGTTGGATCGACGCCGATAGCGGCCTTGCGGTGGTTGAGACATGCCGCACCGGCAAAGTGGCCGTCGATACGATCGGCCAGAGCAAGCCCGATGTGGTGGTGCTCGATATCGAGATGCCGGACATGGACGGCCTGACGGCGCTGCCGCTTCTGCTACGCGCGCATCCGGGCGTTCAGGTGGTGATGGCGTCGACCTTGACCCGCCGCAATGCCGAGATTTCGTTGAAGGCGCTGAGCCTTGGCGCGGCCGACTATCTTCCGAAGCCTGAAAGCAATTCTGGCGTCTCGACATCGCCGGAGTTCCGCCAGGAACTGGTGGCCAAAGTCAAAGCGTTGGGGGAACGCGCGCGGCGCACGGTGGGCGGTGCGCGCCCGGTACCGGTCGCTGTCGGCGATGCACCCAAGCGCCCGGCGGCGGCTGCCGCAAAAGCCGCAGCGCCTGCACCATCACTTGCGTCCATGCGCCGCTGGTCGGCCGCCGTTCCGCGCATCGTCGCGATCGGCTCATCCACCGGCGGCCCACAGGCCCTGTCGAAAGTGCTCTCTACGCTTGGGCCCGTGGCCTCGCGGGTGCCGATTGTGATCACCCAGCACATGCCTGCCACGTTCACCGCCATTTTGGCAGAGAACCTGGGCAAAGTTGCTGGCCTGCCGTCGGCTGAAGGCCAGGACGGCGAGGCGCTTGAGCCGGGCCGCATCTACGTGGCGCCGGGCGGCAAACATATGATTGTGAAGTCCGATGGTGGGTCGCCGCGCATCTCACTGAACGATGGCCCGCCGGTTAACTTCTGCAAACCTGCCGTTGATCCCCTGTTCGCCTCGGTAGCAGACCTCTACGGCCCCGCCTGCCTCGCCGCCGTTCTGACCGGCATGGGCAATGATGGCGGCAAGGGCGCCGTTGCCATCGCCGATGCGGGTGGCAGCGTGATCGCGCAGGACGAAGAAACATCCGTTGTTTGGGGCATGCCGCAGGCTGTCGTGCAGGAGAAGGCGTGTGCCGCCGTTCTTCCGCTCGAAGACCTTGCTGCCACAATGGCCCGAATTCTTAAGGGAGCGCGCCCGTGACACCCGCTGATTATGAGTTCTTGCGCACGTTCCTGAAGGAACGCTCGGGCTTGGTGCTGTCGAACGACAAGCAGTACCTCATCGAGAGCCGCCTTCTCCCCGTGGCCAAAGAGCTGGGGATCGACAGCATCTCGGCGCTGGTCGCCAAGCTCAAAACGCCGCTGGGCCGCGCGGCGGGCGAGCGCGTGGTCGATGCGATGACGACCAATGAGAGCTTCTTCTTCCGCGACAAGACGCCGTTCGATCATTTCGACAATGTCATGCTTCCCGCGCTGATGGATGCCCGCAAGACCGAGCGGAAGATCCGCATCTGGTGCGCGGCGGCGTCCACGGGGCAAGAGCCTTACTCTTTGGCCATGCTGATCAAAGATATGGGCCTGAAAGCGTCGAGCTTCCGCTTTGACATTCTCGGCACAGATATTTCGCGCGAGGTTCTCGATCGCGCGAAGGCGGGGACCTACACCCAGTTTGAGGTCCAGCGCGGCCTGCCCATTCAGCTGCTGTTGAACCACTTCACCCAAAATGGGGAGCAGTGGGAGCTGTCGCCGACGATCCGGCAGATGGTTCAGTTTAGGCAGCTCAACCTGTTCGACAGCTTCAATGCGCTCGGCAAATTCGATATCGTCTTCATCCGTAACGTTCTGATTTATTTCGAACAATCGGCCAAGGTCGACATTCTTGAGCGAGTGGCGAAGCAGATGGCGCCCGATGGCTACATGGTGCTTGGCGCTGCCGAGACCGTTGTTGGCCTCACCGATGCATTCAAGGCGGTGCCTGGTTCGCGCGGGCTCTATCAGCCCAATGCGGAAGCCACTGGCGCCACGGGCCTGCCGTCCTCGCGGCCGTTCTCGAGCGGCATGGGCACCAGTTCGCTGGGTCTGAAGTCCGCCTAAGCGGCGCTCGCCTTCAAGCACATCACCTAAAACCGTTGTACGGCGCGCGGCCCGGCCCATGGGCGTGCGTTGCGCATCGGCGTGTGTCGCCGTGCGCTGCTCGTGATGTCTGAAAAGCAAAACGCCGGCCAAGCTGGCCGGCGTTTCGTCCCTTAGGGCAGGGGAATGCTGAAAGAAGCGGAGGCTGCTTAGGCGCTCTGCTTGACCGAGCTCTCGTCGGGATCGCGCAGCACGTAGCCACGGCCCCAGACGGTCTCGATGTAATTGGCACCGCCGGTCGCAGCCGCCAGCTTCTTGCGAAGCTTACAGATGAACACGTCGATAATCTTCAGTTCCGGCTCGTCCATGCCACCGTACAGGTGGTTGAGGAACATCTCTTTGGTGAGCGTTGTTCCTTTGCGCAGCGAGAGCAGCTCGAGCATCTGGTACTCTTTGCCGGTCAGATGGACCCGCTGGCCGTCGACTTCCACCGTTTTGGTGTCGAGATTGACGGTCACGTCGCCGGTCGTGATGACCGATTGGGCGTGCCCCTTCGAGCGCCGAACAATCGCGTGAATACGTGCGACCAGCTCATCCTTGTGGAACGGCTTGGTCAGGTAGTCGTCCGCGCCAAAGCCAAGGCCGCGAACTTTGTCCTCAATCCCTGCAAGGCCTGACAGGATCAAAATCGGTGTTTTGACCTTTGCTAGCCGCAGTGTTCGCAGAACCTCGTAACCGGACATGTCCGGGAGGTTCAGATCGAGAAGAATAATGTCGTAGTCGTATAGCTTGCCGAGGTCGACACCTTCCTCGCCAAGATCTGTCGTGTAGACGTTGAAGGCTTCCGATTTGAGCATCAGTTCGATGCTCTCGGCGGTCGCAATATCGTCTTCGATCAGCAATACGCGCATGCCAATCCCCTTTGCCCTATCCTGGGTTTGTGCGCGCTCCCGGGTGAGAACACACCTAGGGCCTCGTTCTGCCCTGTGTTAACGCTAACTGTCAGGTGTAAGCGAAAGGTTAAGACACCCTTTCGGAACGCAACAAACGCAACACTCTGGAAAGCATACGGGCTGATTCGCCGTTTATGCGTTAACGATTACCAGACGGCGAATCATCGCTGCAAGCGGTTTAGAATCCGCTTATCATTGGTAAAACGGACCGGCTCTTGCCGCAGGAGAATCGGTTGCACGATCTGGCTGACCAAATCGACGATCTGCTCGACCGGGAGGTCTTTGGGCGGGTCGCTGCGCTGCAGGGCCTGCTCATCGAGATCGCTGGGCCTTTGCATCTGATGGCGATTGGCACGCGGCTTAGCGTTGAGGTGTCAGAAACCCGGCGCGCGATGATCGAGATTGTTGGGTTTCGGGCCAACCGGGCGATTTGCTTGCCCTTTGATGCGCTTGACGGGGTGCGGCTTGGGTGCCGGGCGGTTTTGGTCGCGCACTACGCAACAGCTCGGCCAAGCGATGGCTGGCTCGGGCGCGTGATCGATGCGCTCGGCCGCCCGATTGATGGTAAGGGGCCGCTTCCCTTGGGCCGCGATGCGTTTGATCTGCGTGCGTCCTCACCGTCGCCCACCGCCCGCAAAAGGCTCGGCGGCCCGCTGGATCTCGGCGTACGGGCGCTCAACACCTTTGTGACATGCTGCGAAGGGCAGCGGCTCGGCATCTTTGCCGGCTCCGGCGTCGGCAAATCGGTTCTGATGTCGATGCTCGCCAAGAACACGCAGGCCGATGTCGCGGTGATCGGGCTGATCGGCGAGCGTGGCCGTGAACTCAAAGAGTTTATCGAGGACGATCTGGGGCCGGAGGGGCTGCGGCGCGCGGTGCTCGTGGTCGCGACCTCCGATGAGAGCGCGCTGATGCGGCGCCAATCGGCCTACATGACCATGACGGTCTCTGAATACTTCCGGGCCCAGGGCAAGAACGTGCTGGTGATGATGGACTCGGTGACCCGCTTTGCGATGGCGCAGCGGGAGATCGGCCTCGCCGGCGGCGAACCACCAACCACCAAAGGGTACACGCCGACTGTCTTTAACGAGCTGCCCAAACTTCTTGAGCGCGCGGGGCCAGGCGTGGAAGGTGAGGGCAGCACAACGGGGCTGTTCACGGTGCTTGTCGAGGGTGACGATCATAACGAGCCCGTCGCCGACGCGGTACGGTCGATCTTGGACGGGCACATCGTTATGGAACGCTCCATTGCCGAGCGCGGCCGGTACCCGGCGATCAATGTTCTCAAGTCCGTTTCGCGGACGATGCCGGGCTGTATTCCTGAACACGCGCGAGAAAATGTTGTCCGCGCTCGCGGTTTGTTAAGCTCTTTCGGCGATATGGAAGAACTGATCCGCCTTGGTGCGTACCGCCGGGGCTCGGACAGCGCGGTTGATGAGGCCATTGCACTCAACCCTGCCTTGGAGGCGTTTCTGGGGCAGGCAAAGGGGGAAGCAACCACGCTCGATGAAGGTTATCAGGCGCTTGCCCGGATCGTGGGAGAGCCGCCTGCCGCGTGATTGGGAGTATTGAGTCATGAAATCGCGTGAATCGCTGATCCGTTTGAAGCGTTTCCAGGTGGACGAGAAACGCCGCCAGCTCGCGCAGATCGAAGCCATGATGGCTGATTTCGAGCGTATGGCGGCCGAACTCGACCGTGAAGTTGCCATTGAGCAAGAGAAGTCGGGTATCACCGATATCGGGCACTATGCCTACCCGACCTATGCGAAGGCCGCCGCGCGGCGTCGCGACAATCTGCGCGATTCCGCTGAGAACCTTCGCGGTCAGCTGGAAGCGGCGCAGGATGCTTTGGCGGAAGCGGTCGAAGACCTCAAGAAGGTCGAGCTTCTTGAAGAGCGTGACCAGGTGCGTGAGCGCACCGTCACCGCGAGCCGCGAGCAAGCCGAGATGGAAGATCTCAGCCAAGCCCGCCGGGTTCGCGGCGGCATGATCGGCTAATCGCCATCACACGCGTTTGCGGCCAGCGGCGCTGCAATTGACGCTACCGCTGATTGTCTGACACAACCTCGGGGCTTCGCTGTCCCGGGGTTTGTATGTTCGCTGAATTCAATTGGACCGAGCCGGGCCTGGATGAGTTCCTCATCCTGCTGTTCAACTTCGGCAACCTACTTGCGGTTATCGCGTTTGCCGTTCGCGGCCCGATAACGCTGCGTGCTTTGGCCGTGCTGGGCACAGGCATGCAGGCCATTTTCTACGCGTATATCGATGGTGACCCGATCTGGTTTGGGCTTTTCTGGAAAGTCCTGATGGCCGTCGTGGCGCTGAGCTTCATGCTGCTGCTGATCTACGAGCGCATGGGCCGGCAATTCGCCCCCGAGGTCCGCCCCTTTGTCAACGCGCTCGATATTCTCACGCCTGGCCAGCTGCAACGGCTGATCCGCGCCGGTGAAGTGCGGCGCGCCTCCAGCGAACGTGGCCTTCTGCTGCAAGGCCAGAAGCCTACCGAGCTTTACTACCTGCTCGCGGGCCGCGCCCAGGTTCTCAAGGATGGCAAGCGGATCGATCTGCAAGCCGAGGCGTTTCTTGGCGAGATATCGTTCATCAGCGGCGGGGCTGCGACCGCAGACGTCGTTGTGCAACCGGGCGCGGTCTACCTGGCCTGGTCGGTCGATGAGCTCAATGCGCTCTTGGAGAAAGAGGCGAGCATCGACATCGCCGTGCGCGGCCTGATGAACCATGATCTGGCGCGCAAAGTCGCCAGCCAGCCGCTGAGCACAAATCTTCTGCCTGCGGGAACCGAAGGCCTGCCCGAGGCCCAGCAGGCCACAGGCTAGCGCTTTTGCGGTCTAGCTTAGGACGTCGTGCCAGTCCGGCGTTTTGGCGATCTGCGCCTTCGCGAACGGGCATAGCGGCATGATCTTCGTGCCTGACGCTCGGGCATCAAGGACGGCGCGTTCCACGAGCATCTTACCGACGCCGGTTCCCCGCAGTTCATCGGGCACCCCGGTATGGTCGATGATGATCAAGGTTGGGCTGGCGCGGGAATAGGTCATCTCCGCCGGCGGCTTGCCGTCCATGGTGGCCGTGTAGGCGCCCTTCGACCCCTCTTCGCTGTGGGTGATGGTCACTTGCGGTGCGTCATCGCTCATATCGTCGTTCCTACGGCTCCGAGAAGTCTGCCAAAGGGATATGGGGCGCTGCGGTGCGCGGCAAGGCCCCCGTGAGGCGAGGGTCTGTGCCGATTTCGATCCGTTGTAGGTACGGCACAAAGCCTTGGCGTCGGTAGAAGGTCAGGGCAAAGGGGCTGTCGAAGGTGCACGTGTGCAGCCATGTGCGGCGGATATCCGCCGACCAGGCTGCGGCCACACCATGCTCCATCATCGCGGGGCCGAGACCCTTGCCGGTCGCTTCGGGAACGAGACCGAAATAGGTGACCTCAAGGGTGTCCATGCCTTGTTTTTGGGTTTCCACCAGGCCGACCTCTTGGCCGCTGGGATCGACCAGATAGCGCAGCGTTGTTTCGGGCGCAGTCATGACAGAGCGAATGTAGTCGTCGCCCTTCAGAAGCCGTCCGAACCAGAGCCAGGGGTCGCCCACGGCGTGGTAGAGGCGTTTGAAGACCGACAGATCCGCAGGATCGGGATGAACGAGTTTGTATCCGGCAGGCAGGGGGTACAGGTCTGGTCGCGGGGGCGTTGTCCTTTCAAGGCTGGTCTCGATGGTTGCTTGAAGGCCTGCTGGAACGACAGCAAAGCCTTCGTCATCGATGGTGAGGGTCTTGGGGATAGGTGGGGTCATCAGTTGATCCGACCGAAGGTTTTCAGCTTGGCCCGCGGATGGATCTCCGCCTGGCTGAGGATGGAGGTTTGCGGGCGGAAGCGCTCAATGATCGCGCGGATGTGGCGGCGAATGCCGGGCGAGGTGAGGAGCACCGGCACCTCGCCCTGTTCGGCAGCGCTGGTGAAGGCGGTGTTCACCGAGGCGATGAATTCTTGCAGTTTGGAGGGCGCCATGGCGAGGTGCTTGTCATCGCCTTCGCCAACGAGGGCATCTGAGAAGGCCTGCTCCCATTCGGGCGATAGCGGCAGCAGCGGCAGATAGCCGGCGGGGGACTGGTGCTGCGCGCAGATCTGCAGGGCGAGCCGCGTGCGCACATGCTCGACAATCAGTTGGGGGCTGCGCGCATAGCTTGTGGCTTCGGCAATGCCTTCGAGGATCGTCGGCAGATCGCGGATCGAGATGCGCTCGGCCAGCAAGCTTTGCAGGACCCGTTGGATGCCGGACACGGTGATCTGGCTGGGTACGATATCATCGACGAGCTTTTGCTGCGCGCCGGACAGTTCGTTCAGCAAGGTCTGGGTGTCGGCGTAGGACAGGATATCCGCCGTTGCGCCTTTGATCACTTCGGTTAGATGGGTCGAGATGACGGTCGCCGGATCAACGACCGTGTAGCCCTTCATCTCGGCTTGGTCGCGCAGCTTCTTGTCGATCCAGGTTGCTGGCAGCCCGAAGGTCGGCTCGGTGGTCTCACGGCCGGGCAGCTCCACAGCGCCACCCGCCGGGTTCATGGTCATGAACTGGCCCGTGAACACCTCGCCCTGGCCGCTTTCGACCTCTTTGACTTTGATAACATAGGTGTTCGCGCCCAACTGCATGTTGTCCAGCAAGCGGACCGCCGGCATGATGAAGCCAAGTTCGGACGCAAGCGCGCGACGCAGAGCCTTGATCTGTTCGGTGAGCCGGTCCGAGCCTTCGCCTTCCTCGATCAGGCCGAGCAAGGCATAGCCAAGCTCGATGCGCAGATCATCGATCTGCAGGCTCTTGGAGAGGGGCTCTTCGGCGGGTGCCGCTTCTTTGGCGGCCTTCTCCATCACCTCGACGGCGCGCTCTTCGATCTCTTCCTCTTTGGCCTTCTTGCCCGCCCTGTAGGCGAGGTAGCCCGCGCCGGCAGCCAGTGCCAGGAAGGGGAGGGGCGGGATGCCGGGCAGCAAGGCCAGGATGGCCATGACAAAGGCCGACATGCCCAAGGCTTTGGGGTAGCCCGACAGCTGGTCGACCAGCGCTTTGTCGGCCGCGCCTGAAACGCCGGCTTTCGAGACAAGCAAACCGGCGGCCGTCGACACGATGAGCGCAGGGATCTGACTAACCAGGCCATCGCCAACGGTCAGCAGCGTGTAGGCGCGGCCCGCTTCGGCGAACGACAATTCCATCTGGGCGACGCCGATGATGATGCCGCCAATGATGTTGATGAAGGTGATCAGAAGGCCAGCGATCGCATCGCCGCGCACGAACTTTGAGGCACCATCCATCGCCCCGAAGAAGGAGCTTTCGTCTTCAAGGTCTTTGCGCCGGGCGCGGGCTTCATCTTCATTGATCAGGCCGGCGGACAGATCCGCATCGATGGCCATCTGCTTGCCGGGCATCGCGTCGAGGGTGAAGCGGGCTGCGACCTCGGCGATGCGGCCTGAACCCTTTGTAATCACGACGAAGTTGACGATGATCAGGATGGCAAACACGATCAGGCCGATGACGAAATTGCCGCCCATCACGAACGAGCCGAACGCCTCGATCACCTCGCCGGCGGCGTCCGGGCCAGTATGCCCATCGGACAGGATCAGCCGTGTGGAGGCGAGGTTCAGCGCCAATCGCATCATGGTCGCGATCAGCAAAACCGCCGGAAAGGCCGAGAATTCCAGCGGTTTGTGGATGAACAGCGCGGTCATCAACACCAGCACCGAGAAGATGATCGACACTGCCAGAAACAGGTCGAGCATGATCGGCGGCATCGGCATGATCAGGACGACCAGGATGGTCATCACGCCGAAAGCGAGCGCCAGATCCCCGCGCATCAGCGCGCCTTTGAGCGCGTCCGCCGATGGGAATGCCAGGCCGAAGGGCAGCGCCGGCTTACCCGATGGCGAAGAAGGGGGCGTTACAGAGGTGTCGGCCACAGATGATTGCCTCAGCAGCGCCAGACCGGGCGCGTTACTGGGCAAGTTTTGCCGGGGTTGTGGTTAAGAGGTGGTTAATGGCACCTGTTTGCGGGCGGGTTTGTCAGGGGGCAAATGCGCAAACGACGAGAGGCGCGCCGATGGCTCCACAGTGTAAGCAGATCACCCCGTTCGTGCCGTGCACGGATCTTGGCGCGCAAATCGCGTTTTACCGCGACCGGCTTGGCTTCGTGCTCGGCTTTCAGGCCGACAATTACGCCTTTATGCGGCGTGAGCAGGTGGCGATCCGGCTGGTCGAGGTTGATAGCAGCATCGATCTTCACACGCCGGAGCGCGAGAACTCGTTTTACATCGATGTTGAGGGGCTCGACGCGCTTTACGCCCAGCTGGAGCCCGGGCTTGCGGACCTGCCGGAAGGGCGCGTGCGCGCGCCATTCGATCAGGCCTATGGGCAGCGTGAGTTCCACGTCATCGACGAGGATTGCACGCTGATCTTCTTTGGCGAACCAGTCGGGTGATGGCCTAAGAAGCTGCTCCTAGCCCGCCATTTTGGTGCGCGCTTGGCCAGGTTGCGGAACTTCAGCGCCCTGGGCCGAATAGTCGTTCAGTTTGTTCCGCAACGTTCGTATCGAAATACCGAGAATGTTCGCCGCGTGTGTTCTGTTTCCAAGGCAGTGATCGAGCGTGTCGAGGATCAGATCCTGCTCGACCTCGGCAACCGTGCGGCCGACGAGCGCACGGGTGACCGCTTCGGCGGTCATGGCCGCTTTTTGCACCGCGCTGGAATTTGGTTGCACCGATTGCGCGGCGAAGTCTGCGCCGTCGGGGGTGATGAGCGCATCCGATCCGATCTCCGGGCCGGAGGCGAGCAGCACAGCGCGATGCAACGTGTTTTCGAGTTCACGCACATTGCCGGGCCAGGGCGCTGACATCAGCCGGGTCTTGGCGGCTTCGGAGACCGGGCGCAGCGGGAAGCCGTTGGCCTTGGCGTATTTCTTCGCAAAGTGATCGGCCAGCGCCAGGATGTCGGCGGGCCGCTCGCGCAGCGCGGGCAGGGCGAGGTTCACGACATTGAGGCGGAACAGAAGGTCTTCGCGGAACGTGCCCTCTTTGACGGCCTGGGTCAGGTCGCGGTTCGAGGTGGCGATGATGCGCAGGTCGACCGGCACGGGCTTCGAACCACCCAAGCGGTCGATGACCTGCTCTTGGATCGCCCGGAGCAGTTTGGCTTGCAGCCGCACATCCATCTCGGAAACCTCATCGAGCAGCAGCGTGCCGCCCGAGGCTTCCTCGAACTTGCCGATGCGGCGGGCGAGGGCGCCGGTGAAGGCCCCCTTTTCGTGGCCGAACAGTTCGGATTCCAGAAGATGTTCGGGAATGGCCGCGCAATTGACCGACACGAACGGCATCTGCGCCCGTGACGACTTGGCGTGGACGTAGCGCGCCATCACCTCTTTACCGGTGCCCGACTCGCCGGTGATCATGATCGAAGCGTCCGACGGCGCGATCTGTTCGGCAAGCTTTATGACCCGCGCCATGGCCGGGTCTTGGAAGACGAGATCGATCTCTTCAGCGGTGACGGCGGCCAGAACAGCGGCGATGAGCGCTGGGTCCGGCGGCAGCGGAATGTACTCACGCGCGCCGTTCTTGATAGCGCGGACGGCCGCATCGGCATCGTTTTTGACACCGCAAGCAATCACCGGCGCCGTGATCCGCTCGCGCTCCATCGCGTCGATCAGGCCTTTTATGTCCTCAGCGACATCAACCATCAACAAATCGATGGCCTGGCCGCCGCGCAAGACGTCGAGGGCGGTGTCACGGTCGTCGGCATGGATGACCTTGGCGCCCCGCTCCATCGCCATGCGGGTGGCAGAGGCCATTTGGCCGCCAAGATTGCCGAGAATGAGAAGTCGCATTGGTGCCGTCCTCCAGCCGGAGGTCCCTATTTGTCGCTCTTGATTATTTCGGTCATCGTCACGCCGAGCTTGTCCTCAACGAGGACGACCTCGCCGCGGGCCACGAGCCGCTCATTGACGAAAATGTCGATCGCCTCGCCGACGCGGCGGTCCAGCTCCACCACGGTGCCCGGCCCCAAATCGAGCAGGTCCGCGACCTGCATGTTGGAGCGGCCGAGAATGGCCGACACCCGCACGGGCACGTCGAAAACCGCTTCGAGGTCGCTGGCGTCTTTGGCGCCCTGGACACCGTCGTCACGGTTGGCTTGTGGTTCGGGGCCTTCGAGCTGGTCGAGTTCCAGGCCCTGGCTCGTCTCGCCTTGTGGATCATCGCTCATCAGTTGCCCTCCTGGGGTGTAAGGGGCGGCTCATCAGCGCTCGCCGCCGGGTCCGTCAGACCCGCATCGCCCAGATAGTCGGTTATGAAAGTGTCGATCTGCGCCTCGATCTGCGCGCGGCTGCGGGCAACTCCGCCATCGGCCCATTCAATTTTTGCATCGCCGGGCGCCATGTCGGGATCACCCATAAAGACCAGCCGGCCCTCGAAGCCCTGCGCCCGCGCCACGGTTTCAAGCCGTTCTTGGACGGCCTCGAGGTGCTGCTCGGGCATGCGGATCACCAGATGGGATGCATCGAACATGGGCGCCAGGCAGGCGCTGAACAGCGCTTCGACATCACCGATCGGCTCGCGCTCCAAAAGGCGCTGCGCAAGCTTCTTGGCGGCGGTGATCGCAAGGCGAGTTGCGCGCGCCTCGCGTTCGGCGATCTCAGCGTCAAGGCGGGTTAACAGGGTGCTGGCGACGCCGGTGAGGCGCTGGGTTTCTTCGGCCAGTGCCTTTGAGCCCTCGGCCAGTGCCTCTTCGCGGCCGGCCTTGTGCGCTTCGGCGCGCACCTTGCGCTCGAGCGCCGCCATATGGGCTTCGTGCTCGTAGACGCTGATGGTGGGCTCGGCCTGTTCTTCGGTGGCGCGCCGGGCCTCGGCGTCGAAATCGAGATCGAACAGATAGCGTGAGACGGGGGCGGCTGCGGTGCTCATCAGTAGACCATCTCATCGTCGCCGGAGTTCTTGGAAATGATCATCTCGCCCTTTGCCGCCAGATCCTTGGCAAGGTTCACAAGGCTCATCTGAGCTTCATCGACCTCGCGCAGGCGCACGGGGCCAAGAATGTCCATCTCATCGCGGATGTTCTGCGCCTGGCGCGTCGACATGTTCGACAGGAAGTAGTCGCGCAGCGTCTCAGCAGCGCCTTTGAAGGCGATGGGCAGCTTGGTCGGATCGGCGTTGCGCAGCAAAACCTGGATCGACGCGCTGTCGACTTTGCCGAGATCTTCGAAGGTGAACATCAGCGCCTTGATCTTCTCTGCGGACTCCCGGTTGTCCTCTTCCAGAGTGGCGATAAATTTTGCTTCGGTTTGCGGGTCGAAATTGTTGAAAATTTCCGCCATCGTCTCGTGGCTGTCGCGTCGGCGGGTGTGCGAAAGGTTCGACATAAACTCGGTGCGCAGGGTCTCTTCGACCTTGTCGAGAATTTCCTTTTGTACCGACTGCATGCGCAGCATGCGCTGGATGACCTCGAGCGCCAGCTCTTCGGGCAGCAGCGAGAGCACTTTGGCGGCGTGGTCGGGCCGAATTTTTGACAGGACCACGGCGGTGGTCTGCGGGTACTCGTTCTTGAGGTAGGAAGCGAGAATGTTCTCCTGCACGTTCGAGAGCTTCTCCCACATGTTGCGGCCGGCGGGCCCGCGAATTTCCTCCATGATGGAGGCAACTTTTTCGGGGTCCATGAACGACTGAAGAAGCCGTTCCGTCGCCTCGTAGCCGCCCGACAGAGACTTGTTGGTCGTCACATTGTCGATGAACTCGATCAGCACGCCTTCGATGACATCGGTCGACAGCCGGCCCACGACGGCCATGGACTGCGAGATCTCGCGAAGCTCGAGGTCATCAAGGCCCTGCCACAGTGGTGCGCCGTGATTGTCACCCAGCGCGAGCAGCAGCACGGCCACCTTCTCGGTGCCCGTCAGCTGTTCGATGCGGACCGCCGATTGGTCGCCACCGGCGGTTCTTTGCGCCGCTCTTTGAGCTGGTTGTGCGAGAGCAGTCGACTCCATGGTGGGTCCGCGGTCCTATTTCTGCTCGGCTGGCGTCAGCATCCATGCGCGGACAACGCCGATCGCATCGTTGGGACGCTCTTTGATGAGCTCGCCGATCTGCTCAAGCGAGTGCTTCTGCACGGCGCCGAGCGCGATGGCGTTCTCAAGGGCTTTGGTCGTGGTGTTCTCAAGGGCGATCTGCGGCACGCCCGGCATGGGCGATTCGACCACTTCGCCATTGGGGCCGATGACAACACCCTCGGCGTTCGGTCCGCCGGCGGGCAGCGCTTCGGCGGGCTCATCGGCGGCAAACACGCGCGACAGAAGCGGGCGAATGACGAAGAACAGGACGATCAGCGTCAGGAGCGCAATGACGGCGAGTTCGACGGCGCGGAAAATGTCGTCCTGGGTGAAGTTGAACAGGCCGGCATTGTCGTCGATCGCAAGGTCGGGCCGGGCGGCGAACTGCAGGTTGACCACTTCGACAACGTCGCCGCGGGTCTGGTCGAAGCCAACGGCAGAGCGCACAAGCGCTGCAATCTGCTCAAGCTCTTCTGCCGAGCGCGGCGTGTAGGACGGCGCGCCCTCTGCGTCCTGAGCGTAGACACCATCGACAAGGACGGCGACCGACAGGCGCTGGAGACGGCCTGCCTCCACGATCTCGGTGCGGCTGGTCGATGAGATCTCAAAGTTGACGATCTCTTCGGCGGTCTCCCGCGCTTCTTGGATGCCGCCCGGGCCAGCGCCGGGCTCAGCGCCGGGCAATTGGTTGCCGACGGTGACTTCGCCTGCGGTTGTGTCGCTGGTGGAGCCGGTTTCTTCCCGGGTCTGGGTGGAGCGGACGACCTGCCCGTCCGGATCGAAGACTTCGGAGGTCTCCGAGATCCGGTTGTGGTTCAGTTCGACGGCAACCGACACCCGGGCGCGGCCTGGGCCGACAACCTCCGTGAGGATGTTCTCAACCTGGGTGCGGATGCGGTTTTCCATGCCGATGGCGCGCTCATCGAGCGATGCCGCCATCATGGCTTCGTCGTTTTCGGCGCCGCCATTTGCCAGAAGCTGGCCCATTTCATCGACGATCGAAACGCGGGAGGCCGCTAGGCCATCAACCGCAGAGGCCGCGAGATGCTGAATGGCGCGGATCTGGCCCTGGTCGAGCGTGCCGCGCACGCGCAACACGATAGAAGCGGTGGCTTCGCGCTGGTTCTGTTGGAACAGCTCGCGCTCGGGCAGCACCAGGTGCACGCGGGCCGCGGCGACCTGGTTGATCGAGCTGATGGTACGCGAGAGTTCGCCCTCAAGTGCCCGCAATTGGTTGACGTTCTGAACGAAGCTTGTGGCGCCCAGGGTGGAGGATTGATCGAAGATCTCATAGCCGACGGAGCCGCCGGTGGGCAGGCCTTGCTCTGCGAGGTCCATCCGCAGGCGCAAAACGCGCTCTTGGGGCACAAGGATGGTCGTTCCATCGTTGCGCAGTTCGAAGGGAATGTTCTGGCCTTCTAGCTGCCGGATGACCTCGGACGAATCCTCAAAAGTCAGCTCGGTGTACAAAGGCACAAGGACAGGTGCCGTCACGCGCAGCGTGATAAAGCCGAAGAACGCGATTAGCAGCGCCGCAACGACGCCCATCGCGCCCAAACGCGCAGGTCCCAGGTTCTGAAAAAAAGCCAGCATTGACGCCGTTCACCCACCATCGGCCGCCTGATCCCAAGCAGCCGCCCACTCAGATAGGCAAGAATTGCCCAGGTGATGGTAAACAGGACGTTAACCCATACGCGGTGGGTGGCATTTCCCGCGCTGGCCCAAACGCAAAAAGCCGACCCGAAGGCCGGCTGTTTCACTGCGGTTGGGAACTGCCGTAGCGTTTAGGCGCGGTATTGCTGGATGCGCGTGGTGCGCAGACCTGCCAGGCCATGCCGGTCGATCGACATCTGCCAAGACAGAAACTCTTCGGTCGTCAGGCGATAGCGCTCGCACGCCTCTTCCAGAGACAGAAGTCCGCCGCGCACGGCTGCCACAACTTCCGCTTTCCTACGAATCACCCAACGGCGGGTGGAGGTGGGCGGAAGGTCCGCGATCGTCAGGGGGCTTCCATCGGGCCCAATGACGTATTTCACGCGGGGACGCTTGAACTCGGTCATCGTACTCTCACTCAAACACTCGATAACTCGAGAATGACAGTACCGCACGGAGCTTAAAGAGCCCCTAAGGCGCTGGTGACGGTTCGTTAGGGAATTGTGGCAGGTTTGTGGTGGTGTTCAGCGTCAGACGTCGGGGCTGGCATGGAGGGCGGCCAGACCCCCAGTTTGGGCCCCTCAAGTCAAGTTTTAGCCAGCTGCATCCACGCGCTGAACAGAGCTCAGCGACACCGGCACACCGCCGACCTGAAGGATCGGGTCGTTCTCGGTCATGTCGATGCTTGAAACAACACCGCTGATGGAGGCGTCGACGCTGACGGGGTCGCCATTGGCGTCCTGGCCGACGGCGCGAATGGTGTAGACGCCGTCTTCCGCTTGCGCGCCGCTGGTTGTTTGCCCATCCCAGGTGAACTGCGTCTCGCCGCGGTTGAGCGCCAGCGGGGTCGAATAGACCTCGCGGCCGTTCTCATCGAAGATCGTTATCTGCGTGTTGGGCGCGTTCTGGTCCGTTTGCAGCGTCCACTGGGCTTCGCCGCCGCTCAAATTGGTCGCAACGCCCTCGGCGGTGACAGTTGAGCCAAGATAGCCGACAACGGCGTTGAGCGCCTGCGACTCAGAGGTGCTCAGCAGGTCTTCGAGATGGGCATTGGTTTGGATCTGCTGCTCGACCTGCGAGAACTGCGTGATCTGATCGGTCATCTGGTCGGTGTCCATCGGATCAAGCGGATCTTGGTTCTGAAGCTGCGCCGTGAGCAGCTCGAGGAACATATCAAGGTCTGACGCCAGCGTTTGGCTGTCACGTTCGGACGCCGCCAGGTCGGCCTGCGCCGCGCTGTTGGCTGCAACCGTTTCAATAGCACTCATCTGTTCAGTCCTTTACTCAGTAAGCGTTCGGTCTGGGTGGGCACGTGAAAGTGTGAGGGCGGCTACACCCGAACATCGAGGTAGCCGTAGGCAATCATCTGGACGATGGCGTTCTCGACGGCCATCGGGCTGGTCATCAGGTCCTCGGCGTCGTCATCCGCCACATCCGCGTCGGCGGCTTGGGAGGGCTCATCGGAACCGTCATTGGTGCCGGCGAATTGCTCGCCGTTGTCAGCGCCCTTGTCGCTCGCCAGCTCGAAGCTCAGGCCGCCATCCTCGGTCTCAAGGCCGGCCTGTTGCAGGGCGCGTTCGAGGCTTTTCGCGTCGACCGTCAGCATCTCTAGGGTCTCAGCGCGCTCCACGACCATGTGGGCGCGGGCCTTGCCGCCGGCATCGACTTGAAGCCGGACAGTGACGCCACCGAGCTCAGGCGGATCGAGGCGGATGTCGAACTGGGTGCGGCCTTGGTTCGCTTGGCGGGTAATCTCAACCGCGAGCGCGGTCATCGGCACGGCTTGGCCGGTGGTCGATTGGGGAACGGCAGTGGCGGTTGGCTGGCTGGCGCCCGTTGTCACCGGCCCGGTCGGAGCGGGCGCGGATTGGGTGTTCGTGCCATCCGCTGTGGCTTGCATCAGCTGCGCGCTGGCAAGGTCACCATCCGCAAGAGAAGCGGTGTTGATGGCCTGGCGGGCGCCGGAGGCGTTCATGGCGTCAGCGAAGGTCTGGCCGCTGCCGGCTGCCGGCATCTGCGCATCGGGGGACAGCGGTTGCAACCCAGCATTCGGCTGTTGCTGGCCAGCAGGTTGCTGAAGCGCCTGATCGCCGCCACCCGTCGCGGATAGGTTTGCGGCCAAATTGGCAGGTGTGGCAGCGAGGCTCCCAAGGGGTGTACCAGCGGGGGTGCCAGCGCTTCCGCTGGCTGGCGTGACGGACACTTGCTGCGCGGAGGCAACCTGCGCTGGGCCGGCCGGGCCGGCAGGCGCAGCCACGTCCGTGGTGGCGTCCGCAAACCAGCGGGCGAGGGCGCCCGCGGGGGCGGTGAGCGCTTCAGGTGGCGCCGGCAAGTCCGCCGCGCCCGTGATTGTGAATTCGGCGTCGAGGGCGGCCCCCGTTTCGGCGATCCACTCGACGAGCGCTGCGGTTTCTACATCTCCATCGATTGCGGTAACCTCTGCCACTGGCGCTTGCTGCTCGGCAGTTGCGTCAGCCAGCGCGTCACTCTGGGTCTCCGGCTGGCCATTTGGCGTCGCCTCTGCCGCTTGCACCGCGTCGCTTTCGGATGCCGGCGGTGTGTCCTCTTTGGTAGCCGTGCCGGTTTGCGTCTCGCTGTCACTCGGCGCCGCCTTTTTGGAGCGCTCCGAGCGTGCGCTGTCCTGTTTCGCACCGGCTGGCTCGTCCTGCATGGCGCGCGCAAACCCATCATCTCCATCGCGCGAACGGGTGGAGGTGGGGGCGCTGCGCTCATTGGAGGGCGCAGGGGCTGGCTGAAGAAACTCGATGGCTGTCGACACGGAAGAACTTTCACTGGCGTGCGGGTATCGCACACGCTATTCAAGCACCGTGCCACGGCGATTATCGCGTTATTTCAATGCGTTGCTGCTAAAGGGCCGCTGCTTGATACCGTCCGATGCGGCAGTTTTTGCCCGCCAACTTCTGCCTCTAGGCCGGAATTGCCGAGCCCGGCTTTTGTTTTCGCGCGTTTGGTTTTAAGACGCTGCCAACTCATCTCAGGCCCTTGACCCCTGGTGTATGAAGGCAAAACCATGGACCTTTTTCTGCCCGGTAACCCCGAGCCGGCGGCGACCCGCGTTGTGGTGGCCATGTCGGGGGGCGTCGATTCATCGGTAACCGCCGGCCTTGTGAAGGAAGCGGGCTACGACGCCGTTGGCATCACCCTGCAGCTTTACGATCACGGCCAGGCGCTCCAAAAGAAGGGCGCGTGCTGCGCGGGCCAGGACATTCACGACGCCCGCGATGCGGCCGATCGGCTCGGCATCCCGCATTATGTGCTCGATTATGAGAGCCGCTTTCGCGAGCAGGTGATCAACACGTTTGCCGACAGCTACCTTGCGGGCGAGACGCCGATCCCGTGCGTGTCCTGCAACCAGACGGTCAAGTTTTCTGATCTCCTGAAGACCGCGCGTGAGCTCGGCGCGGCGGCGTTGGTGACCGGCCATTACGCGCTGACCAAGCCCGAGGGTGGCCACATGGCCATGTACCGGCCCGCTGACCTTGACCGTGACCAGAGCTACTTTTTGTTTGCCACCACGCAGGAGCAACTCGACTTTGTGCGTTTTCCGCTTGGTAGGCTGACCAAAGCGGAAACGCGCGCCCATGCGGCGCGGATGGGCCTTGCGATCGCCGACAAGCCGGACAGCCAAGACATTTGCTTTGTGCCCAACGGCTCGTACGCGGACATTATCGCCAAGCTGCGGCCCGAAGCGGCTGAGCCCGGGGCGATTGTCCATGTCGATGGCCACGAGTTGGGCCGCCATGACGGCATTGTTCATTTCACCGTGGGCCAGCGTCGTGGCCTTGGGGTCGCCGCGGGCGAGCCCCTGTATGTGGTGAAGATTGACGCTAAGGCGCGCCAGGTGATTGTGGGTCCCCGTGAGGCGCTGGGTGTCCGGCGGATCGCGTTACGCGACTTCAACTGGATTGGCGGTGATGTCGACTGGCAAGCGGGTCTCGACGTCGCAGCGCGGGTGCGCTCGGCCCGGCCGCCGCAAGAGGCCCGCGTGCGCTGCGAAGACGGCGTCGCGGTTGTGGATCTGGTCGATGGCGAGACCGGTGTTGCGCCTGGCCAAGCTTGCGTTCTGTACGCCAATGACGGGCCGGGTGCGCGGGTTTTGGGCGGCGGGTTCATCGCCAAGACGACCCAATCGTTTGAGCTGGCTCCTGCAAACGCTGCTGCGCGTGGACCTTTGGGTGCTCAGACAGGCGCAACAGCCAGTTGACGATGGTCACCGGCGCCCCTATACGGCCAGCCTGCGGTGCGCGGTGCAAACATCACGCGCGCCTTCGGCGGAGTAGCTCAGCTGGTTAGAGCAGCGGAATCATAACCCGCGTGTCGGGGGTTCAAGTCCCTCCTCCGCTACCACTTGTCCTTTTCCGATTCTTTTCCGCGCCCGCCCGCCAATGGTGCGTGGTGTCAGCGTTTCAGAATAAAACTCTCAGCACCAAAATTGGTCAGGCCACTTGACCATCAGGCCAGTGGGCTCTACGCATTCGTCCCAGGAGCCGTCATCAAGCGGCGCTGCTTCAGAGGGTGGATTTCCTGATCCGCTGTGGTCCCGCCCTAAGGTCAGGCTGCAACAAGAG
>JAHCMG010000027.1 GCA_019192585.1 Devosiaceae bacterium MH13
GCGCTGCATACCCTGGCCGACAAGCACATCAACCTGCCGTAACTTCTGAACTATCTCCTCGGGCTTGTGCCGCTTGTTTGCCATTCTCTGTCCTCCGTTCCCTATACATAACGGTGGACCTAGTCAGATCAGGCATTCCAAGATCACAAACCGATTGATCGAAACCAACAGCGCCACGGCGATCAAAACCTATGAAACCGAGCTGGAGAAGCTGGACGCTGAGAAAGCACTCATCGCTGAAAATCTGGCGAAAAAGCCCGAACAAACCAAAGACTTTGGGGGAAGTTTTCGAACCGCGCTGGCGTTTCTCGCAAACCCTTGGAATCTCTGGGTTTCTGACAACCCGCTGCACCGCAAGACCCTCTTAAAACTGGTGTTTGCAGAGCCATTGCCATATGTGCGAAATCAGGGTTTTCGAACCGTCAAAACCACCAGCCCCTTCAAGGCTTTAGCGGCGATTGAAGACGATGAAAAAGTGATGGCGGAGACGGAGGGATTCGAACCCTCGATACGGCTCAACACCGTATACTCCCTTAGCAGGGGAGCGCCTTCAGCCACTCGGCCACGTGCCCACGCGCATCGCTTGTTAGATGCGCGTGGCGCTTTGTCAACACTCGCTAGGGCGCGGTCGCGACCCTTGGGTCTCTAAGCCCTTAGCGGCCGCCGTTCGTGCGGACGATCGAGTTGTAGTAATAGTATTGCGGGGTACCGAATTCGGAGCGGTTCCGCATTTCACGTGCGTACTGCATTTCGCTCAGGCGCTCGGCTTCTTGGCGGGCGCGGTGTTCGGTGTAGGCGTTAAGCAGGCGCTCGAAGGGACCGCTGAGGGTTTTGATCATTGGCATGGCGATGTCCTTTAAGGGCTCGGGGGAAGTAATGAAGCGCACTTAGGCGCGTTTCGCCCCGATGAGGAGATCGCAAAAAACAACGCAGCTATGCATTTTGTGCACAGCAGCATTAGCGCAAATTTTACCTGTGCCCAAACGTGCAAAAGCCGGCGCGTGGCGCGCCGGCTCGCTGCGTCCTAATGGTGCGCTACGGCTTAGTGATGCGCCGCCAAATAGGCGCGAGCGCCCTGTAATGCCTGCGCAATTTGCGATGAGGACAGCTCAGAAGCCACCTCTTCGCGGTGCAACTTGGCAGCGACCTTGCCGCGCAGGGCGGAAAGGTTGAACCATTTGTGCGCTGCAACCAAGTCGACCGCAACGGAGCGGCCGCTGGCGTACATCATACCAAGGTCAAAAAACAGATCGGCGTCCGAGGTCTTCGACCCCAAATAGCCGGCTTCAAACTCATTCAGTGCAAGGCGTGCCATTTCTTTGCCTCCTATGTTGGCGTTTCTGGCCGAGATGTTTCCCCACATCCACGAACAGTTTGCCCTGAGGCCTTGAATCGGCTGCTAAAAAGCGCGCTTAATCGTGTATAAATGCGCCTTTTACTTTGTCTTTACAGGTGAGACTTTGATAACCTTAGCTAGCTCTACAATGCCCGGAAAACGGGGAGTCTGTTAGCGGCCGTTTGTTTTTTGCGCAGATTGGCTTTTACAAAGCATCAAGCATGGCGAGAACTGCGTCGGCGCCGGATGCGGCTGCATCGGCCGGCGAGTCTTCAACCGCAATTGCCTTTACGACACCGTCGGTGATCACCGCGGCGTAGCGCTGCGACCGAATGCCAAGGCCAAATGCGGTGGCGTCGAGCACCATGTCAGCCGCCTTTGTGAAGGCCGCGCTGCCATCGGCCAAGAACAGGACCTTGTCGCCGGCGTCGCTTGCGGCCTTCCACGCCGACATCACGTGCACATCATTGACTGCCACGACCGCGATCGTGTCGACGCCCTTGGCCTTGATTGCATCTGCTTGAGCGATGAAGCCCGGAAGATGATTGTTGTTGCAGGTGGGCGTGAAGGCGCCGGGTACGGCGAAAAGCACCACCGTTTTGCCGCCGAACAGGGCGTCGCGTCCTTTGGCTTCCGGGCCATCGGGGCCAATCGCGGCCAAGTCGACGTCTGGGAGTGTGCTTCCGACTGAAAGAGGCATGGTGGGCGTTTCCTGTGTTTTGGTCAGTGTGCGCGTCGGCACGAGGTTCAGCGCACAAACTAAGGCGCGATCAGTATCCGACCAGAGGTGTCTGCGCTTCGAAAGCTATCGTTCTGAGGGCAGCGCGAACCGCGTGACGGATTGGCCGAGCACGATGTGGATAAGTTCGCTCGGTGGCGCATCATAGGGCCAGTCTGCGAGGGCGGAGCGAAGTCCGGCAACCTCCATGCGCCGAAGCAGTTGGTGCCGACCGCCCTCGCCTGCCAGGAGAAAAACAGCATCGTCAGAGGGAGGCTCTTCCAGCTCCGACCAGTGTGCGATGGTGGGTGATGGAAGCCGCGATGCAAGGCTGCCGACGGCCGGCGGGCTCAGTTGCGGCAGAGGGCCCATGGCGTCACGCGAGACGGCCAGCGTGGCAGACAGGTCGGCCTCGACGGGGATGCAAAGCGTTTCGCACATGCCAAGATGGGCCGACAGCTGAAGTTGGACGCTTTCCTCGGGGTCGCGCGGACGGACGATCACCGGCAGGCGAACCGTCTCGATATAGCCCAACGAGTTGCCGTCGCCCTCGGCGAACAGAACCGGCGCGGGGTACAGCACGTCGATGTCGGCAACGTTATCGCTGCGGGACCAGTCGAATGACGGTGCGAGGCCGAAGCGGCCCGGCAGCCGCCAGTAAGTCTTCCAACCCGGCTCGAGTTGAACCTCAAGAAACAGGAGGCGGCTCGTGGCGG
>JAHCMG010000261.1 GCA_019192585.1 Devosiaceae bacterium MH13
GATCGGGCGTGCCGCCCAGACGCTCAAACAAAAGGCCCCTTTGCAGCCACCCCTCGCCGTGCAGCGGGTAGGTTTGCAAGTGCGCATCAAGCGCGGTGAGGCAGGCGCGGCTCTGCTCCTCAGGGTCGCCACACGCACCGAAGACTTCTATGCGTTGGAGATCGCGCAAACAGGGCGCCACGCCCGGGCTGCGCGACAAGGAGGTCAGCCGCACCGCGGCCCCGTCGGCGCCGATATAGCGACCGAAATCGCCGTTCAGCGCCTGGGAGAAGACCCGGTACTCGTGCAACGCGACGACAGTTGACAACACCACCAGCAAGGCAGCCGTAGTCAGCACCGCGATGTTGACGCGCCGCGCCAACGGATCATCAGGCTGCAGGTGTTGGTGCGGACCGGAGGATGTCATACACCTTCCCTATCAAGCGTCAGCGCCGCTCCACAAGCGGCGCCTTTACGCAAGCCGTTCGCCCAATTGTCTTCGCTGGAGTGCCCGCCATGGTTCGGCTCATCGACACCCATCAGCATCTGCTGTTTCCCAACGATCTCGGTTATGCCTGGACCGCTCGGGTGCCGCCTTTGGCAAACCAAAGCTTCGGGCACCACGAGTACGCCGCGCTCATCGAGGGCACGGAGATTGCCGCTGCGATCTTCATGGAGGTCGATGTCGACGAGGCAGACATCGCGCGCGAAACCCGGCACGTCGCGCAAACCATGGCGGGCACGAAGACCAAGGCCATCATCGCCGCCTGCCGTCCGGAGGAGGACGAAGGCTTCGGCGCGTGGCTCGAAGAGGCGAGTGCGCTAGGGGCGGTCGGCTTTCGGCGGGTGTTACACGTCGTCGATGATGCCATTTCGCAAAGTGAGACCTTCCGGCGCAACGTTCGCACAATCGGTGACGCGGGCAAAACGTTCGACATCGTCATGCACGCGCGCCAGCTTCCCCTCGCGGAAGCGCTCGCAAGAGCGTGCGGGAACACGCAATTTGTGCTTGATCACTGCGGCAACCCGGACATCGCGGCGAATGGCTTTGATGCCTGGGCCGCCGGCATGGCCAAGCTTGCAGACTTGCCAAACGTGGTGGTCAAATTTTCCGGCCTGACGGTGAACTGTGGCCCCGGCCAAAACCACGAAGAGGTGGTGCAGCCTTACCTTGACCATATGGTTGGGCTGTTTGGGCCCGACCGTGTGCTGTGGGGCAGCGACTGGCCCGTGGTGAACTTGGCGGTGGGCCTGCGCGACTGGGTTGCGATCTCGCAGCGTTTCCTGCAAAGGCTCAGCGATGACGAGGCAAGAGCGATTGGGCACCGCACCGCGATGCGCGTTTACGGGCTCACCGACCTTGTCGAGATCGACGACTAGGCCGCACCATCTGGGACCAGCAACGCGCTGGCCTGAAGGGTCTGCGCGCTTGCAAAACAGAGACCTCCCCGACGATGACTGAAACGATTGCTGTTGCCGGCCTTGGCTATGTGGGCCTGTCGAACGCTGTGCTGCTTTCGCAGCGCTACAAGGTGATTGCCTACGATCTCTCGCAAGCCCGGGTGGATGCTATCTCAGCGCGCACCTCACCCATCGTGGATCACGAACTCGAAGACTATCTGGCGACCCGCGAGCTGGACCTGTCGGCCACCACCAACCCCGATGAAGCGTTTGGTGAAGCAAGCCATGTCATCGTCGCGACGCCCACGAACTACGACCCCGAGACCAACGCGTTTGATACGCGCTCGGTGGAGGGCGTCATCGAGCAGGTCCTCAGCCGCAATGACGCAGCGCTAATCATCATCAAGTCGACAATCCCGGTCGGCTTGGTGATGAGTTTGCGCGAGAAGTTCGGCACCGACCGGATCATCCACTCGCCGGAGTTCCTGCGCGAGGGCAAAGCGCTCTACGACAATCTCTACCCGTCACGGATCGTGGTTGGTGAACGCTCCCCTCGGGGCGAAGCGTTTGCCAACATGCTGCGGGCCTGCGCGCTGAAGGAAGATGTCCGCGTTGTGCTCACCGATCCGAACGAAGCGGAAGCCGTGAAGCTGTTCGCCAACACCTATCTTGCAATGCGCGTGGCGTACTTCAACGAGCTCGACACCTATGCCGAGACCGCAGGCATGGACACGCGGCAGATCATCGAGGGTGTCTGCCTCGATCCGCGCATCGGCGCGCATTACAACAACCCCTCGTTCGGCTATGGCGGCTACTGCCTGCCCAAAGACACCAAGCAGCTGCTCGCCAACTACCAGACGGTGCCGCAAAACCTGATCCGCGCAATCGTTGAAGCCAACACGACGCGCAAGGACTTTATCGCCGACGCCATCGTCGCCAAGAACCCTGAATGCGTCGGCGTCTACCGTCTGACCATGAAAGAGGGGTCGGACAATTTCCGCGACAGCTCGGTCCAAGGGATCATGAAGCGGATTAAGGCCAAGGGCATCCCGGTCATCGTGTTCGAGCCGAACCTTGATGCGGTGCACTTCTTCGGTTCCGCCGTCGTACAGGACCTTGAGAGCTTCAAAGCCTCCAGCGACGTGATCATCGCCAACCGGCACTCGGCGGAGCTTGAAGACGTGAAAGACAAGGTCTTTACCCGCGACCTTTTTGGCGTCGACTAGCGTTGAACCTCGCGCGCCGTCGCACCGTAAACGCCTTAGATGGACAAAGGCGGGAGTGAACAGCGCATGCG
>JAHCMG010000262.1 GCA_019192585.1 Devosiaceae bacterium MH13
CTCGCTCAGCGGTTGGCCGGTGGCGTCATCAAACGCGATGCTCTCAAACAGCGCCTGGCCGATCCCTTGCGCGATCCCGCCACGCACCTGGCCCTCCACGATCAGCGGATTGACCACCTGGCCGAAATCGTCAACGGCGACAAAGCGCTCGATTGAGACCGCACCAATGGCTGGATCGATCTCGACCTCACAAACATAGGTGCCCGACGGGTAGGTAAAGTTCTCGGGGTCATGGAACGCCGTCGCTTCCAAACCTGGCTCCATCCCCTCTGGCAAATCGTGCGCGAGATAGGCCGCTTCGATGACGTCCCTGAGGGCGATCTCCCGGTCGTCGTGCCGAAAAACGCCACCATCAAAAGCGGGCCGCTGATCCTGAGTGCCGAGCAAATGAGCAGCTATTGTGGCCGCCTTGTCGTGCACCGCATCGAGGGCCCGCACGATCGCCGATCCGCCCACGGCGAGCGAGCGAGAGCCATAAGTCCCCATGCCAACCGGTGAGCCGAGCGTGTCGCCATGGCGGATCTTGATCGCATCCATCGGCAAACCAAGGCGGTCCGAGACCAGTTGCGCAAAGCTCGTCTCATGCCCCTGGCCGTGGCTGTGCGAGCCGGTGAAAACCTCGCAATGGCCTGCCGGCGTCATCCGAACCAACGCCGATTCCCAGAGCCCGATTTTGGCGCCCAGCGCGCCCGCCACCGCGGATGGCGCAATGCCGCACGCTTCGACATAGCAGGAGAGCCCAAAACCGCGCAGCTTACCCTTCGCACGGGAGGCCTCCCGGCGCGCGGCGAAGCCCTCACGGTCGGCCATGGACAGGGCTGCGCCCAGATGCGCTTCATAGTCGCCATCATCATATTCGAGCGCGACCGGCGTCTGGTAGGGGAAGTCGGCACGCCGGATAAAGTTGCGTCGCCGCAGCTCGACCGCGCCAACGCCCAGTTCGCGCGCCGCATGATCAACCAAGGTTTCGAGCAAATAGGTGGCTTCGGGCCGCCCAGCGCCCCGATAGGCATCAACAGGAGGGGTGTTCGTGAACACGCCCCGTACCGCACACGACACAATGGGCGTCTTGTAAGGCCCGGCGAGCATAGTGCCGTACAAAAAAGTCGGCACATAGGCGGCAAAACTGGAAAGATAGGCGCCGAGATTGGCGGTCGTTTCCACCTTGAGCGCGGTGAACCTCAGATCCGCATCGAGCGCCAGCTGCGCCCGCGTGTGGTGGTCGCGGCCATGTGCGTCGGACTGGAACGCCTCGCGGCGCCCCGCGACCCATTTGATGGGCCGGCCAAGCCGCTTGCTCGCCCACAGGACCGCACACTCTTCGGGATAGATGAAGATCTTCGAGCCGAAGCTGCCGCCCAGATCAGGAGAGACCACACGCAGCGTATGATCGCTGACAAACCCCAGCGTTTCGCAAATCACCTTGCGGGCGAGATGCGAGTTCTGGCTCGTCGTGTAGAGCGTCGCTTCGTCGGTTACCGGGTCGACCTGCGCCAGCGCGGCGCGGGTTTCGAGCGGCGCAGCGATCACCCGGTTGTTGACCAGCTTCAGCGACACGATGTGGGCCGCGTCCGAAAGGGCCCGATCGGCACCGGCTTCATCGCCAAACTGCCAGTCGAAACACACATTGTCGGGCGCTTCGGGGTGGAGCGTTTCGCCATCGGGCGCCTTGGTCGCATCCACGGTCGATCTGAGGCCCTCGTACTCAACGACCACAGCGTCAGCCGCCCGCCGCGCAGTGCGGGCGTCGCGTGCGACGACCAACGCGAGTGCATCGCCCACATGGCGGACACGGTCGCGGGCCAAAAGGGGGCGTTCGCCGCCGCGCATCGGGCTGCCATCGCGCGAATGCACCACCCAAGAGCAGCCCAGAAGCCCGAGCCCGTCGGCCGCCACATCTTCGCCGGTCAGCACCGCCACCACACCGTTCATGGCCTCGGCAGCGGACGTGTCCACTGTGATCAGACGGCCATGCGCGACAGTCGAGCGAACGAAGGCGGCATGCAGCTGCCCAGGCAGATCGATGTCCGCCAGGTACCGCCCACGGCCGGTGAGGAAGCGGGCATCCTCCACCCGCTCAACCCGCTCACCCACCTGGGCTGGCCTGCTCGGCTGCCGCGCCGGTTCTGACGGGCCCTCGGAGCCATCCCCTATGGCCTGGATCGCCCGCACGATGGGCTCATAGCCTGTGCAGCGGCACAGGTTGCCTTTCAAGGCCTCGCGAATGCTCGCTTCGTCCGGGTTCGGATCCCGGGCCAGCAGGCCACGCGCCGCCATCAGCATGCCGGGCGTGCAGAAGCCGCATTGCAGCGCGTGATGCTTGCGGAACGATGCCTGAAGCGGATCGAGATCGCCACCGCTCGCAAGCCCCTCGACGGTGTCGACACAGCGCCCCGTCACCTGCCGTGTGAGCACGGTGCACGCCTTCACCGGCTCACCGTCGAGCGCCACAGTGCACGCCCCACAGCGCGCCGTCTCGCAGCCCACATGCGTGCCCTTAAGGCCTAGCGCCTCCCGGAGCGTTTCCACCAGGGTTGTCGTCGCGCCGGCGGCCACAACAGCACGCTCACCGTTGACCGTCAGTTCAACAGGGGCAAAGCCCGCATGGCGCCGCTCAGACAAAGAGGTGTCTCATCGCCCATGGCGCCGGAAACAGCATCGGCACGGACGCCTGATAGTGCGCGTAACGCTGGCCAAAACGCGCCACCAGTTCGCGCTCTTCAAGCCGGACCAGAGCGAAGAGCGCCGCCGCAAAGAGCAACGAAACCACATAGCCGCCGGCATGGTTCGCCGCGAGCGACCACCCCAACGTCATGCTGAGCACCATAAAGTAACGCGGGTGGCGCACCACGGCGAACGGACCGCCGGTGAGAAGCTCGCCAGCCTCCCCACGCACTTCTGCAACGCCGGAGAAGGTTCGAAAGTTGAGGTGCCGCCGCACTTTGCCGGCAATGCGCCAGCTTGCGAGATAGAGCAGGCTGCCGATGCCAAACAGAACTGGTTTCCACCCCAGATCAGGGCCGACAAAGGCGCGCAAATTGGCAATCGACACAGCGGCGACGACGAGCATCACCACCAAGGCTGCCGTGTAGCCCTGCCACAAGGGCCGCCGCTTCCACAGGCTGATCCCGCCATGGATCGTGCCCCAGAACGCGGCAACCACAGGCAGCACAATCACCAGCACAACCGCCAGCACGTACCGGACGTCCACAAGGGCTTCACTCTCCATGGCGTAAACATACATAGACACCTTTGAGTGTCAAAAGTACTATAGCGATGAATCCCTAAGGCAGACCCGTGACCACACCTACCCCTTCCCCTGATCTCGTCCAACGGCTCTTGGCGGGCATGGCCGAACGGCTCGACCCAGACGCAGCGCGCGGCTTGCGCGCGGTCATTCAATTCATCTTGTCCGGCGAAGATGGCGGCTCCTACGCCGTGGTGATTGCCGACCAGCAATGCACGATCGAAGAAGGCAGCCGGGCGGACGCCGACGCGGTGATGACCATGTCGGCGCAGACCTATGTGGACCTCGCGCTCGGCCACATCACCGGGTCGCAGGGCTTTTACAGCCGCAAGATCAAGTTCAGTGGCAACCTCAACCTCGTCATGCGCATCCATGCGCTGTTCCCCTCGGTGCGCGGCGACGAGCAAACTGCCCTCAGCGGTTAGCGCCACAGGGGCAGCCCCAATCAGGCCCTACCGAACTTGCGTCGATGCCACGCACACATGTAAGGCAGACTACGTAGGGGCAGCGAGATCGTGAACATGAAGTCAGCGCAAACAGCGGAAGGCAGCGGGTGGCTTCGCGCCGAGAACCGCGCGGTTGCGTTTCCGGCATCAGCGGAGACGCGCTGATGGCCCTCAGCCTGTCACTGAACACCAACCCGCTGGTGAACCGCTTCGCCGAACCCGATGATCTGATCGATACGATCGCGCACGATATCAAAA
>JAHCMG010000263.1 GCA_019192585.1 Devosiaceae bacterium MH13
GGATGATGGCCTGGGCGTCTGAGGCGATGGTCATGGCGGTGCTCTTACGTGGCATGCAAGTGGCTTGGGAGCGGCGGGAGAGCCGGATGTTGGCGGCTCTTAGCATGTTGAGCGGACCGCGCCACCTTGGTCGGCCAAGCACACGTAGGGTGAAGACATGCAAGAGCGCTAAACAGATTGGACCAAGCGGGCCGACTCAGGCATGGGTGAAGACTTGGTAAAGCGTTCAGCCGTCTAATTGCTTGTTCATGGAAGCCGGGACGTCTTGGCAAAACAACGTTTTAAGTCTGCCTTTTCAATGAGCCGATCCGAGCGGGGCATGGCCGTTTTGGGTTGGGGCGCCGGCGCGGTGATCGCTATCGGTAGCTATGTTGGCGCAATCACTTTGCTGCCAGCCAATGGCGGCGCGCAGTTCGTGCCGCCAACCTTGGCGCAGGCGCCGAGCACCGTAAACGGCGAAGCGCCCATGGCGGACCGGCTCGACGGCGTGGGCGCTGGCGTCGTCACGGACGGCGTGCAGACAGTGAGCCTACCGCAAGAAGAGCTCAGGGAGCTTCAGATTGGCCTGATGGCCTTGCGGGAGCAGGTCGCCGCGCTTGAAGAAGAGACGTCCGTGGTGCGCGCCAGCCAAATGGCCGTTTCGCGCCGGCTCGACACGGTCGAGTTCGACGTTGCGGCGCTGCCTGGCCCCTCAGAACTGATGATGGCGATGGCTGCAGCGGCACCCATGGCCGATGAGAGCGAGCCCGCTGCGCTGGATGCTGACGCGGATGGCGGTGACGCGGCTGAACCGCTGGAGTTCGTTGCCGCAAACGCGCCCACCGAAACGGTGGCATCACCATCGCCCGTCCCGGATGAGCCGGTGGATGATGGGTTTGCGACGATCGACGAGACGGTTCTGGCCGAGCCAGTGGCGGTGGAAACCGTCGAGAGTGCCGAGAGTGCCGAACCGCAGACCAGTGCAGAGGCGGAGACGCTCGCGGCCGACAGCTCTGAGCCGGTTGGAACGCCCTCTTTCATTCCGCCGCCGCCCGTCCCGGTCCGGGTGGTTCTGCCGGCGCCGAACGACCCGGCAGCGTCGCCTGAGCTGCTGATCGAGCCTGGTGAGCGCGAGATCGTCGCCGCGGTGGAGACGCCGACGGTGGCTGTCACGCAGCGGCCGATGCTCAACCCCGTCAATGACACAATGGCCGACCGGGTGACGCAGATGGCGCTCGACCTGATCGCCGACCCGGTTGAGATCGCGATGGAATCGTCGGGGCTCTTGTTCGACGACCCGTCTAGCGGCCAATCCGACCCGCTGTTTGGCGCGCTCGAACCCCTGCCCTCGGACGCGCTGGCGCCCTTGCCGCCAGCGGTGACGCCGGAAGCGCCGACGGTAGATGTCGCTTCCGTCGAACCGGCTGCCGCCGCGAGCCCAGATGGCGATACCCTCGTGACCGGGGCGCTGCCCGCCAACGAGCCATCAGCGCCTGATGCGCTTGCCACCGCTAACGACCCAAATGACTCGGTGCTGTTCCGGACCGATTTCGGGGTCGATCTTGGCGGCGTGTCGACGCTGGAAGAGATCGATATGCTCTGGGAGCGCAATGAAACGCGGCACACCGAGCTTCTGGGCGCGCTGACGCCGCGAATCATGCTCCGGCAAGAGCCCGACGGATCGCTCGACCTTCGCCTGGTGGCCGGCCCGATTGGCAACGCGGCCGACGCGGCCTTGATGTGCGCCCAGCTGATGGCTGCTGGTGGCGCACAGTGCCTGCCCTCGATCTACGATGGGCAATTGCTCAACGAGCCGTGACGCTTTCCCGAAAACGGGCTGCGACACCCCCTCGCACACCACCGTCCCAGGATTTGCTTGTTTGGCTCTTGAGCGTCTGCCGCCGTCCTGCTACCGAGCGCGTGGGAGCCGATAGCTCAGCTGGTAGAGCAACTGACTTTTAATCAGTAGGTCCAGGGTTCGAACCCCTGTCGGCTCACCAAACCCCAAGCATCAGAACCAAATGCGCCTAGCTCCGGTCGGCAGCCATCTGCTCCACCGAGGCAGCGTCGCTGACGCCTGCAAGAGCGGCGATATCGAGGGCGGCCGCCCGGTTCAGATTGTCCGGGGGTAAGCCCGCAAGCACGCGGTCGAGATCACGGAGGAGCAGATCGCCGATGAGCTGGCGCCCCCCTTCCACGGCAGCCGCCCGGTGCGGCGAGAACAGAGCGCCCGACAGCTGGCGCATCGGATGGTCGGGTGCCACCGGCTCTGATGGGTAGACATCGATGGCGGCCTTGAGCCGGCCGGTCTGCACTTCGGCGAGCAGCGCATCAAAGTCCACGAGATGTGCGCGGCTGATAAGGATGACGGCCGCCCCGTCCCTCAGTTTTGCAAGCAGCTCGGCGCTGAGCATCTGAAAATTGTCGCGCGTCGGGGCGGCGGTCACGAACAGGACCTGCGCATGCGCCATAAGCGCCGCAAGCTCAAGCGGTTCGACGCCCGCAGCTTCGAGCCCCTCTGCGGGGACCCACGGATCGTAGCACGCGACCTGGGCCCCGAACGGGGCGATCACGCGATGCAGCTCACGGGCAATCGACCCGTAGCCGACAAAGCCCACCGGCGCGTCGAACAAGCTGAAGTCTCGCCCGGCGCAGTCGTCGAGCCAGGCCTCCTTGCCGGTGCGAAACGCCTCATGCTCCCGCACAAGGCCGCGGCCGAGCGATAGCGCCATGGCCAGCCCCATCTCGGCAACGCCTTGGCGGAAGCCGGGCGCGCAGGACAGGACCTCAACGCCGCGCTCCGCGCAGGCCGCATAGTCGATCGTTGTTGGAAAATGGCCGGAGACTTCGGCCACGACCTTCAGTTGGGGCGCCCGCGCCAGCACAGTTTCGCTGACCATGGGTTCGGCGGCGATATAGCCAAAAGCCTCTGGCAACGCAGCCGAGAGCACATCGGCCGGGATGGGCCTGTCGCGACCCCAAATGATCTCATACTTGGCGGACAGTTCCCCAAGGACGGACGGCGAGAACAGTTCATCCATCAGGCGCCAATAGGCGTCGATGATGAGGGTTGGTTTGGTCATCGGGTCGCCTCCCCTTTTTGCCAAAGGGCTACCACGCGACGCGCTGTCGACGCCAACCTTTGCTGGTAAGGCACCAGCAACGCCTCAAGGGCCGTGGAAGGTCGCGCTCACCGCATCATGGTCTGACAGCGGCGTCCCGGTTCCGCTGACGGACGGGAGGATAGAGGGGTCCACCCCATCGACGCCGCGCGCCAGGAACCAATCGAGCTTCATCTTGGCGGAAGGCGATGTGGTGATGAGGCTCGGCCGGGTCGTCGGGCCCTCGGCGTTGGCGCGCCAGTGATAGCCAGCGTCACGCGCGGTCTCAAACAGCGTTTCCTTGCGCCAATCCCGCTCCGGCAGGTGGTTTCCGGTGTTGAGGTCACCACCAATGATCACCGGCAGCCCGGGCGCGAAACCATCCACGGCCTTGAGCAGCACCCGCATCTGCTGATCGCGGTGTACTGTGTCCGCTGCACTTTCGAAATGGGTGGTCACAAAGCAGGCGTCGCCCGCGTCGGTCTCGATGATGGCCGCGATCGCCATGCGCCCGCCAACCCTCGGCTGGCCGGGGTCGCTCGCACCGCTTCTGGGCACAAACCAATGGCCGTGATCATCAAGACGGATAAGCGACAGCGCTTTAAACGGCGCAGCGGACAGGATGGCGTTGCCGTGCCAGCCCTCGGCGTTGAAAGCGTCTTCACAAAAGTGCCGTTCCGACGCGCCGCCAAGGCCCAGCTCGTGGAACTCAACGCCATAGGCGAAATGCATGCCCAGCGCGTCGGCCATCACCGCGGTCGTGTGGCGCTGTTTGGTTCGTGCCATGCCTTTGTCCATCTCCGAGAGAAGGACAACCTGCGGCTTGAGCGCGCCGAGATGCGCCGCGCTGACCTCTGGGAAAAGGCAGCGCTCGAGGTTCCACGCCACCACCGGGATCGGCCAGCGTAGGTGGGACCGGGAGCCGGTGCCACCCACCTGGAGGACATGCATAGCCGGCATCGCCTCAAGCAATGCGCGATGCGCCGCTTCCGTCCGCTCAGAGGCCACAATGGTGGCCCGCTCCTCGTCAGACACGCGGGGCAGCGAGTCGACCAGCTGCGTCGCCTGATGGGTCATCGCATGCAGGCTCCGGCGCGCTCGCGACACCTACAGCCGGCGGCCCGTCTCGTGGTCAAACAGGTGGAGCGCGTCCTGCGGAAGATCGAGCGTCAGCGTGTCGTCAAACGACCGCTCTTCATGCGGGATCGCGACGGTGAAGGCGTGGCCGGCAAGCTGGCCGTGCAACAGGCGCGTGGCGCCCAGTTCTTCGACAATATCGAGTTTGAAGGGCGTGCCTCCGTCGCCGCCATCCTTCAAGCGCACATCTTCGGGGCGAATGCCCAGCTGCACCGGGCCGGCATAGTCGACATGGCTGACCAGTGGCAGCGCCAAATCGTCCGCCAGTTCCACATGGGTGTTGCCGGTGGTGCGCGCGGGCAGAAGGTTCATGGGTGGCGCGCCCATGAAGCTCGCCACAAAGGTCGACTGGGGATGGTGATAGATTTCGCTCGGCGTCCCGATCTGCTCGATGCGGCCGGCGTTCATCACGAAAATCCGGTCGGCCATGGTCATGGCTTCGACCTGGTCGTGGGTCACATAAAGCGCCGTGGTGTCGAGACGGCGCTGCAACGAGCGGATCTCAATGCGCATCTGGTTGCGCAGCTTGGCGTCGAGGTTCGACAGCGGTTCATCGAACAAGAACAGGTCCGGCTCGCGGACGATCGCGCGGCCCATGGCAACGCGCTGGCGCTGGCCGCCAGAGAGCTGGCTCGGACGGCGCTCAAGGTAATCCGACAGGTTCAGCATCTTGGCCGCGTCGTTGACCTTTTGCTCGATCTCGGCCTTTGCCATGCCCCGGTTCTTAAGGCCGTAGCCCATGTTGTTGGCGACCGTCATGTGCGGGTACAGAGCGTAGTTCTGGAACACCATGGCGATGTTCCGGTCGGCGGGGTCGACATCGTTCACGACCCTGTCGCCGATCGACATCTCGCCTTCGGTGATGCTCTCGAGGCCGGCGACCATGCGCAGCAAGGTGGATTTGCCGCAGCCCGACGGGCCGACGAGCACGATCAACTCGCCATGGTTGACGGTGAAGCTGCACGGGTACACGGCCTCAAAACCGTTGGGATAGACCTTGCGGACATCTTCCAGCGTGACACGTGCCATGGCGGGTTTGCTCCTTAAAAGCGGGTATCTGTCCGGCGTGTGCCGGCTATTTGTCGGACTCGGTGAGCCCTTTGACGAACCAGTTCTGGAAGAACACGACGATCAGCACCGGCGGCAGCATGGCGATGATAGCGAGTGCCATGGCCTGGCCGTATTCGGGGATGGCGTTGCCATCAGCGATGACCTGAACGATCTGCCGAATGCCGCGCACCAGGGTGAAGAAGCCTTCCTCCGTGGTGATCAGCGTCGGCCACAAATACTGGTTCCAACCGAAGACGAACATGATGATGAAGATCGCCGCGATCATGGTGCGGCTGAGCGGCACCAAGATATCGATGAAGAACTTGAGCGGCCCTGCCCCATCGATCCGCGCCGCCTCAATCAGCTCTTCCGGCACGGAGCGGAAGAACTGGCGGAAGAAAAATGTACCGGTGGCTGACGCGATAAGCGGGACGATGAGGCCCGTGTAGGTGTTGGTCAGCCCCATGGACTGGATGACCTCGTAGGAGGGCAAAATGCGCACCTCCAAGGGCAGCAGGAGGGTCGTAAAGATGACCCAGAAGGCCAGCGTCGCGAACTTGAGGCGGAAGTAGACGATCGCGTAGGCGGCCATCATCGAGATGATGATTTTGCCGATTGCAAAACCCACACCGAGGATCAGCGAGTTGGTCAGCATCCGCATGCCGTCGACGGTGTCGGTGAAGCCGCCGCGTTCGAACAAGGCAGCGGAGAAATTCGCTTCGAGTTCCTCGCCGAACCACCATTGCAGGCCCTCGCGGTGGATGGTCACCGGATCGTGCGAGGCGGTCATGAAGACCATGCAAACCGGCACCAGCATGAACAGGGAGCCGGCGATCAGGATCGCATGGTCGCCGATCACGCCCCAATTGATGCGCCGCCTGGTTGGCGCTGCCGGGGTGGCGCGCGTCGCTGGGGCTGAGGTTTCGGTGATGTCCGCCATGCCGCCTGCCCCTTAGGTGTAGTGGATGCGCCGTTCCATCAAGCGGAACTGCACAATCGTCAGGATGAGAACGAGCACCATCAGCACCACGGACTGGGCCGACGACCCGCCAAGGTCGTTGCCGCGGAACCCGTCTATGAACACTTTGTAGACAAGCGTGACCGGGTTGTTGCCGGGCTCGGCCTTCACCAGCGTGTCGATCACGCCGAACGTGTCGAACAGGGCGTAGGTGATGTTGATGATTAGGAGGAAGAAGGCCGTCGGCGCGAGCAGCGGGAAGATCACGTCCCAAAAGCGGCCGGTGGCCGAGCGATTGTCGATCAGCGCCGCTTCGCGCACCGTACGCGGGATGGATTGCAGCCCCGACAGGAAGAAGATGAAGTTGACGGGCACCTGCTTCCACACGGCGACGATGATCATCGCGGTGGCGGTGTCCCAATAGTCGACGCCGAGGCGGAACTCCCAGCCAAAGGTTTCGAACAATTTGGTGATGTTGCCGCGGCTCTGGTCGAACAGCATCACGCCCATCAGCCCCGCGACAGGCGGTGCGATGGCGTAAACCCACATCAGAAGCGTCCGGTAGGTTTTCGCGCCGCGCAGCACATTGTCCGCTTTCACAGCGAGCAGAAGCGCAATCGCCAGCGAGAAGAACGTGACGGCGAACGTGTACAGAAGCGTGAACCAGGCGACGCGCTTGTACTCTGCGGACTGCGCGAGGTCGGTGTAGTTTTCGAGCCCAACATAGGTGGAGCCGAAGCCGAACGGGTCTTGCAGGTAGAACGAGGACTGGATGGCGAACCCGGCGGGCCAGTAGAAAAACACCGCAATGATGAACAGCTGCGGAACCAGCAACATTATGGGCAGCCAAGGGTTCGAAAAGACCGCTCGTTTCACCGTCGACACCTCTCAAAGCTTCGGAATGCTGCGCCTGGATGCCGCGGGCGACCCAGAACGCAGGATGCCGACGGCTGCGAGAAGAAGCCGCCGGCACGATTTGGCGAGAGAGCCTTAGCCCTGCGTGGCGGCGAAGCGCTCGAGCAGGCGGTTGGCTTCCTGCTCGATGGTTTCGAACGCGGTGTCGACGTCCGTTTCACCGGTCAGGATGCGGCCGTACTCGCGGTTCATCACGTCACGGATCTGCACGTAGAAGCCCATGCGGTAGCCGCGGGTGAAGTCGCCAGCGGGCAGCGAGAGCTGGTTGACGGCAACTTCGGCCGCCGGGAAGCGCTCATAGTGGCCGTCGGACTGGGCCAGCTCATAGGCAGCGTTGGTGATCGGCACGTAGCCGGTGGCAGCATGCCACTCGTACTGCGGCTCAGCGGAAGCGAGATAGCCGAAGAAGGCGGCAGTCGCAGCGTTTTCTTCGTCGGACTTGCCGGCCATAGCAAACAGAGCGGCGCCACCGATGAAGGTCTGCGTGGGCTCAGATGTCACCGCGTTCCAGTAGGGAAGCATGGTGGTGCCAAGCTCGAACTCGACTTTCTGGAGGAGGCCACCGAACGAAGCCGATGAGCCGAGCCACATCGCAACGTCTGCGTTTTCGAACGGGGTCTGGTTGTCGCCCCAGCCGGTGCCGTACCACTCGAACAGGTCAGCATCCTGCCACTCAACGAGCGCCGAGAAGTGCGCCTTGATGGCCGGATGGTTGACGAGGATCTCGGTGTCGAGACCGTCATAACCATTGTTGTTGGTGGCGAACTGCAGGTTGTGGCGCGAGAAGAAGTTCTCGGTGAAGATCCACGGCAGGTGCGACTGAGCGAGCGGGATGTAACCAGCGTCGCGCAGAGCGGGGCCAGTGGTCTCTTGGAACTCTTCCCAGGTCATCGGCGGCTCAACGCCTGCTTCTGCGAGGGCGTCGGCGTTGTAGTACAGGACCGGGGTCGACGAGTTGAACGGCATGCCGATCATGGTGCCGTCGCCATCGGCGTAGAAGTAACGCACGCCCGAGATGTAGTCTTCGATATCGAAGTTGATGCCATTGTCGGCCATCAGCGTCTCAACCGGGATCACGGCGCCTTCAGCGGCGATCACCGTGGCGGCGCCAGCGTCGAACACCTGGATGATGTTCGGCTGTTCGCCCGCGCGGAACGCGGCGATACCGGCGGTCAGCGTCTCTTCGTAGGTGCCGCGGAAAACCGGCGTGACAACATAGTCATCCTGGCTGGCGTTGAAGCCAGCAGCGACTTCGTTGACAGCTTCACCGAGCTGGCCACCCATGGCGTGCCACCAGGTGATTTCGGTTTGCGCAAACGCTGGCGATGCCAGCAGGCCGGTCATCACACCGGCGGCCAAAACAGTCTTCAAGGACATTTGTCTCTCCCTGTCCGAACAGGGGGATGGCCTTCACCCCCCTTGCCAGCGCGGACAGGTAGAGGCGGAACTTAAAAGCTTTGCGACAGGCAAATCACCGTTTCTTGACGGCTTAGAGACCTGTTTTTGCACCAACATTAGCCAGCTGACATGGAAGTGAAACATAGCTGCCTAAATGGCGAGCGACCTATCCAAAGGTCTAAACCGCGAACATCGGGTTTGCGGTGGGCGGATGCCTAGCCATCCGTAGGTCTGACTACGCGCTGTCGGCCTTCTCGCCGTACCCGCTGCCTTGGCCGGCGCCATAGCCATACCCATAGCCGTAGCCATAGTAGGAAAGGCTCTCATAGCCGCGGCTCGACTTGGGATCGACGAAGTTCAGCGCACCGACCACCGGCGGCGAGCCGAGCTGGTCGAGTTCGCGAAGCGATGTGCGCACGTTGGGCAGCGTCGTCCGGCCAAAGCGAAGGGCGAACACCGCGACATCGGCGTAGCGCGTGAGGATACGCGCATCGACCACAGGCAGGATGGGCGGGCTGTCGATGACGATAAGATCGTAGGCGCTGCGGGCGGCATCGATCAGCCAAGCAAAACGTGCGCCCCCAACCAGGCCATCGGTCGCTTCATGCGGCGAGGTCACATTGCCAAGAACGTTCAGGCCGGTCTTTGGATCACGCACGCCAATGTCAGCGATCTGTTCAAGTGGCATCGTTCCCGTGAGGAGGTCCGAGAATTGCGGGGCCCCGGACCGGCCATCGGTTTCCATACCCAAAAGTCCAAAGATGCTGGGCTTGCGGAAGTCGGCGTCGACCAGCAGCGTTCTGCGCCCCGACGAGGCTGCAAGCAGGCTCAAAGACAGCGCGAGCGTCGACTTTCCGTCATTGGGGTTTGCCGAGGTGATCAGCACGCTGACAGCCTGCTCTGATGGCAGCCGGAAACTCTCGAGCGACAGGCTCAGGCGTTTGATGGACTCCGTGTAGGTCGACATCGGCCGCGAGGCGATCAGCGTGTGCGGTGCGCCGCCGGACGCACCGGACACCACGGGTACCATGGTGACCACAGCCATGTCGGTGTTGCGCTCGACGGACGCGGTCTCGACGATGCCGGCGAACATCTGCTCGCGGACAAGTCCAATGCCGCCGCCAAGCATCAGGCCCAGCAGAAGACCAGCCGCCGCATACAGAGAGCGGCTGGGATAGCTGCGCTCCAGCGGCGGCGTGGCGCGCGACAAGACCCGCGCGTCCGGCACCTGAACGGACGCGTTGATCTCGGCCTGCTTGAGCCGCTCCAGAGCTGAGATGTAGACGCCGCGGGTGGTCTCAGCTTCTTCTTGCAGGGTGAAAAGATCGAGCGCGAACGTGCTTTGCAGCGCATCTAGGTCCAAAAAGGTGCGCAGCTGTTGCCGGGCATCAAGCGTCGCCGCATCCAGGCTCGCAAGCCGCTCGTCGATTTCAGCCCGCCGGCGCTCGGCAGCATCAAACAGGCTCCCCTCAACCTGCGCCAGTGATGAGCGCAAGTCCGATCTGTCGCGGGCGCCCGCGGAAATCGCTGCATCCAGCCGCTCGGAGAGTTCCCGCTGCCGGCCTTGGAGCGTGGTGACCATTTGATCATCGCTGCGCGCCAGCATCGCGGTGACGTCGCGCGACCGGATGGCGTTGGTCAGATCCGCGCGCTCCGAGAAGAGTGCCTGCCGCTCAGCCGCCAGGCGAGAAAGCTCGCTGACAACCTGGCGTTTCGCGGGATCGGCCTCGGGGCCGAGCCTATCGAGGCTCTCCAGCGCGGCGCTGAGGAGCAGCCCGTCCACTTGGCTTTCGATCGCGCGCAAATCTATCGCCAGGTCGGACACCCGGGCGGACAAAGCGGCTTCGGCGCTTCTCGCCGCCGCAATCTTCGCGTCAACCTGTTCGCGGATGTAGGCGTCGGTGATCGCGTTGGCTAAAAGCGCCGCGCCCTGCGGCGAGACATTTTCAACGCTGACGGCGATGACGAAGGTCAATCCCCGTCGGGCGATGCGCGCATGCTCCCGCAAGGTCTCGACCATCAGCGTTTCGGCCGACAGAGGATCGGGCAAGGCCTCAACAGACCTCGATAGCCGACCAAACAGTTGGCCGACAAAGCCGGAGCCTTGTGGTTCTAGGTCTTGCAGCGAGATGCCCGTATCGCGCACCGCCCGGCGCAGGATCGCATCCGACATCAACATCTCGACCTGGCTTTCGACCACGCCGGCGGCGCTAGGCGGCGAGCCGTTCAAGGCCTCCGTGTCGACCAGTCGTTGAACGCTGGTGTCGACCAAAAGGAGAGCCGTTGCCGTGTAGCGGGAGGGTATCTGCAGAACGATGGCGACTGCGAGAGTGGTCGCAACCAGGCCGCACAAGACGATGAGCCACGCCTGGCGCCTGAGGAACCCGAGGATGGCGCGGACATCGAACACATCGTCGAGATCGGCTTCCACGCGCGGTGTGCTTAGACTTGGGCCAACCTGTTTAAGCACGCGTTCGCTCCGCAAAACCGTCCGCTCTGTCTAGCAAAAAAGCGGTTTCACAGCACGGGCTTTTGACCTCGACCTAAGGCGGAGACGCAACCGGCGATCTGTCGGAAGGTCATCAGGTGGGCAGACTTGCCTTAGCTGCCGGACCGAGCGCCCGTTTCTGTGATCCCGGTGCCGGGTTCTTCCGAGACAAACGTCTCTTGCACGCTCTCGGCAGTCACCTCGCTCTCAACGACGGCCTCGATCGCCTCGGCGACCGGCGACGCCTCCGCTTCGGCCACCTGCTCGACCTCGCTGATCAGCGTGTCCAGCGGGATTGGCGTGAGGTTCAGGTCCGCACGGTTTGCGACCACCGCGGCAATCTGCCGGCGAAGCTCGACCGCACAGGCGTCTGCGCCGCCGCTGACACAGGAGGGTGAAGCTGCCGCCGCCGCATAGGCTTCAGCCCCGGTGGTTGGAAGCTCTTGCGCAACACCCGGCGCCGCAAGCGCAAACGCGAGAGTTGCGACGACGCCCGCAGGCAAAAGACAGGCCTTTGACGGCAGACTTGGCTGATGGGCGAAAGGCATGTGGCACCCGGCGATTGAAGTGGCCTTGGTCGGTACGGTCGCATCGACACGCCTCACCTGGCCATATCGCTTCTCGTCTATAGGGATACGTGTACCGCGCCACGCCCGTGCGCTAGCTTTCGCGGCTGCCAGGGCCCTCGCTGCACGCCTGCACGCGGGTGCCACTGGTCCGGACGTCCGCATGCGCCGATTGCAAAGCCCACTAGTCTTGATCGCGGTGTTGCTCGGTCTCGTCACGCTCCAGCTCGGCGGCAACCGGCCGATCGCCTGGGTGTTTGCGGCCCTCGGCCTTGCGGTCATCGCGGCTAACGCGGCGCTCGGGGTAAAGCCAGGAGCGCAAGCCACGCCCCTTCGGCTCGTCTTACGGAACTGCCACTTTGCCCTTGCGGGGTTCGCGTTGCTTGGCGGAATTGCGCTGGTTCAGCTGCTCTCGACAACCGCGTTTGGCGCGTCGCTCGCGACCTCACCATTGGTCCCGCTGACCTTTGACCCACCAGCCACGCTTGGCAGCCTGCTAACAGTGCTCACTCTGGGCCTTCTGTTCCTCTTATCCGCGCTCACATGCCGTACCGGCGACGACGCTCGGATGTTGGTCGCCCTGCATTTCTGGGCAACAGCCCTGATCGGTGTGCTTTCGTTGTTCGCGTTCCTGCTGGGCGGGGATCTGATCTTCGGTTTTGATGCCTGGGCCTATCAGGGCTCCCTCACCGGCCCCTTCGTGAACCGGAACAGTTTCGCGACCTTCTTGGGCATGGGTCTTGCCTCGGGCGTGGCACTCGCCCTTGGCTCGGTCGCGCGGCTGAGAAGGACATACGGGCGCGACAGGTCGGACGGCTACGTGGTCTCCGCCTACCTTACGTCCGCCACGACCTTTTCT
>JAHCMG010000264.1 GCA_019192585.1 Devosiaceae bacterium MH13
CCGGCGTCGAGCTGATCGGGAAAGGTCACGCTGCCGAGCGGCTCGAAGGCAGCAGACAGCGTGCTCTCAAAACTTGCGGCAGCTTTCGCCGCCTCAACCAGCGGGGCAACCGGTTGACCTGCGTCGCGCGCCACGGTCAGCGCATCAAGCGCAACGCCCAGCCGGGCGATTGGGTCCGGCGCAGGTGCGGCCGGGGCATCTGCAAGCGCCTGCATGCTGCTGCCAAGCGCCGCGACGTCATCGGTGAGGCTCGACAGCTGCGAGGACAGCCCGGCCACGGTATCCGTCAAGCCCGCCACGCCGCCTTCGGCGCTCTCAAGCCGCGCGCCGTTGCTCGCGATCAGACCGTCCAAAGCATCGAGCCGCGCCATGGTTTCCGGCGCGGGCGCCGTTGGGGCGGCATCAGCACTGTCCACCGCTGGGGCGCCCTGCGCTTCGACCGCCGCGAGGCGCTCGGAAAGGTCACTGAGGGCAGATTGCGCGCCGGCCACCTGGTCGCTCAGCGCAGCCGTGACGCTTTGTAAGTCACCCAGACCGGCATCGCTTTCCGGGGCGCTCACCGTGGCGATCTGCGCCTCAAGTGCATCGACGCGACCGCTCAGCGCGGAAGTCGCCTCTGCGAGGAGCGACCGGAAAGCGTCCGGGTCGACGCCGGCCGCGTCGGCCGCATCCCCAGCGGCAAGATTGGCGGAAACCTCATCAAGCCGCGCGCCCAGCGAGGCGACTTGTGTTTCCAGCGGACCGAGATCGACCGCAGGCGGCGCGTCAACCGACACAGCCTCGGCGGTTTCCAGCGCGGTGATCCGCGCGGCCAGCCGCTCTTCGGTGGCTTGCAAGGCGGCGCGCTGCTCATCCAACCCGGTGTTGGGCGGCGCGATCAGTCCCAGCATCTGCGCGAGGAACATCAGCGCCAGCGCGAGGAGGCCGCCGACAAGGCCGGCAGCAAACAGATAGAAGGGGCTCGGACCGCCCGCTTGTTTTGCACTTCCGGCAGCAGCGGCGGCGGCCAATCCGGCGGGCGCTGTGTCTTGATCGTTAGCGCTTTCAGCTTTGTCGGCCGACGCTGGCTCAGTGGCGCTCGAGGCTGGGGCGCTGGCATTCGCCGCTTCGGGCTCAGCCACGGAAGCCGACGCAGACGCCTGCGCTGCCCTCGGCGCATCATCGGCCATCAAGCCAGCACCAATGGCGGCTTTCTCATCAAGGCCCGAAGAGGCAGGTTTTGTGTCAGAATTCGCAGGCGCAGATGCAGCGGGCGCCGAGTTCGGCGCGGCAACATCACTCGCCTCGACATCGATGATCAACGGCTTTGACGGCTGGCGTCGGCCCGCTCGGCCGCCTTGACGCCGCGCCCCGCCGGTCGTCCGTCCCCGTGAACCCTTCGCCATGTCCGTCTCCGCGCTGCGCTCCCCGGTCGGCCTGCCACCCCTTGGCAAACCTAACGCTTTAGCGACAGGCGCGGCAGCAGATCTGGCGCGTTGCCCGGCGGCTAAAGCACAAGGCCTCGCTGGCGGCGCCCCGCCCGGCGCCAGCGGCCCTGTGGATAACTAAAGCATGCCCGCTTGTGCCCGTCGCCCCTTTTTTTCGCGGTCGCATATACTGCGCTGCCGCAAGGTTAAGGGTTTGCGGCTTCCGTTGCCGCCTGCAGAGTTGCGAGCAACGCGATTTCATTTGGTTTTTCAGAGACATGTACTGACGCATCCTCGCTCCACGAGGTGCGCACCGCGTCGGCAACCTGCGCCGAAAGGCAAACCCAAACCAGGTTGGGCAAATGGTTGTCTTTGAAGGCACTTTTCAGTGCAGAGGCGATCAGGTTTGCTGAGCGCGCGGAGTAGGCGAGCACCGCGAGATCGGCGGACCCAACAGGCATAAGGTCTTGCTTATCAGCCGAGGGCGCGAGCGCCCGCGCTTCGTACACCTCAATGGGCACGATTTGTGCGAAAGCATCTTCCAGCACAGGCCGCCGGTCCCGGCCACAAAGGTAGAGCGGAGGCTGAGGCGACCGCGCAAAACTGCCGGAATGGCGCAGCATGTCGATAAGCTCGGCAACGTCTCCTGCCGGCGGTTCTTCAACTGTTAAACCGGCTTCTCTCAACAGATCCGCTGAGCGATTGCCCACCACGAAGAAACGGCTGGTGCGCAAACCGTTCAAGTAGGCATCGGAGTAAATTGTGCCGGCTAACAGAACATGCGGCACCGCCGCGCTCGTCACGATGACGGCCCGCACGGGCTGCGAGTTTGCCAGCGTGTTCCGCAGTCCGCGAACGCCTTCCTCTAAGGGGACGATCGCGGTCAGCGGCATCACAACAGGCGTATAACCCAACGCCTTGACACGTTGAGCGGTTTCGGAGGCGAAAGGTTCGGCGCGGGTGATCAGAACGGCCGGTTTCTCGGCCCGCTCCATCACGCAGAGCCTTCCGTCCAGTGCGGAAGGAACCCCGCCCCCGCCTTCGCTTTCAACGCCGCGCCAGTCGCGCGCCCGAATGCCTCAGCGTCTGCCGCCACCCCTGTGGCTGCGATCGTGTGCGACGCCGACCCATCCTCTTTGAGGACGATCCCCGACAGTTCCAAACTGTCGCCGGCAAGCGTTGCGTGCCCGGCGATCGGGGTGCGGCACGAACCATCAAGCGCACTCAGAAAGGCCCGCTCGCAAGCCACCGTCACGCCTGTTTCTGTGTCAGCAATCGGCGCCAAAAGGTCCCGCACGCGGGCATCACCGGTGCGTGTTTCGATGCCGATGGCGCCCTGCGCCAAAGCCGGCGGAAACGCTTCGGGGTCGAGCACCTGCATCGACGGAGGCCTGAGCCCCAAGCGTTTCAGGCCCGCATGGGCCAGAAGCGTGGCATCGACCACGCCGTCGGCAAGCTTCTGCAGCCGCGTCTGCACATTGCCGCGGAACACTTCAGTGCGAAGATCGGGCCGCACGCGCTTCACCAGGGCTGCTCGGCGCAGCGATGCGGTGCCAACCACGGCGCCTTGCGGGAGGGTTTCCAGGGTTTCGCCATTGCGCGTGATGAAAACGTCTCGCACATCCTCGCGCGGCAAAAAGATCGACAGCTCAAGCCCGTCGGGCAGCTCGGTGGGCATATCCTTGGAAGAGTGCACCGCAAAATCGATGCCGCCGCCATGGAGCGACGCCTCAAGTTCCTCGGTGAACAGGCCCTTGCCGCCAATTTCGGTCAGCGCCTTATCGAGAATTTCATCGCCGCGGGTCGAAAACACCTCGATCGCGATCTCTTCGGGCGCGCAGCCATGCGCCGCCACCAACCGATCACGGGTTTCATAGGCCTGGGCAAGCGCCAGCGCGCTGCCACGGGTGCCAAGCGTCAGAAGGGGCGTGCTCAAGGCTGAAGGGCTCCGGTAACGAGGACGCGGGCGGAGGCTGGCGTGCCCAAGGCATCTGCCGTACACCGCACGCCTGCGGTGGCTTTGTCCGCCGCGCGCCCAATGCTATGGGCTCCATCGCCTGATCGGCAAGCCTACCAAAAGGCGGACAGGCACCCACCAAATCAGGTGGCCGTACCAACCGGCCTTTCTTGGAAACCCGCCATGCTCGCCCTCGGCATCGAAACCAGCTGCGATGAAACCGCCGTGGCGATCGTGCGCCATTCCGGGCAGGTGATGGGCGGCCAACCAGCTGAAATCCTTGCCGAAACGGTTCTCAGTCAAATCGACGACCACGCCCCGTTTGGCGGCGTTGTGCCGGAGATCGCCGCCCGCGCCCATGTCGATCATCTCGATAGGCTCGTCCGCCAATGCCTTGATCAAGCGGGCATCGGGCTGGCTGCGCTCGATCTTGTCGCCGCCACCACCGGGCCGGGGCTGATCGGCGGGGTGTTGGTCGGCTCGGTCGCCGGCCAAGCCATCGCCAGCGCTGCGAACGTGCCGTTCCGCGCTGTGAACCATCTCGAAGGCCACGCCCTGTCGCCCCGTCTGGCAGAGCCTGTGGCCTTTCCCTACCTGTTGTTCCTCGTCTCCGGCGGGCACACACAGATTGTGTGCGTGCGCGCCGTGGGCGCTTACGAGCGCTGGGGCTCGACCCTTGATGATGCCCTTGGCGAAGCGTTTGATAAAACAGCGAAAATTCTTGACCTTGGCTTTCCTGGCGGTCCCGCTGTAGAGCGGATGGCGGAGGGTGGCGACCCGACACGCTTCGCCCTGCCGCGCCCACTGAAGGGCAAGCCGGGCTGCGACCTGTCGTTCGCCGGGCTGAAAACCGCGCTCCGCTTGGCCGCAGAAGACACCGCGCCTTTATCCGAGAGCGATGTGCGCGATCTGGCTGCCAGCTTCCAAGCAGCCGTGGTCGACAGTGTTTCAAACCGCCTGGGCCAGGCGCTTGACCGGTTTGCCGAAGAAACCGAAGACGCCCCTCGCTTGGTTGCAGCGGGCGGGGTTGCAGCCAACAAAGCGCTGCGCGCTGCGCTCGACACCTTGGTCGCATCGCAAGGCGGGCGTCTGATTGTTCCGCCAGCGAAACATTGCACGGACAATGCCGCCATGATCGCCTGGGCGGCACTGGAGCGCGAAGTCGCGGGCCTGCCAGCGCACCCGACAACCGCCCGCCCACGCTGGCCGCTCGATGAGGCCGCCGCGCCAGTGCTCGGGAGCGGGAAAAAGGGCGCCCGGGCATGAGTGGCACCAGCCCACGAGCACCGGCCGACATGGTCGTCCTGGGCGCTGGCGCCTGGGGCACAGCACTCGCTATCATGCTGGCGCGCGCGGGCAACGCTGTCACGCTGGTTACGCGCGGTGAAGAAAAGTGCAATACTATCAAGCACGAAGGCCAGAACAGCCACGCACTTCCGGGTATCCCGTTCCCGCCCAACCTAGAAACACAATACGAGGCACGGCGTACCGTTGCACAGAATCCTGATGCCGTGATTGTCCTCGCCATGCCGGCGCAGCAGACCCGTGCGGCGGTACACGATCTCGCCG
>JAHCMG010000265.1 GCA_019192585.1 Devosiaceae bacterium MH13
ATTCGATCTGGCGGTCACCTTCGCAGGTCGCGGCGATGCGCCCTCCATGCGGCTTCTCGGCCAACTTTACCAATCGGGCTTCGGCGTCGGTCGCGATTCCGACGAGGCGGCCGCCTGGTTCGACTTAGCCTCTAAGGCCGGCGACACCGAGGCGCAGTTCCTGCTGGCCACGATGAAGCTCGACGGCGTCGACATTGAACGCGATGAAACGGGCGCCGCAGAACTGCTGTCTTTGGCGCAGGCTGCGGGCCATGTCAGCGCCACGCAGATGTACGGCACGCTGCTGCTCGAAGGGCGCGGCACCGAGCGCAACATCACACGCGGGGCCGAACTGATCCGCGTCGCTGCCGAGGCCGGCGACGCCATCGCCCAGTACACGCTCGGTATCCTCTACCAGGAAGGCGCGGGCGTTCGCCAAGACAATGCCGAAGCCTATCACTGGTTCGAGCGAGCGGCGCGGCGTGGCAATGTCGAAGCGCAGGTGACCTACGCTCTTGGCCTGCTCGGTCAAACGGCGCCGGCCGCCGCAAGCCAAGATGAGGCCAGAGTTCTCGAAGATGCGGTCTTCTGGCTTCAGCGCGCCGCAGAGGCCGGCAACCCGGTTGCCGAGAACCGGCTCGCCCATGCATTCGCGCAAGGCATCGGTGTCCGCCTTGACCCCGTGCAAGCCGCCTATTTCCACGCCCGCGCCGTCGCCGGCGGCCTGGCCGACGCGCGCCTTGATAACTTTGTCGCCTCGCTGTCGCCCGACCAGCGGGCACGCGCGCAAGAGCTTGTCGCCCGCGACAGAGCGCCGGCAAACCCGTTCGACTAGACCGCCGCAAAGTGCCTTAAAACCGCCGCCCCGGCTCGCCCCTTGCCTTGCTGGTGCGAGTGTGGTCCACAGCGCGGCATATCCATCAGCTGTGTGAGCAATTCGCTATGAAGATCAATGGCAACGAAATCCGCCCAGGCATGGTCATCGAGTATGATGGCGGCCTGTGGGTTGCCGTGAAGGCCGGTGCCGTGAAGCCAGGCAAGGGCCCAGCCTACAACCAGGTTGAACTGAAGAACCTGATCGACGGCCGCAAGCTCAACAACCGTTTTGGCTCGGACGAGCGGGTCGAGCGGGCGCGCATCGACACCAAGGACTTCCAGTACCTTTACGAGGAAGGCGACATGCTGGTGTTCATGGACACCGAGACCTACGACCAGATCAACCTGTCCAAAGACTTTGTCGGTGACCGCGCGGCGTTCCTGCAAGATGGGATGCAGGTGATGGTCGAGCTGCACGGCGAAACGCCCATCGGCTTCCAGTTGCCCACGCAAGTGACCCTTGAGATCGTCGAAGCCGATGCCGTGGTGAAGGGCCAGACCCAGTCATCGTCTTACAAGCCCGCTGTTCTGGAGAACGGGCTGCGCGTGATGGTTCCGCCCTTCATCAAGACCGGTGAGCGCATCATCGTCGACACCGGCGAGATCACCTACGTCAAACGCGCCGACTGACGCGCCGATGGCCAAATCTGCCATTCTCACTGTGATGGAGCGCGCCGCGCGCAAGGCGGGGCGCGGGCTGGCGCGTGACTTCGGCGAAGTGGAACGGCTCCAGGTCTCGACCAAGGGGCCCGGCGACTTCGTCTCCGATGCCGACCGCCGCGCCGAAGAGCGCATCTACGAGACCCTCAAGGAAGCGCGCCCCGACTGGGGGTTTCTCGGCGAAGAGGGCGGCACCATCGAGGGCAGCGACAAGCAGCATCGCTGGATCGTCGACCCGCTCGACGGCACCACCAACTTCCTGCACTCGTTCCCCTACTTTGCCGTCTCTATCGGCCTTGAGCGCGACGGCGAGATGGTCGCGGCGCTCGTCTATAACCCGATCACCGACGAACTGTTCTCCGCTGAGAAGGGCCGCGGCGCCTATCTCAATGACACGCGGCTGCGGGTTGCCAACCGTCGCCGGCTGGCCGACGCAATTCTCGTTAACGGCTTCCCGCATCTTGGGCGTGGCGACCACGCCCTGTGGCTGCGCGAAGCGGCCACGCTGATGCGCAAAGTCGCCGGCATGCGCCGCATGGGCTCCGCCTCGCTCGATCTTTCCTGGGTCGCGGCCGGCCGCATTGATGGCCATTGGGAGGCCGACCTGTCGCCTTGGGATATGGCGGCGGGCCTGTTGATGGTTCGTGAGGCCGGCGGCATCGTTCGCGACACCCATGGCGGCGACGCCATCTTCGAGACCGGGTCCGTGGTTGCCGGCAACGACTTGATCGTCGGCCAGCTCCTCAAGGTGCTCAAAGAGGTGCGCGAAGCCCACGCCAAAAGCGCCAACAAAAGGAGCGGCGAGGCCGGCTA
>JAHCMG010000266.1 GCA_019192585.1 Devosiaceae bacterium MH13
GGGTTGCCGCCGCCGACAGCCCGGTTGCGACGGTCGGCGCGGGTGGCACCGCGCCCAGTGCTGGCCGTGGTACCACAACTCAGCCGCTCAAAAGTGCGCGCGGTCTCTACCGGCGGGTGCTGGACCTGTCGCTGACCGATCAGCGCCAAGCGCTGGGCAAGCTTGCTCTGGCCGCTGGCCTGTCGAACCTTTTGGTGCTCGCTCTGCCGCTGTTCACCATGGCCGTCTACGACCGGGTGATCCCGCACGGGGCGATGGAAACGCTCTGGGCGCTGTCGATTGGCGTGATGATTGCGCTCGGCGTCGATCTCACGCTGCGCTTCGTCCGCGCGCGTTTCGCCGATGCGGTCGCGTTGACCATCGGGCTTGATATGCAGGCGCGGCTCTACGGCCAGTTGATGGGCGCGAAGCTCAGCGACACGCCGCGCTCGCCAGGCGGCCTGTCGCGGCTGGCGCAAGAGATCGACATCATCACACAAGCCGTTCCGCAGCTGGCGATCTCGGTTACGGTCGATGTGCCATTCTTCCTTTTGTTGCTGATCCTGTTGTACAGCCTTGGCGGTCCTGTCGTGGTGGCGCCGCTGATCGGCTTGGCCATCCTCGCGGGCATTCATGCCTATGCGCACATCCGCTCGCGGCCGGCCATCGAAGCGGCTGCCGAGTTCCACCGCATGCAGTCAAACCAGCTCGTTGAAACGCTGGTGGCGATGCCGACTGTGAAAGCGTCGGGCGCGGCGGGCGACTTAATGCGCCAATGGGAGCGCCTGGGCGATGATGCGGGCTATGAGAGCCACCGGACCCGGCTGTGGCTCAGCGCCACCCAGTCGGGCCAGCTGGTGGTCACCCAATTTGTAATCGTCCTGACCTTGATGATCGGTGCCTATCAGGTCGGCGCAGGTTTGATGACCGTCGGTGCGCTGGCGGCTTCGACCTTGCTTGTCGGCCGGTCTCTGACCCCGATTGCCCAACTGGTTGGCCATGGTGTGCGGCTCTTGCACCTCGAACCCAGCGCCGATGTGATCGCGCGGCTGATGGATGCTGAGCAAGAGCGCGGTGGCGAGAGCACCGCGGCGCGCCGCAAGCCGCTGTCGGGCGCGCTGGAACTGGCTTCGGTGACGTTTGCGCACCCTGAGGCCGCGCGGCCGACCCTCGACAGTGTCTCATTCAAGATCGAACGCGGGGAACGCATTGCCTTGATCGGGCGCATCGGGTCGGGCAAGTCGACGCTGCTGCAAACGATCCTGCGGCTGCATGAGCCGCAGTCGGGTGCCGTGCTGCTCGATGGAGCGGATGCACGGCAGTTCGACCCCGATCATATTCGCCGCAGCTTTGGCTATATGGCGCAGGACAGCCTCCTGTTCGATGTCACGCTGCGCGAAGCGATTACGCTTGGCCAAGGTACCATCTCAGACGATGATTTCGATCGGGCGGTTCAGTTGTCTGGCGTTGCGGCCTTCTCCTCCGGCCTGCCCAAGGGCTACGCGACCCCGGTGGGTCCGCGCGGCAGTTTCCTATCCGGCGGCGAACGGCAGGCTGTTGCCCTGGCCCGTGTCCTCGCCATGAACCCGGCGGCCCTGATGCTCGACGAGCCGACGGCCTCGATGGACAACAGCCTTGAGATGCAGCTGATCGAGAACCTGCGCGCCTATCTCGGTGGCCGAACGCTCATTTTGGCGACGCACCGGGCGGCCCTGTTGGCGCTGGTCGATCGCGTCATCTGGCTCGATCGCGGCCGTGTTTTGGCCGATGGGCCGCGTGATGAGGTTCTGGCCCGCATCAATGGGCAGCCGCCGCAGCAAGCGGCCAACCCATCCAAACCGGTCGCCGATCGGCGCGAGGGTGGCCGACGCCAAGATGATGGCGATGGCGACGCCGCTGCGCACACGCAGCGTCAGGCTTAACCAACACCTAACCCTGCCAGTCTAGGTTGCTCGCACCTGTGTGTGTGCGAGTTCGCCCTTTATGGCTGACGATCCCCAAGAAGAAGAGAACTATTGGCCGGGCTATGTGGATGCCCTGTCGACCATGACGATGGTTCTGACCTTCGTCATGATGATCTTGGTGATCGTGGTTTTCATGCTCATTCAGTACACCTCGCGCTCGATGATCGACGAGCTGATCGAGCAGTCGAACGTCGGCCATGGCGGCGGCACCGAGCAAATGGAAAGCATGGCCGACACCGATGTGGACGCGACGACCACGGCGCGAAACCGCGGCTCACCGCCGGTTGTCACCAGCGAGGATGATCGCCAGCAAGAGACGACGGTGCAATCGGTTGCGGTCGAAGTTGAGGTCGAGGCCGAATCTCAAGAGCAGGCTGAGGTGCGCAACACCGGCAGCCAAGACGCGGTGACGATCTCGCAAGCTGGTCTCGTTGTGACCTTCCAGCAGGGCAACTCAACGCTTGATGACCCGGCGATGGAAGTGATCCAGGATTTCGGTGCTAACAGCGAATTGGGCCAGTCTGAGCGGACGCTCGAGATTATCGGCTACGCCAACACGTCGGCTGGTAATGCGACCGATCAGCGTCGGCTCGCCTACTATCGCGCGATGATGATCCGCAACGAGCTGCTCGCGTCGGGCATCCCGCCAGACCGGATCGCGGTGGGTGTCCGTGACGTGACCTCTGACGAAGAAGGCCAAGAGGTGAAGGTGTTCGGACGTTAGCGGCCTGACCCTGGTGCACTGGCCCCTGGGGGCTGGTCGCCCCGTCTGCGGGCGCCTCACTAAACGCGACTTAACCCAATTTTATGAAGTGCCGTTCAGGGTAACGAAGACGATGTAGCGGCCTGCCCGAATGAGCGGTCGTGGGTAAAAGGTACCGTGTTCCCATGATGCGCAAACGCATCCAGCGACAAATTCTCAAAATGTCGGTTGTTTTGGGCGGCACACTGCTTCTGGTGGCGTGGCGGCACGAGTTCGTGTGGGACGGCCTAACCTCCAACATCTACCTCAACTCGGTCATCATCACGCTGTTCCTGTTTGGCATGTTCTTGGCGTTCTCAAGCGCCATGCGGCTCAAACACGAAGAGGTGGCCTTTGTTGCCTTGCAAGAGGCCCATGATGACATCCGCTTTGAAGAAGAGCGCTCGAAGACCGCGCCGTTTTGGCGGCACTATCGCTGCTTGGAGCCGGGCATTCCGTTTGCGAAGCCGCGGCTTCTCAGCCACGTCTTCGATCTGACATATGAAAAGATGATGCGGACCCGGGAGATCACCATCTCCATCGGGACCATGCAGAGCCTGGTTTCTGAGTTTAAGGTCAAGCTCAACGAAGACCGGGCGATGCTGACCTACATCACGGGTATTCTGGTGTTCTTGGGTCTGATCGGTACCTTTATCGGTCTGATGGACATGGTCCGGTCGGTCGGCGGGATCATTGGCTCGATCGCCAATATGGACATGTCCGATCCGACGGCCGCCTTCACCAAGCTGATCAACGATCTGCAAGCGCCGCTCGTGGGTATGGCAACGGGCTTCTCGTCCTCGCTGTTCGGTCTGTTCGGCTCGCTGATCTTGGGCCTGCAGGGCCGGTTCCTGTCGGAAGCGACGGGCGTTTTGCGGTCAGGCCTTGAGACCTGGCTGTCGAGCATTGCCGACCTTGATGGCGATCGCGACGAAGCCGAAGAAGAGCACCGCGAAGCCGTGCTCGATCTTCTGGACGCGCAGCAAGAGCAGCTGGCCGGTTTGCAGAAATCGATCCAACAGCTGACCCAGGTGTCGGCGCAGAGCGCGCTCGCCCAAAGAGACGGGCTCGAAGTGCTGCGCAGCATTGCCGACAATCAGGTGGTTCAAACCGACGTTATGCAGGCTGGCAGCGCGCGCACATCGCTCAGCGATAGGCTCGGCACCCCTAGCCCAGCGCGCGGCTCGACCTTCGATGAGAAGGCGCTGCAAACGCTCAATGAGAACCTGGAGAAGGCCATGGCTGGCGGCATGACCGATATGTCGCAAGCCATTGAGACCTCGTTCATCGGCTATGCGCAGCTGCTGCGCCAATCGATGGCCATGCACAACAAGCGCGCCGCGACCGGTGACGAGCCATCCCTCGATGCCCGGATTGAAGGAACGAACGGATGACGCCCGAACAAGCCGCTGATCTGGGTGGGTTGCCGCCAAGCCACGAGGTCTATCGCAGCAAGGGCGGTGGGTTCAGCCTGCGCTCGCTGATCCCGCGGTTTGGCGAGAAGAAATCGTTCTCGCGGCGCCACCGGCGCTATCCGTGCTGCGTCATTGCGAGCATGGACATTGTCGAGCGTGCCTATTCGCTCGATGGCACCGTGCTCGAGATGAGCCAGGGCGGCCTGATGTTCCGTGCCGCGTCGAACTATGTGCTCGACCGCACCGGCGAGAAGGTCGTTGTGCACATTGATGGGCTCGATCTGCCGGCGCAAGTGATGGCCTCGCGGCCAGAAGGCTACGGCCTGCGCCTGCTTGAAGATCTCGACCTGACGACCGTGTCGTCGCTCGTTGAAGAGTTCGGCATGGACGAGCTCGCCGGCGATGAAGAGCTCGACTAGGGCACGTAGGGCGCAAGCAAGCGCCACGCGATCACGATCATCACCAAGGCGGTCAGCGCATCGATGATGCGCCAGGTCACGGGGCGCGCCAGATAGGGCGCGAGAAGCGACGCGCCGCCCGCAAGGGCGATGAACCATGAAAAGCTCGCCGCTGCCGCACCGACCGCGAACCACGGGCGAACCGTTTGGTCGATCTGTGCGCTGATCGCGCCGAGCATCACCACTGTGTCGAGATAGACATGCGGGTTGAGGTAGGTGACCGCGAGCGTCTGCGAGAGGATCACCGGCCACTTGGCGCTGGGCGCTTGCGCCGCTTCAAGATGCTTGGGCGCGATGGCTCGCTTGAGGGCCAAGACCGCATAGCCGAGCAAAAAGGCCGCGCCACCGACCGCCGCAACGGTTGTTGCGGTGGGGTTGCTGGCGATCAGCGCGCCGAGCCCCGCGACGCCCAGAACGATCAGTAATGTGTCGGAGGCCGCGCACACAAGCGCTGCCTTCATCGCGTGCTGACGCTTCAGGCCCAGCGCAAGGATGAAGGCATTTTGCGCGCCGATGGCGATGATAAGCCCGGCACCAAGAAGGAAGCCTTTGAGAAAGGTCTCGGCAAGCATAGTAACGAGGGGTAAGGAGATCGGGAGCGGCCTGCTTAAGCGGCACGCTTTGGCTGATCAAGGCGCTTGGCGGGGCAGCGCGCGTTGGGGGACGACATATGCGTGGGATAACAGCGTCGGGTGCGGTGCAGGCAACGCCCTGCGAGACGGTTGAGTGCTCACAACAACAGCGCCGCTACGTGTTGATCGTTGCGATCCTTGGCTCGGCGCTCGGCTTTATCGATGGATCGATTGTCGCGATCATCGCGCCGGCGATCCGGGTCGAGCTTGACGCGTCGCTGGCGGCGATCAGCTGGGTCGTGAACGGCTACACGCTTGTTCTGACAGCCTTTATCTTGATCGGCGGTGCGGCAGGCGACGCCTATGGCAAGCGCAGGGTGTTCGCGCTCGGCATCGCGCTGTTCGCGGCAGCTTCGCTTGTCTGCGCTGTTGCGCAATCGGGCGGCCAGCTGATCGGCGCGCGCTTGGTTCAAGGCTTTGGCGCAGCCTTGATGGTGCCGTTGTCGATGGCGCTGATCGCGGCGTATTTTCCCTCAGACGAGCGCGGCCGGGCCATTGGCATCTGGGCGGCGGCCTCGGCGATTTCGGCCGCGCTGGGCCCGCTGATCGGCGGCGCCATGGTGGACGCACTGGGATGGCGCAGCACCTTTTTTGTCAACCTGCCCCTTGCCGCCGTGACCTTGTGGCTCTTGCTGGCCCGGGTGCCCGATGATGGCGGCACGACGGCCAGCCACAAGCTCGATTGGACGGGCGGCTTGCTCGCCAGTGCGGCGCTCGGCCTTGTTGCCTTGTCGCTGACCTTGCTGGGCGATAGCGGCGCGCTGGGTCCGTCGCTGGTTGTCGGCACCGGGGGCGCACTAGGGCTCATGGCGCTTGGCCTCGCCGCCGGTGCCGCCTTCATCGCCTATGAAGGGCGGATCGCGGCGCCGATGATGCCGCTGAGCCTGTTTTCGCTCCCCAGCTTTGCAGCGATCAACGCGGCGACGTTCCTGCTCTATGCCGCTCTGGGCGGCCTTTTGTTCTTCTTGCCCGTCACGCTGATCGCTGCGTTTGAACAGCCGGCCGTGTCGGTGGCGGCGATCTTTTTGCCGTTCACGGTGGTGATGGCGCTTTTGACACCGCGTGTCGGTACGCTGATCGACCGGGTCGGTGTGCGCTGGCCCTTGGCGGCGGGCGCGTTGATCGCGGGCCTGTCTTTCGCCGCCACGTTGCTGGCCGTGCCGACCGGCTCGCTGATCTGGGTGGGCGCGTGCATGGCGCTTCTGGGCGTGGGCATGGGCCTTTGCATCCCGCCGCTTTCAACGGCGATCCTCAACGCCGCGCCATCCGAACAATCCGGCATCGCTTCGGGCATCAACAATGCCGTCTCTCGCGCCGGCGGTCTGTTCGCGGTGGCCGCGTTCGCGCCCTTGGCAGCGCAGCGCTATGGCAGCGGCGAGGGCGGCGTGCCCGGCTTCGGCATCACCGTCGACGCCTCTGCGACCAGCGCGGAGCGGGTGGCGCACATCGCTGCGAGCGTGGATGCCTACAGTTTGCTGGCGCTTTTCGCGGTCATTTTGGCGGTGGCGAGTGCCGCGCTCGTCTTGGTGCTGATCCATCCGCACAAGGGCCAGCCCGAGGGCGCCGCGCGCTCAGCATAGGCCTCGAAACCTGCCGCTATGCCGCATTGCAGCGAGATAAGTGCTTGTGCGGATGGCCTAAGCTTGGCAGAACCCCCTCGCCGCTGGCGCTTACCTCAAGTGAGTGACCAGCCAAACGGCGGCCCGAAAGGTGCTGCCGATAACAACTAGCCGGAGCCAGACCGGCTCCGAGGGAGACAGTTGATGAAAACTTTTGCGATTGTTGCCAGCACTGCGGCCGCCCTTTCGGTGGGCGTTGCCGGCGTGGCACTTGCCGATCACCATGCCGACCGTGAAGGCTGGCCGGAAAGCTTCACCGTTGGCACCGCCTCGCAGGGCGGCACCTATTTCGCCTACGGCTCGGGCTGGGCCAACCTGGTCGCCGAAGAGCTGGGTCTTTCCGGCGGCGGCGAAGTCACCGGCGGTCCGATGCAGAACATGGCGCTGGTCCACACGGGCGACGCGCAGTTCGGTATGACCACCATGGGTCCGGCCGCTGAATCGCTTGGCGGCACAAACCCGATCGCACCGGGCCTGCAGATGACTGGCGCTTGCGCCATGTTCCCGATGTACCAGACCCCGTTCTCGGTGACGGCTCTGTCGTCGTCGGGCATCGAGTCGATTGCCGACATTCCCGCCGGTGCGCGCATCGGCTTCGGCCCCGCAGGCTCGACCTCGGACACCTACTTCCCGCGCATGATGGAAACGCTGGGCGTTGAGTTCGACCGTCGCAATGGCGGCTGGTCGGACCTTGGTTCGCAGCTTCAGGACGGCCTGATCGACGTGATCGCGTTCGCCGCTGGTGTGCCGGTTCCCGCCGTCTCGCAGCTCGAAGTGCAGACCGATGTGAACATTATCGAGTTCACTGAAGACGAGCAGGCTGCGATCCTCGACGCGTTCCCCGTGTCGAACTTCGCCATCGCGGCGGACACCTACACGACGCTTGAAGCGGATGCCCGTTCGGTGTCGATGTGGAACTTCGCCATCGCCAATTGCGAGCTGCCCGAGAGCTTCGTCTACGCGGTTGTCGACGTGGTGATGAGCGACAATGAGCGCATGGTGAACATCCACCGCGCTGCGCGCTCCACCCTGCCTGAGAACTGGGACAAAAACGGCGTGCTGATGTGGCACCCGGGCGCGGCCAAATGGTTCCAGGAAAATGCCGGCGCGGACATCCCCGCCGACATGATCCATTCGGCAATGTAAGCCCTTTAGGGTGACGATTGAGCGGGCCGCCCTTTGACCAAGGGGGCGGCCCGTTTTGCGTTGGGCTGCGCTATATCAAGCCCTGCCTGGCCGTGATGCGGCAAGAAGGCGCGATCAACGCGCGTATTGGGCTCGGCGTACAAAGATACGGGCGAGGGGAAGGACACCGCGATGGCAGACAAGGATGATGCGACCCCCAAAGATGCGGCGCCTGACCGGGTTTCGGACGAGGCGATCCGTGAAGGGGCGATGGTGCATCAGCCGGTGATGGATGATCCGGTGGTCATTGCCGAGGGCGTCGACGATGAGCCCGTTGAAGGCAATCGGCGCTTGTTCCAGGGCCATGGCCTGACGATCATCGCGCTCGTTTCGGCCCTGTACGCGGCCTTTCACATGGCGGCCCTGAACGGTGTCTCCATCTCCGCTTGGACGGGGATCGACATTCCGTTTCTGCCGCAGTTCCCGCTTGAAACGTGGAATTTCCGCATCATCCACATCGCTGGCGCGCTTATCCTGGGGTTCCTGTTGTATGCCGGCTCTGGCTTTGCGAGCGGCGACAAGAAGCCCACCACGCCGCTGACCTACCTTGGTTACGCGCTGGCGCTTCCGGCGCTCTACGCCCTGTTCACGGCGATTACTTTTGCCAACGACATTGCCGGCGGAGTGATGTGGAACGGCATTGATGAGGGCATCCGCAACCGCGAGATCTACCATTTTGGGCTGCCGCTGATCGGCGCCACCGTTGGCGCGATCGTTGTGGGCTGGGTGCACCGGCTGCCGCGCCACCACTTCTCCGCGCCTGATGCTGTGCTGGCGATCTGCGGTGTGGCGGTCGCCGTCTATCTGGTGACGATCTACGGCACACCGATGCGCAACTCGACCGGCACGCCGTTCGCGCCGATCGGCATGTCGATTGCCGCCGTCGCCGGCACGCTTTTGATCATGGAGCTGACGCGCCGGGTGGCTGGGCTGACGCTGATCGTCATCGCGGTGGTGTTTCTGATCTATGTGTTTGTCGGCGACCAGCTGCCGGGCTTCCTCAATGCGCCGGACATCACCTGGGAGCGGTTCTTCAGCCAGGTCTACACCGATGCCGGGATCTTAGGGCCGACCACGGCGGTGTCGTCGACCTACATCATCCTTTTCATCATCTTCGCGGCGTTCCTTCAGGCTTCGAAAGTGGGCGACTATTTCGTCAATTTCGCCTTTGCCGCCGCCGGGCGCGCGCGGGGTGGGCCGGCGAAGGTGGCCATCTTCGCGTCAGGCTTGATGGGCATGATCAACGGCACATCGGCGGGCAATGTGGTGGCCACTGGCTCGCTGACGATCCCGCTGATGAAGAAGATCGGCTACCCGGCCAAATCCGCAGGCGCCATTGAAGCGGGCGCGTCGACGGGCGGGCAGATCATGCCGCCGATCATGGGCGCCGGCGCCTTCATCATGGCCGAGATCACCGGCATTCCTTACACCGAGATCGCGCTCGCCGCGGTGATCCCGGCGATCCTCTATTTCGGGTCGATCTTCTTCATGGTCGACTTTGAGGCGCGCAAACTGGGCATGCGCGGCATGCGTGAGGACGAGCTGCCGAAGTTCCGCCAGCTGGTCACGCAGGTTTACCTGTTCATCCCGATCATCATCCTGATCGTCGCGCTGTTCATGGGCTATTCGGTCATCCGCGCGGGCACGCTGGCAACGGCGGCGGCGGCGGTCGTCTCGTGGCTGACGCCGCACCGGATGGGCCCACGGTCGATCTTTAAGGCGTTTGACCTTGCCGGGGTCATGGCGATCCAGATCATCGCGGTGTGCGCCTGCGCTGGCATCATTGTGGGCGTGATCTCGCTGACGGGTGTGGGCGCGCGCTTCTCGGCGCTGCTGCTCGGGCTCGCAGACACCAGCCAGCTCTTGGCGCTGTTCTTCGCCATGTGCATCGCGATCTTGCTGGGCATGGGCATGCCGACCACGGCGGCTTACGCGGTTGCGGCCTCGGTGGTGGCGCCGGGCCTTATCCAGCTGGGGATTGAACCGCTGACCGCCCACTTCTTCGTCTTCTACTACGCGGTTGTCTCGGCCATCACGCCGCCCGTGGCGCTCGCGAGTTATGCGGCGGCGGGGATATCGGGTGCCAACCCCATGGGGACCTCTGTCACCTCGTTCAAGATCGGGCTCGCGGCCTTCATCGTGCCGTTCATGTTCTTCTACAACCCGGCGCTTCTGGGCGATGGGACCTGGTTCGAGATCGCCCGCGCGCTGGTCACTGCGAGCATCGGCGTGTGCCTTCTCTCAGGGGGCGTGCAGGGCTTCTTCTTCACCGGAAGGCTGCCGCAAGTCCCGCGCGTTATGCTGCTGCTCGCGGCGCTGTGCTTGATCGAGGGTAGCCTCATCTCTGATGTGCTTGGGGCCGGCCTGACGGTGGGCGGTGTGCTCCTGGCACGCATGATGGGTGGCGGGTCGGCAGAGGCCAAACCGGCGGAGTAGATTTCCGCCAATCTGAGTGCCGCGCTGCGTAGCAATCCGGTCTCGCGAGGGCCGCAAGACCTGCTAAGGCGGTGGGATGTCCTTGTGGATTCCCATCGTCATCGCTGCGGCGTTTCTGCAGAACCTCCGTTCGATCCTGCAAAAGAACCTCACGGGTACGCTGTCCGTCGGCGGCGCGACGTTTTCGCGCTTCGTTTTTGCGTTTCCGCTGGCGCTCGCCTACGCGCTCGCCGTTTCCCTGGTGACCGGATGGTGGCCGCAGGTGCCTGGCTTCACGTTCGCGGCTTACCTCGTCACGGGCGCGTTTACGCAGATCGTCGCGACGTACCTGCTGATCGCCAGCTTCGCCCACGGGCCGTTTGCCATTGGCACGGCCTACTCGAAGACGGAGGCGCTGCAGGCGGCGGTTGTGGCGCTGATCCTGTTGGGCGAAGGGCTATCGCTTCTTGGGGTTGCGGCGATCCTGGTCGGGCTCGGCGGTGTGGCGCTGATGGCCTTCAAGCGCCGTGCGGATGGGCTGGCCGCGCTCGATCTGACCAACCGCGCGGTCTTGTTCGGACTTGGCGCGGGCTTGGCCTTTGCGTTTTCGTCGGTCGGGTACCGGGGCGCGTCCCTTTCTTTAGGTGACGGATCGGCCTTCGCGCGCGCGGCCTGGACGTTGAGCGCCGCCACCTTTGTGCAGACCGTGTGCTTCGGCGCTTGGCTGCGGTGGCGCGAACCGGGTACGGTGACCAAGACGCTGCGGCAATGGCGGCAGGCAGGCTTGGTTGCCGTTGTTGGCGTTGCTGGCTCGATCGGCTGGTTCACCGCGCTGACGCTGCAGACGGCCGCGCTGGTCAAAGCGCTCGCGCAAGTCGAACTCGTCTTCTCGACGCTAACGAGCTGGTTCTACTATCGCGAGCCCGTCAGCGTCCGGGAGGTGGCTGGCATCGGCCTGATCGCGCTGTCGGTCGTGATGATCGTGTTGGTGGCCTAGGCGATGGCTGGCCCGACGCGACGCCCCTTGTACAAGGATGCGGGTTTTGTGTTCATCTGCGTCCTGTCCTTTGGTGCGGCGCTTGGGGTCTATTTGCGCGACGGCTGGGCGCGCTTTCAGCAAATCCTTTGGGACGATGCGGTCCTGTGGTTGACGATCCTGCCGAAGGTCGCGGCGGGCGTGACCGTCGCGGCGTTTCTCCGCCTCCTGCTGCCGCGCGAGGTGGTCGCCCGCTGGATCGGCGAACGCTCGGGCCTCAAAG
>JAHCMG010000267.1 GCA_019192585.1 Devosiaceae bacterium MH13
GTCTTGTGCGCCTGCGACGCCTGCTCCGCCACCTGCCATCATGGCGGTTGCGAGGGCGATCCCGATTGATCGTTTCATCTTTCTCTCCCTTGGCCTGTCGGCCGGTTATTGAAGTGCCACTCCGTAAAAACCCTGAGTTACTTGGGTGGCCGATGTCAAGGCCAGATGAACAGCTGCGCAACGGAGCATCGCGCTGGCCTTCAGCTGGTGGTGCACAGAGTTAGTCAATCCTTACCCTTCGCACTGAGCGACATAGTGCAGGCGATCCCATCGTCCAGCCGTCTGTTTCGCCCCGCCTTTCACGTGGTGGAGCCATAGCCGTTAGGCGACGGCCCGGCTCAGCGCGCAGTGCGACCAAAGCTCGTTGAGCGCGCTGATCAGGTGATCGATATCGTCGTCAGTGTGCAGCGGTGAGGGGGTGATCCGCAGCCGCTCGGTGCCTTTGGGGACCGTGGGGTAGTTGATCGGCTGGATATAGATGCCGAACTGGTCGAGCAGCACGTCCGAGATGAATTTACACTTTTTGGGGTCGCCCACCATCACCGGGATGATATGGCTGGGGTTCGGCTGATGCGGGATACCGTTTGCGTCAAGGGCAGCACGCACTTTCGCCACGCGCTCTTTCTGCCGGTCGCGCTCCGTCGATGACGCTTTGAGGTGCCGAATGGACGCGGTCGCCCCTGCGGCCACGGCCGGTGGGATGGCCGTGGTGAAAATAAAGCCCGACGAGAACGAGCGGATATAGTCGCAGACCGCGGCGGTGCCGGTGACATAGCCACCCATCACGCCGAACGCCTTGCCCAAGGTGCCTTCGATCATCGTGACACGATCCATCACGCCGTCCCGCTCGGCGATGCCCGCGCCGCGGGGGCCGTACATGCCGACGGCATGGACCTCGTCGAGATAGGTCATTGCGCCATGGGCTTCGGCAACGTCGCAGATCTCCGCGATCGGGGCGATGTCGCCATCCATCGAGTAGACCGATTCAAAGGCGACGATTTTCGGCCTTGCAGGATCAATCTCCGCAAGCTTGCGGTCGAGATCTTCGGGGTCGTTATGCTTCCAGATGAACTTGTCGGCACGCGAGTGGCGGATGCCTTCGATCATGGACGCGTGGTTCAGCGCGTCTGACGCGATCACACAGTCGGGGATCGTGGCCCCCAAGGTGCCGAGCGACGCCCAGTTCGAGACATAGCCGGACGAGAAAATCAGCGCACTTTCCTTGCCGTGAAGGTCAGCAAGTTCCCTTTCGAGAAGGATGTGCTGGTGGTTGGTGCCTGAAATGTTGCGCGTGCCGCCCGCGCCGGCGCCGCAGGTCTCGATGGCGTGATGCATCGCGTCGGTCACGCAGGCCATCTGGCCCATGCCCAGATAGTCGTTTGAACACCAGACCGTCACATCTTGCTGGCCATCGCTGGTGTGCCGAACGGCTTTGGGGAAGTTGCCCTTTTTGCGTTCGAGCTCAGCAAATACCCGATAATTGCCCGCCTCGCGCAGACCGCTCAACTTGCGCCGGAAGAACCACTCAAAGTCGCCTGGCTTGTGGAACGCTGGCTTACCGGCGTTTTCCCCATGCGTGTCTTCGGGGGCCGATCGTGGTGCCGCCAAATGGGCTGCGGGGCAGGTTGCCGGCGGGGCGTCTGCCTGGTGCGCGTCGGCCACGTCGTCGCTGCGGTGGCTGCTGCCGTCCTGGCGAAGGCTGTCGGTCATTGTGTTGTTCCCCCGAATGCATTGGGTGGCGCCGGAACGCCAAGGTCTTGTTGAAAGGAAAACGAGGACACCGAGCTGCGGGCCGTTCCCGATGGCTGGCCGCGCGGTGTGTCGCTGGTGAAGGTGTTGGGATGGCTGTGCGGGCCATCTGCTGGGTCGATCGCGCCCGTTGCCTGACGGCGCAAATACCAGCGCCACAGTTCCTGATCGCGGAAGGGCAGAACAAGGAACCAGTGTTCAAGCACGCCGAGCGCTGCGAGCGTGGCCAGCAGCGTGTAGCCGGCCTGCTCAAAGGGTGTGGCCGCGCCCAAAACCAAGTGGGAGAGCCAGAAAACGGCGCCCGTTCCCAGGGTTACGGAGAACGGAAACAAAAGGTTGAGCGCGCGCGTGCGGAAATAGGTTTTGAGGTAGTTCAACCGGCTGGGCAAAAACTCCTCGGTGACGTTGGGGACGCCGAGGAAGATGTTGAACTTGGTCGACAGCCGCATCCCCCACAGGATCACGAAGGTCCACAGCGCGACCTCGTTTGCGCTGCCCCAGACCATCAAGGCAAGTGCCAGCGCGGTGGCCGCGATGGCAAGCTCGTGGTGGATCAGCGTTTGCGCCGCATACACAAAGCGCCGCCATCCCCGTGCGCCCGGCGGGCAAGCGGTGCGACGCCCGCCGGTGACGCTGCCCGAAAGGAAGCTCGCCTCGTGCCAGCCCCAAAGAACGAGGCCTGCGACAAACCCGCCATAGGCAGCCGGAACGGTGGTCACATCGCGCAGCAGCCAAACGGCGCCGAGTGCGGCGAGCGCCATCATCGACGCCCCCACCATGAGCGCCCGCTCGCTGACGGCCGGAAGCCGATCGGCGAGCAAGATCAATCCGGTGGAGAACCACCAGATGAACAGCGCGAAAACCATGGGGAGGGCGAGGGTGAGCACGAGGAGCCTTTGCTTACCAGACCGGCTGCAGCCGGCTGACGTCCGGGATGGTGTTGGACTTGACCGGCAGGAGGTAGAGCCCGGCAAACACCGTGAAGGCACGGGCGCCCAGAAGGCCGCGTTTGACTTTCGCGCCGATGCCGCCCTGCTTTTTGGTTTCGCCGATTGCCTGGTTCAGAGCGTGCAGCTTGCGCAGACCCTCGAGGAACTTTGGGTTCTCGATGTCCAGCAGGACCGGGAAGCACTGTTTGGAAATCTCGGTCGTCGTTCGGAAGACCTGCATGTCATACTCTTCGACATCGACACCCAACGCCTCGTGGAAGGCCGGGCGGGCCATGTCGCGCACGTGCATCGTGGCGAAAACCGCGAGTAGGAAGAACCGGATCCAAAGCTTGTTGCGCCCGCGCAGCAGTTCGGGGTCGGCGCGCATGAGAAGCGAGAAGGCTTCGCCGTGTCGGAATTCGTCGTTGCACCACTCGCGGAACCATTTGAAGATCGGGTGGAAGCGCTGTTCGGGGTGCTTCTCGAGATGCCGGAAAATGGTGATGTACCGGGCGTAGCCGATCTTCTCTGACAGGTACGTTGCGTAGAAAATGAACTTCGGCTGGAAGAAGGTGTACTTCTTGGCCTTGGTCAGGAAGCCCAGATTGACGCCGATGTTGAACTCTTTGAGCGCATCGTTGATGAAGCCGGCGTGGCGGCTTTCATCGCGTGCCATCAGCGCGAACAGTTCGCAGATCTCTTTGTTGTTGCCGCGCTTTTTCATCTCCTTGTAGAGGACGCAGCCCGAGAATTCGGCGGTCAGCGAGGAGACGAGAAAGTCGACAAACTCTTTGCGTAACTGTGGGTCAAGCGCCTCAAGGTCGATCGAATCCCAATCCTCGTTGCGCTTGAAGTGGCCACGATTGGGGTCGGACCGCATCTCGTCCATCAGCGCGTCCCACTCGCCGCGCACCGGCTCGATGTCGGTCTTGTCGAGCTTGTCAAAGTCGGTCGTGTAGAACCGCGGCGCAAGCAGGGTGGTTTCCTGCGCCATGCGCGTGGTTTCGTTGATTTGGGCAGCCGCTTTGACGCCCGCTTGTGCAGCGGCTTGCGGTGAGGTGTGCACGTTCATAGCGCGGCCTCCTCTGAGAAGCTGAACTCGCAAAGTTCCATGAATTCGAGATCGCCGGTCAGGCGCGTCCAGGTGCGCTCCAGCCAGCCGGCCCGCTGCACCGTGGCGGTGCGGCGGAACACTTGATGCTCGCCATAGGGCACCTCCACCGGTTTGCCGTGGACGATGACTTCGTCGCCAGGCTCGATCGCGATGTCCCCGTCGAGCTCGACATAGGCGTGCAAGCTGTCGAACGTGTTCTGCACATCAACCGTGCAGCCCACATCGAAGCGCTCGCCGCCTCCAAACAGTGACCACCTCATGGGTGTATCCTCCTTCCCCCGCTAGCTGGGAAACTCTGCCAGGCCGAAGCGGTGCTCCGACGGCTCGGTTTCCGGATGGACGAAGCGCTGGCCGACCAAGGGGCCAAGCGCGACCAAGGTTGCGAAAAGCAACCAAACTTCAATGTGATAGACGGCCCCATAACCGAACGCCGGATCTGTGATAGCGCGGCCAAACAGGCCCAGTTCGGCGGCCGATTGGAACAGGTCCTTCAGCGCGCCACCCGCGGCGAGCCCAAGCCCTGCGGCGCTGGCGTTGACGGCACCCCAGGCGCCGAGCGCCATGCCGGCCGTGCCGGGTTTTGCGCGCGCCATCGTGGCTGTGAGCAAGCTGACGGCGAAAAGCCCGCTGCCAAAGCCCACGAACAAGGTGGCGATGCGGAACATCAGCGCTGAGCCAAACGGGCTTGAGAAGACGATCAATGAGAAGCCGACAATGCCGGCAATCACGCCGAGCGCAGCGAGCCGGTACGGGTTCGACCCGTGGCCAAGCCGCATGGCCGCTAGGGCAAAGCCGCCAAGCATGCCGCCGGCAAACAGGGCAGTGAGAAGCGTCGTCGCGCTCACCGAAAGGCCCAGCACTTCGCCGCCATAGGGTTCGAGCAAGATGTCCTGCAGTGAGAAGGCCAAGGTGCCGAGCCCCACCGCCCACAACAGGCGCCGGGTCATCGGCTCCCCTGCGAAGCCTGACCAGGCCTCGCGGAAGGTTGGCCGTGCCACATCGGGTGCGGTCTTTTTGGGTTGGCGGACTTCCTGCTTCCATAGGGCGATGACGTTCAAGATGATCGTCACCACGGCCGAGCCTTGGATCACTTGGATGAGCCGGGTGTTGCTGAAATCTGCCAACAGCCACGAGTAGAGCGAGGCGCTTGCGACCATGCCCACGAGCAACATGACGTACAAAAGGGCGACAACGCGAGGGCGCGAAGCCTCTGGCGCGATGTCTGTTGCGAGCGCCAGGCCCGCCGTTTGCGTCGTATGGAAACCGGCCCCGATGAACAGAAACGCGGCCGCCGTTGCGAAATGCCCGGTATAGGCGGGCCCGCCGCCATCGGCCATCAACAGGATGGCAAAGGGCATCATTGCCAGGCCGCCAAACTGCACCAGCGAGCCGAACCAAATGTAGGGCACGCGGCGCCAGCCCAGCACCGAGACATGGGTATCGGACTTGTGGCCGATCAGAGCGCGCAAGGGCGCAAACAGGAGCGGCAGCGCAATCATGGTGGAGACGAGCCAGGCCGGAACCGACAGCTCTAGGATCATCACCCTGTTGAGCGTGCCGGTCACGAGCGTGATCGCCATGCCGACCGATATCTGGAACAGCGCGAGGCGCAGCAGGCGGCCCAGCGGCAGCTCGGCGCTTGCCGCGTCGGCAAACGGCAGGAAGCGCGGCGCCACATGCATCCATTGGCTGCCGAGGTTGAACCCACCCTTGTTTTGCGAGCGCTGGCTCATGACGGTGCGGCTGCCCCTTCGTTTGTGCGGGTGATGCGCATCGCTTGCGAGGTGTAGAA
>JAHCMG010000268.1 GCA_019192585.1 Devosiaceae bacterium MH13
TCTGCGTGCTCGATGAGGTCGATGCGCCGCTTGATGACGCGAACGTCGAGCGCTTCTGCGATCTGTTGCACGATATGTCCCAGCGCACCTCGACCCGGTTCTTGGTCGTCACCCACAACCCGATCACCATGAGCCGCATGCATCGGCTGTTCGGCGTGACGATGGCCGAGCGCGGCGTCAGCCAAATTGTCACCGTGGCGCTTGAGGAAGCTGAAGCATTGGTTGCGAGCGAAACGGCGGCGTGACCCTCGGTTCGCCACGCGCTGGGGCGCTCCACCAAACTGCCACAAACACACCGCCGTAACGCGGGCCTCATGATCCCAATTGGCCCCGTTGACACCCTGAAACCCCGCCACTATGGTCCGCGCGATTTTGGCTCAGACCACGAGATAACCGGGCACATGGAGGTGTCGGTTGGCCGATCCAACCGATCCGCAAAAAGCCGAAAAACCATCTGCGATCAACGCTTTGAACGATGACCCATCATCTTCTCGAGGCGATTTGTCAGATGTGCGCGATCGCGTCGATGCGCTGGAAACAAAACTGCGGTCTCACCGGCCTGATCCGGTTGATGAGGCCCAAGCGCGTGCCAGCCGGGCTGGTTGGTCCATGGCCGTTCGCGTGTCGTCGGATTTTATCGCGGCGATCTTCGTTGGGGCGGTCCTCGGTTGGGGCGTCGATCAAATCGCGGGCACTGAGCCTCTTGGGTTCATTGTCCTGCTTTTGTTGGGGTTTGCAGCGGGCGTTCTTAACGTCATGAGAACGCTCGGCCTTGTCGCTCAGGCGCCCAGCGCACAAGCGCGTGCGGCGCCACCCCCGGCTGCTGTGTCATCAGCCGGTAATGAAGCGCGGCGAGATGACACAGAGGAAAAGGGGCGCGAAGGCCGGTAAGGGCACGAGCGTCTGAACCAAAGGTCGTAAGGCCACGGGGCTTCCGCGCTCATCGAGCACCGTGCCCCAATCTGAATAGAACATATGCCGTTGAGGCATTGAGGAGCACGCGCACGTGGCCAACGATCCAATCAAACAGTTTGAGATCTCCACGATCGTTCCCATCGAGATTGCCAATCTCGACCTGTCGTTCACCAATTCATCGCTGTTCATGGTTGCAACCACGGCCGCTGTTAGCGCGTTTCTGGTCCTGTCGACCAAAGGCCGCGGCTTGGTGCCGGGCCGCTGGCAAGCCGCCGCCGAGATGAGCTACGAGTTCGTCGCCGGCATGCTGCGTGATGCCGCCGGAACGCAAGGCATGCGGTTCTTCCCGCTCGTCTTCTCGCTGTTCATGTTCATCTTGTTTGCGAACATGTTCGGCATGTTCCCCTACTTCTTCACGGTCACGAGCCACATCATCGTGACCTTTGCCCTTGCCATGCTGGTGATCGGAACCGTCGTCATTTACGGGTTCATGAAGCACGGGCTGGGGTTCTTGAAACTTTTCGTGCCCGAGGGGGTGCCAGGCTATCTGGTCCCACTTGTGGTCGTGATCGAGGTGATCTCGTTCCTCTCGCGCCCGCTGTCCCTTTCGGTTCGTTTGTTCGCCAACATGCTCGCCGGCCACATCACGCTCAAGGTGTTCGCTGGCTTTGTGGTGTCGCTGTCTGGCCTTGGCTTTGTCGGCATTGTCGGCTCAATCCTGCCGCTGATCATGACCGTTGCGATCACCGCGCTCGAGTTCCTCGTTGCCTTCCTGCAGGCCTACGTCTTCGCCGTTCTGACCTGCATGTATCTCAACGACGCCCTTCACCCCTCACACTAGAGATTGCTGCCGACGGCGCACCGCCATCGGCGACCCCTCATTACGTTCATTCCAAAGGAGTTCCATCATGGAAGCAGAAGCAGCAAAATTCATCGGTGCCGGCATTGCCACGCTCGGCATGGGCGGCGCCGCCATCGGCGTGGGCACGATCTTCGGCAACTACCTGTCGGGCGCGTTGCGCAATCCTTCGGCAGCCGACGGCCAGTTCGGCCGCCTCATCTTCGGCTTCGCCGTGACCGAAGCGTTGGGCATCTTCTCGCTGCTCGTTGCGCTTCTGCTCCTGTTCGCCGTCTAAGCGACCAGCGATCAAGGCGCCTGTCGCGGCTTTGCCTACGGCGGGCGGTCAGGAATGAACGGAGCGCTGCCAGCATCCAGGCATTCTGGGTGCTGGCGCCTGCGCTTTCATCAGGGACGCTAAGCGCCCCGGTGCCGTTGAATTCGAACCGCAACGAGGATTGCTTTCATGGCAACCACCGAAGACGCAGCACACGGCGCCGCTGAAGCCGCCGCAGGGGTCTTTCCCCCGTTCGACTCGTCGACATTTGCGTCACAGCTGTTCTGGTTGGTGCTGACCTTTGGCATCACCTACTACGTGATCTCAAAGATCGCTGGCCCGCGTATCTCGGGCATTTTGGAAGATCGGCACGACCGGATCGCCTCCGATCTGGCCGAAGCCGAGCGGCTGAAGCGGGAAACCGATGAAGCCATGTCCAATTATGAGCAGGCCCTGGCCGATGCGCGGTCTCGCGCCCAGGCGGTCGCTGCGGAAACGCGCGACAAGCTGACGGCCGAAACCACCGCGAAGCGTGAAGCCTCCGAGGCGGATCTCAACAGCAAGCTGGCTGAAGCTGAAACCCGGATTGCCGACATCAAGGCCCAGGCGCTTTCGCAGGTGGACAGCATCGCTGCCGAAGCCGCCGAGGCCATTTTGGGCAAGCTGGCACCAACGGCGCCCAAGGCGGCTGCGGTCACCAAGGCAATTTCTGATATTTCCAAGTCTTCCTAGCGGCAAGGCTTGAGCGCGGCCCCCGGGCCGCGATGGCACCAAGAAGGTAGAACAGCATGGACTCTTCATTCTGGGCACTGGTCGGCTTGATCATCTTCCTGGGCCTCATGGTCTATCTGAAGGTTCCTGGCATGGTCACCCGGGCACTCGACGCGCGCGCCGACAAGGTTCGCGGCGAGTTGGAGGAGGCCCGCCGCCTGCGTGAGGAGGCGCAGGCGGTGCTGGCGGACTTCCGTCGCAAGACCCAGAACGCCGAAGAAGAGGCAGACGCCATCCTCGCCCAGGCGAAAGCCGAAGCCGCGCGGATGACCGAAGAGACCGAAGCGGCGCTTGAAGAGATGATCACTCGCCGCACTGCCGCGGCCGAAGCGCGCATTGCGCAGGCCGAAGCGCAGGCGCTTGGCGAAGTTCGCTCCAAGGCCGCCGAACTGGCTGTCGCGGCTTCCGAAAAAGTGCTTGCCGATCAGGTGCAGGGCGATGCGGCCGCGTCGCTCATCGACAGCGCCATCGCTGACGTCAAGGCGCGCATCAACTAATCCCTGCCAATAGAGCGCCGCTCGCCGCTCGATGGTGCAAGCACCAACGTCTGATACCATTTTAGAGTGGTACGACCGGCATGCGCGCGCCTTGCCTTGGCGTGTGCCGCCGGCGCAAAGCCGGGCGGGGGTGCGCCAAGACCCCTATAAGGTTTGGCTCTCCGAGATCATGCTGCAGCAGACCACGGTCGCTGCGGTTATTCCGTATTTTGAGCATTTTACCACCCGCTGGCCGACCGTTGCCGCGCTAGCCTCGGCAACGGATGATGAGATCCGTGCAGCCTGGGCCGGTCTCGGCTATTACCGCCGCGCGGCCAACCTGCACGCCTGCGCCAAACAAGTCGCCGAAGCCGGTGGCGCCTTCCCAACCACGGCTGCGGGTTTGGCTGCACTGCCGGGCATCGGCGCCTATACCAGCGCCGCGATCGCCAGCATCGCCTTCGGTGAAGCCGCATCGGTGGTGGATGGAAACATCGAACGCGTCATCGCGCGTACCCACCGCATTGAAGACACGCAGCCGCGGCTCAAGCGGAGAGTGGCCGAGCATGTTTCGCGCCTCGTGCCCGCAGACAGGCCCGGTGATTTTGCCCAAGCGATGATGGATCTTGGCGCCACCATCTGTACGCCGCGGAAGCCGGCCTGTGCGCTGTGCCCCTGGCGCGAGGGGTGCCAGGCGGTCAAACATGGCGACCAGGAGCGCTTCCCGGTCAAAGCTCCGAAGAAGGCGAAACCCCACCGTCGCGGCACGGCGCTTGTTCACGTCAGGCCCTCCGATGGCGCGGTGTGGTGCGAGCGGCGGCCGGAGACGGGCCTTCTGGCTGGGATGACCCAGATGCCAACCAGCGAGTGGACGGAGGCGGTGCCTGACGCGCCAGACGCCACCCGTGTTGGCCCGGTTGAGCACGTGTTCACGCACTTTGCCCTGACGCTTGATGTCTACAAGTCAGAAGGCCAGGCGCCGCCATCCTGGGAGCGGGCGTCAGATACGGGCTGGTGGTCCCCGCCGGAGCAACTGGCCGGCGAGGCGCTTCCAACCGTCATGCTCAAGGTTCTGCGCGCCGCGCTGCCAGACCGCGCCGACTTGCGGCTGCGACCACAAAAGAAAGCGCGTTAGACGGCCTTCTTGCGAATTTCCGTGCGGAAATCGTCGATCGACACAAGGTTCCCCTCGCGCTTGGCATGCCAGAAGGTCCAGCCATTGCAGGCCTGCTGCTGCTCCACCATCGCGCCAACTTTGTGGATCGACCCTTCATGGTCGCCGCTGGCCAAAGTGCCATCGGCGCGCACCAAAGCGCGGTGCCGCTGCCGGCCATCAAACAGCTCTTCGCCAGGCAAGATGTAACCCGCTTCGAGCAGGGCGGCGAACGGCACGCGCGGCTGCGCGCGTTTGCCGGCGAGCATGGCGAGCGCGGCCTCCGGCGCCGGCTCGACGGCATCGATCCGCATCTTCGCAGCGTCCGCATAAACCGCTTCACGCTCAAGCCCGATAAAACGCCGGCCCAGCTTCTTAGCGACGGCGCCCGTGGTGCCGGTGCCGAAGAACGGATCGAGCACCACGTCGCCAGGCTTGGTGGAGGCCAGCAGCACCCGCGCCAGAAGCGCCTCGGGCTTCTGCGTCGGATGTGCTTTCTTGCCGTCGGCGTCTTTCAGCCGTTCGGCACCGGTGCAGATGGGCAGCGTCCAGTCGGAGCGCATCTGCACATCATCGTTGGCCGCTTTCAGCGCGTCATAGTTGAACGTGTAGCCCTTGCCCTCGGCGGAGCGGGCGGCCCAGATCAGCGTCTCGTGAGCGTTGGCAAACCGCCGACCTTTAAAGTTCGGCATCGGGTTGGTCTTGCGCCAGACAATATCGTTGAGGATCCA
>JAHCMG010000269.1 GCA_019192585.1 Devosiaceae bacterium MH13
AGACCGACGCCGATCTTGCCACCATCACCGAAACCCTCACCCGCATCGGGCTTGAGGTTGAGGAGGTTGATGACCGGGCGGTCTACGCGCCGTTTGTGATCGCGAAGGTTCTGAGCGCCGACAAGCACCCCGATGCCGACCGGCTGAAGGTTCTGGCTGTCGATATGGGCGGCGAAGCGCCGGTGCAGGTTGTCTGCGGCGCGCCGAACGCCCGCGAGGGCTTGGTCGGCGTGTTCGCCCCTCCGGGCGCCTATGTGCCGGGCATCGATACGACGCTTCAGGTCGGCAAGATCCGCGGCGTGGAATCACGCGGCATGATGCTCTCTGAGCGCGAGTTGGAACTGTCGGACGAGCATGATGGCATTATCGATCTGACCACCGATGCCGCGCCGGGCACGGCCTATGCCGCGTTCGCCGAACTGGACGATCCGGTGATCGAGATCGGCCTGACGCCGAACCGGCCCGACTGCACCGGTGTCTACGGCATCGCGCGCGACCTCGCTGCCGCTGGACTGGGCAAACTTAAAGACGGCACCGTGCCAGCCATCGAGGGCGAGGGGCCATGCCCCGTAACAGTCAGCTTCGCCTTCAAAGGCGAGAGCCTGTGCCCCACCTTTGCCATGCGGTTGGTGCGCGGGGTCAAGAACGGCCCGTCGCCCCTGTGGATGCAAAAGCGGCTCAAAGCGATCGGGCTCCGGCCGATCAACACGCTGGTCGATATCACCAACTATGTCACGTTCGATCGCGGCCGCCCGCTGCACGTTTTCGATGCTGCCAAGGTCACCGGCAACCTCGTGGTGCGCGAAGCCAATGCGGGCGAGAGCTTCCTGGCGCTCGATGGCAAGACCTATGAGCTTGATGAGAGCATGTGCGTCATCGCCGACGAGCGGGGCGTCGAGAGCCTATCGGGCATCATGGGCGGCGAAGAGTCGGGCTGTGACGAAAACACCACCGATGTCTTGATCGAGTCGGCGCTGTGGGTGCCCGAGAACATCGCGTCCACCGGACGCAAGCTCGGCATCATCACCGATGCGCGCTACCGGTTCGAGCGTGGCGTCGACCCCGCCTTCAACGAACAGGGCGTTGACCTTGCAACCAAGCTGGTTACCGAGCTGTGCGGCGGAACGCCGACGCGCAAGCACATTGAAGGCGAGATCCCGGACACGGACCGCATCATCACCTTCCCGGTTTCCGAAGTGCGGCGGCTATCCGGCCTCGATGTCAGCCCCAAGGAGATCAAGGCGACGCTGAGCCTCTTGGGCTTCTGGGCGACGGGCAATGATGAGACCATGAAGGTGGCCGTGCCGTCTTGGCGCCCCGACGTCGAGGGCAAGGCCGACCTTGTCGAAGAGGTGATGCGCATTGTCGGCGTCGATCACGTGCCCTCAACGCCGTCGCTGGGCCGCGATACGGTCATCACGCCCGTTCTGACGGACCTGCAAAAGCGGGTGCGCGCAGCGCGCCGCGTGCTCGCCGGTCGCGGGCTGATGGAGGCGGTGACCTGGTCGTTCATCGCCCAGGACGAAGCGGAAGCCTTTGGCGGCGGCGCGGACGCGCTCCAACTCGCCAACCCCATCTCGACCGAAATGAGCACGATGCGCCCCTCGCTTCTGCCGAGCTTGTTGCGCAACGTTCAGGCCAATGTCGACCGCAGTGCCCGCGATGTGGCGCTGTTTGAGGTGGGCCAAGTGTTTGCCGGTGACGCGCCCGACGATCAGACGATGGCCGCGTGCGGCGTGCGGCGCGGCACCGCCGCCATGGCTGGGCGCGGGCGCCACTGGGTGGGCGACTTCCCGGCAGTCACCGCGTTCAACGCCAAGGCCGATGCCCTGGCGCTGCTGGACGAATTGGGCCTCGACCCAGCCACCTGCCAGATCGAGAACGGTGCGCCGGCCTGGTACCATCCTGGCCAGTCGGGCACGATCCGGCGTGGCCGCGATGTGTTCGGGCACTTCGGCGCGCTGCACCCGCGCGCGCTGCGCACGCTCGATGTGGATGGCCCGGTGGTTGCTTTCGAGATCACGCTCGATGCCCTGCCCGCACCGCGCAGAAGGGCGACGCGCACCCGGCCGCCGCTCGATTTGCACGAGTTGATGCCGCTGCGCCGCGACTTTGCCTTCGTGGTCGATTGGGAGACCTCGGCGGACACCGTGCTGCGCGCGGCCAAAGGTGCCGACAAGGCGCTGGTGGCCGACGTGTCGCTGTTCGACGTCTATGCTGGCGAGCATGTGGAGCCGGGCAAGAAGTCGCTTGCCATCGAGGTGACGCTGCAGCCCACAGACAAAACGCTGACCGACGCGGACATCGAAGCGGTGTCTTCGAAGATCGTTGCCGCCGTCGCGCAGAAGACCGGGGCAACCCTTCGCGGCTAGGGCTTTGGCCCTTTTCGCCGAGGATCGAACCGGTTGCAGCGCCAGCGGGTGGTCGCTAAGCTCACTCCCAACAAGAGCTAGAAACGCCAGTTGGGAGTGCTGACCATGCCATCGTCCGTCCGCTCACAAGCCCGTACCGCGCAAGCGGATGCCGGCGCCGAGACCCGCCGCGCCTTCATGAAAGCCGGCCTTGTCGCCGGTGCCGCGGGCGCTGGGGCCCTTGCCGCACCGGCCATCGTCAAAGCGCAGGAAACCATTCGCTGGACGATGGCGTCCTCCTGGCCGAAGGGGGCGCCGGGCGTCGGCGTCAATGCCGAACGGGTGGCCGAGAAGATCACCGCCATGTCCGGCGGCCGGATCAGCATCGACTTCTTTGCCGGCGGCGAACTGGTGCCGCCGTTTGAAGTGTTCGACGCGGTGGCAGGCGGATCCGCCGATCTGGCTCACACGACGCCCTATTATGCGGTTGGCAAAGACCAGGCGATGCACTTTTTCACTGGGGTGCCGTTTGGGCTGACGGCGCTCGAGCATATTGCGTGGCTGCGCTTTGGCGGAGGCCAGGCGCTGTGGGAGCGCGCCTATGAGCCTTTTGGTCTCAAGCCGTTCTACACCGGCTCTTCGGGCCCGCAGGCGGGCGGCTGGTTCCGCGAAGAGATCACTTCGCTTGATGATCTTCAGGGCCTCAACTTCCGGGTTGCTGGCCTCGGCGGCGAGGTGATGCGGCGGATCGGCGTGAACCCGGTTCTGCTGCCGCCGCCGGAGATCTTCCCGGCGATGCAGAACCGCACGATCGATGCCGCCGAATGGATCGGGCCGTGGAACGATCTGGCGTTCGGCCTGTTCCGGGTTGCCAAGCACTATTACATGCCAGCCTTCCACGAGATGGGCCCGGCTTTGGAGCTTATCGTCAGCCAAGAATCGTACGATGCGCTGCCCGCCGATCTGCAGGCGGTGGTGGAACAAGCGTGCCTCGCGGCGGCGATGGAGACCACGGCGGACTTCACGTTCCACAACATCGTCTCGCTGCGCCCCTTGGTCGAGGAGCATGGGGTGCAGGTCCACACCATGCCCGACAGCGTTATCGACGCTTTGGCCCGCGAGTCCGGCCCTGTGCTTGAAGAGGTCGCGGAATCGAGCCCGATCGCAGGCGAAACCTTCGCCTCGTTCCGCGCGTTCCTCACCGAAGCAAACACCTATGCCCAGGCCTCGGACCTGGCGGCCTTGCAAATGCGGGCCAAAGCGTTGGGGATGTAGCGGCGCTACCTTTGGGCCGAAGCGATGAGCCCCGCGCCTTAAGCGCGGGGTTTTTTCTCGATGGTCTTGAAAGCGGCGACGCCGCGGGCTAACCACACGCGCTCGCACGGGCCTTGAGCCTGGTGCAATGGACAGGTGGCCAAAGGGCAACGCCCGATGGTCAAGGGTGCTGGTCGAAGGCGCACCTTCTGATCGCTCCGCGATCAAAACACTATCTCTTGCGTGCGCCTTGGCGTCGCTTGTTGGACAGATGGCCGAGTGGTCGAAGGCGCACGCCTGGAACGCGTGTAGGCGGGTAACCGTCTCGAGGGTTCGAATCCCTCTCTGTCCGCCATAGCGTTTCGCGCCGCGAAACGCGGAACGACCAACAGGTGATTGCTCGCAATCACTGTGTGCTTCCGCCATCACCGGCAGACACAAAAACGGCCCCAGTCAGGGCCGTCTTCGTTCGTTTCGTTTGATGGCCCTGAGGCCCTTGCGGGTTAGGCCGCCTGGCGGATGCCGACGAGCAGCTTGTCAACTTCGCGCTGAAGGTCTGCCGTTTGCTGCGACAGGGCGCTCGAGGCCGACAGCACCTGTGATGAAGCGGAGGCTGCCTCCTCGGCGGCTTGCGAGACGCTAGCGATGCTGGACGTCATGTCCTGCGTGCCGTGCGCGGCCTGCTGCACGTTCTGCGCGATGCCTTGCGTTGCCACGCCTTGCTCTTCAACCGCGGCCGCGATCTGCGAGGCAATTTCGTTGAGCTCGTTGATCGTCTCGGTCACCGAGTTGATCGACTCCGCCGAGCGCTCGGTGGCGCTTTGCATCGCGTCGATCTGCTCGGCGATTTCCGTCGTTGCCTTGGCGGTCTGCGATGCCAGGCCCTTCACCTCGCTGGCGACCACCGCGAAGCCTTTACCCGCCTCGCCGGCGCGCGCCGCCTCGATGGTCGCGTTGAGCGCCAACAGGTTGGTTTGTTCGGCGATCTCCTGGATCAGGCCGACAATGGCGCCGACCTTTTGCGCGGCTGCCGTCAGGGCCTTGACCTCGTTGACCGACTGGTCCGCCATACCGGCTGCACCATTAGCCTTTTTCGCGCTTTCGGCGGCCTGCTGGGCGATTTCCTGAACCGAGCTCGCCATCTCGTCGGTCATCGACGCTGCCGAGTGGGCGTTGTTGCTGGCCTCTTCGGCCGCCGTCGACACCGATGCCGATTGGCTGGTTGTCTCTTCGGCGGTCGACGACAGCGAGCCAGCGGCTGTTTTCAGCTCCGACGCGGACGTCGAGATCTCGCTGATGATGCCGCCGATGGCCGACTCAAACTCGTGAGCAAGGCCGTCCATCATCTGTTTCTGGTCGGCTTTCGCACGCTCTTCGGCCTCAGCGCGCTCGCGCTCAAGGTTCGTCTTGTCGAGGGCGTTCTGGCGGAAGACATCGACGGCTTCGGCCATCTGGCCGATTTCATCGTTGCGGCCCAGCCCAACGGTTTCGACCTCGTAATTGCCCTTGGACAGATCGCCCAGAACGCCGATGGTTTGGATAAGCGGCTTGAATTGCGCGCGCAGCCAAAAGCCCAGGCCGCCCAGGAACACCAGCACCAGGAGGCCAAGACCGCCAATGGTGATCAGCGATGCGCGCTGCTGCTGCGCATAGGCGGTGGTGATGTCTTGAAGGCTGTAAAGCCGCGCAATGGGCTGGCCATCAATATCGGTGATGGTCGTTGAGACGACATCAAAGGTGAAGGCGTCGGCAACCAGCGGGCGGCCATCCATCGCGGCTTGGGTGATGTTGCCCTGGCCAAGGCTCTGCGAAAGCTCATCATTGGTTGTGGCGATGATCTGGCCATTGAGGTCGGTCACCAGAGCATAGGCGCCTTCGCTGGTGCTCAACTCGCCCAGCAGCGCGCCATATTCCCGGCTGAAGGTCGCGGCCCCGACCAGCTGGCGGGACTGGAACAGCGGAAAGGTGAACACGGTCGACAGTTGCCCATCGCGGCCGATCGCGGCGCCATGAACGATGACACGCTCGCGCATCGCCCGGTCGACAACCGCCTGAATGCCAGTTGCGTCACCCTCGGTGCCCGCCCGGTAGATCATCGCGCCCGACCGATCGTTGACCATCAGGCCATCGATCACGCCGCTGGCTTCAAGCCGGTTGAATGTCGGCTGGACGCTTGCTTCAACGGCTTCCGATGACCGCTCTGCCAATGCGCCAAGCGCGTCGGCATTGCGGGTGAGGCTGCGCTGTTGAGCGCGCATCTGGCGCTGATTGGCCAGTACGACGCGCTCAACAAGTTGTGCGCGGGCTTGCTCGCGCTGTTCAAAGAACTGCGCGCGCAGCTCGTTTTGAGAGGTATGATTGGCGAACACAAAGGCCCCTGCAAGCGCTAGCATTGCAACGGATACGCCGACGATGATGCGGTTGGTCAGAAGCACTGTGCTCTCCCCTCAAGTGCGCGTGTGTCTTGACTATTCGATTGGGTAGTCAACGGTTTCCCAGGCCGGATACCCGTCCCGGAAGTAGTAAACACTGGTGAAGCCCCAGGAGACGGCACGCTCGCTCGCATCCGACGAACGCATGCACGACCAGCCATTGCAGTAGATGACGACGCGCTCATCGCGGGCGACGGCATCGGCCAGCGTCTCTTCGGACAGAACCGATTTGGAGTTCAGGTGAATGGAGCCTGGAATGCGGCCCGCTTCCCAGTCCGCGCCGTTGCGCGTGTCGACAAAAGCCACGCCTTGATCGAACAGCGTCTTGGCTTCGTGCGCATCGACGGTCACGGCGCCGGCAACGGTTTCGGGCGATAGCTCGGCCATGGCCTGGCCAGCGGTGAACATGCACGCAGCGGCCACGGTTGCGGCGATCAGTTTGGTCCTCATGAGTCTAGCCTCCTCAGTACGGTGATGGGGGTCCATCACGGGGTCGGCAGAGGTCTCACGGGTGGTTTGAACAAACGGTAAGCGCATCATGGTTCACTAATAAAACGGCGGCGTAGTGATCCGTTTTCCGCCATTAATGTTACCTAATGGTAACCAGCGAAACGCTTGGTTTTCTGGGCCAAAGCCAGCGCGCCTCTCCTTGCCGTTACGGTCATGGGAAGCGGTGATCCTCTCTCACGACGATCTTGACGTTCCGCTCGAGAAACCGGTTTCTGCAGGAAAGGCGGGTCTTTGAGCGCTCTCACCCCGCCATCGCGACGCCGGGCGGGGTTCAGCGGGCCGCGCGCCATGGCGCGCCGGTGCCACACACCGCTTGGTGCAGCCTTTTTGACCAGTATCTGCCCGAAACATGGTCTGGCGCGCGGGCAGTGCGTTGCTAGAACGCTTCCAAGATGGATGAGCCCTTCCGCATATTGATCATAGATGAGAGCGCGATCCGCGCCGCGATCCTGCATGAGGGGCTGACGGAGGCGGGCTACACCGACGTCACCATCATCCGCGACACCCGCAACTTGATGAAGCGGATCGTCGAACTGGACCCCGATGTGGTGTTCATCGACCTTGAGAACCCCAATCGCGACGTCCTTGAAGAGATGTTCCAGGTGTCGCGCTACGTGCAGCGACCGATCGCCATGTTCGTCGACCAAAGCGACGATCAGACCATCTCCGAGGCGGTCGATGCGGGCGTCTCCACCTACATTGTCGACGGGCTGAAGAAGGAACGGATGCAGCCGATCCTGAAGATGACGATTGCCCGCTTTCAGGCCTTCAACCGGCTGCAGGCGGAGCTGGCCTCGACA
>JAHCMG010000270.1 GCA_019192585.1 Devosiaceae bacterium MH13
CCTCGGCGAAAACGCCGTGCGCTGCATCGCCATGGACACCTCGGAAGGCCTGGTTCGCGGCCAGCCCGTCACCGACACCGGCGCACCGATCCAGGTGCCGGTGGGCGACGGTACCCTGGGCCGCATCATGAACGTGATCGGCGAGCCGATCGACGATGGCGGCGACGTTCCGCACGAGGCCAAGCGCCCGATCCACGCCCCTGCCCCGGCCTTCTCGGAGCAGTCGACGGAAGCTGAAATTCTCGTCACCGGCATTAAAGTCGTCGACCTTCTCGCGCCTTACGCGCGTGGCGGCAAAATTGGCCTATTCGGCGGCGCCGGCGTGGGCAAAACGGTGCTCATCCAGGAGCTGATCAACAACGTCGCCAAGGCGCACGGCGGCTACTCGGTCTTCGCGGGTGTTGGTGAGCGGACCCGTGAGGGCAACGATCTCTACTGGGAGATGATCGAGTCTGGCGTGAACAAAGAAGGCGGCGGCGAAGGCTCCAAAGCTGCTCTCGTCTTCGGCCAGATGAACGAGCCTCCGGGGGCCCGTGCCCGCGTGGCGCTGTCGGGTCTGACGATCGCTGAGCACTTCCGCGATGAGGGCCAGGACGTGCTGTTCTTCGTCGACAACATCTTCCGCTTCACCCAGGCGGGTTCTGAGGTGTCGGCGCTTCTGGGCCGTATTCCTTCGGCCGTGGGCTATCAGCCGACGCTCGCAACCGATATGGGCGCCCTGCAAGAGCGCATCACCACCACCACCAAGGGTTCGGTGACCTCGGTGCAGGCCATCTACGTGCCTGCCGATGACTTGACCGATCCGGCGCCGGCAACCTCGTTTGCCCACTTGGATGCGACGACCGTGCTGAACCGCGCGATCTCGGAAAAAGGCATCTACCCGGCCGTGGACCCGCTCGACTCCACCTCGCGTATGCTCGACCCGCAGATCATCGGCGAAGAGCACTACAATGTGGCGCGTGGCGTCCAGGAAATGCTTCAGCGCTACAAGTCGCTGCAGGACATCATCGCCATTCTCGGCATGGATGAACTGTCCGAAGAAGATAAGCTGACCGTGGCCCGTGCTCGTAAGATCGAGCGCTTCCTGTCGCAGCCCTTCCACGTGGCCGAAGTGTTCACCGGCTCACCGGGCATCTTCGTGCCGCTTGAAGACACGATCCGCTCGTTCAAGGCGGTTGTCGACGGCGAGTACGACCACCTGCCCGAAGCTGCCTTCTACATGGTCGGCACCATCGATGACGCCGTCGCCAAAGCGCAGGCGCTGGCCGAAGCCGCTTAAGGCATAAGGACCAACTGGAATGGCAGAGCCTTTCGCTTTCGAACTGGTCTCACCGGAGAAGCAACTGTTCTCCGGTGAAGCCACGCAGGTCGTGGTGCCTGGTGCCGAGGGCCAGTTCACGGTGCTGGCCAACCATGCGCCGTTTTTGTCGACCTTGAAGCCGGGCATCCTTGAGGTGACCATGGCCGATGGCACGACGGACCGCATCTTCGTGCGTGGCGGGTTCGCCGATGCCAACCCCGGTGGGCTGACCCTTCTGGCCGAAGAGGCGCAGCGCGTCGAAGATATGGATATGGCTTCGCTCGATCAGGCGATCCAGGACGCCAAAGAGGATATCGCCGACGCCAAGGACGATCTGGCCAAGACCGCCGCGGAGACCAAGCTCGCGCGCCTCGAAGAGGTGAAGGCCGCGCTCTAAGCGCCCGCTCGTCAGCCTTTAGCCAAACACAACAGACCCCGCACGGCCTACCGCCCTGCGGAGTCTTTTTGGTTGATGGGCTGGCCTGGCGGCTACTCGAACGTCAGTTCCGCGCCAGTATCAAGACTGCGGATGCCAGCGGCTGTGCGCTCAAACGATTGGCAACGCGGCGCGTCATCCCGCTGGCGCGGCATGTCCACGCACAGCATGTCGCCTTCGATCGACCAGGCGCCGCTCATCCGCATGATCCCCATCGAGCCCTGCAACTCGCCACTGGGATCAAACACCATGCGGAACTGCATGCCCATGCGCGAGGCTGCCATGGTCGCGCCCGGCAAGAGCTCCTGAAGCTGCGCGCCGGTCAGCGGTTGCGCAGCGCTGGGGGCGGCCGACAAAGCGAGTGTGATGGACGCGGCGGCGGCGACGGCAAGGCGTGATTTCATAGGGGGTCTCCTCAATCTTCGGTGTCTCAACTTGCCTGCTCCCACGTCATGACGGGATTACAATTTGCTCATATTGAGGCGCGCATGAGGGGCCGCACCAATCTTGACGCCAGGGCACCGGGCGGCATCATCGCGCCATACTGTTTCAACTGCTCTTTGGCTCCCTGATCACGCTCATATCCCTAATGCTGGCGGCACTCCTGTGGTGGACGTTCAACAACATGCTCGACGGCATGAAACCATGGATCGAACGCCCGCCCTACGCGCACAAATCACTGGCGGTGATCATGATGGTCATCGTTTGCACGATGGCGATGATGACGCTCGGCGTCCTTTTGTGGGCGCTCGTTTTCCAGGCGATGCATGTGTTCGGCTCGCTTGAAGAGGCGCTGTTCTTCGCGCTCGTCGCCTACACCACCTTGGGCTTGGGCGACGTTCAAATTCCCGACGATCGGCGGCTTCTGGGCGGCATCACCGGCGCCAACGGCTTTTTGATGTTCGGGCTGATGACCGCCATGCTCACCGACACACTGCGCCATGTGCGGCGGGTGCAGCACCATCTTGAGGATTAGCGCCGTGCCACCGGCCCCCAACGCACCATGACATCAGACGAGCTTGTCGCCATCGTTCGGCAGAACCCGGTCAACGCGGATCTGCTTGAGCGGCTGCCTCATGCGGGCCTGCACGACGTCTGGCTCGTCTCGGGCTGCCTATTCCAGACCGTGTGGAACGTGCACACGGGCCGCGAGGTTAGCTTTGGCATCCGCGACTTCGACATCTTCTATTTCGATGGCAGTGACCTCAACTGGGAGGCTGAAGATCGCGCCATCAAGCGAGCGCAAAGCACCTTGGGCCTCGGCGGCCATGAGATCGAGATCCGCAACCAAGCGCGCGTCCACCTGTGGTACGAGCAGAAGTTCGGCTTGCCCTACCCGCAGCTCCGTGCAGGGCACGAGGGGATCGACCGGTTCCTCGCCACCGCGTGCATGATTGGCCTGCAGCCCACAGCCGACGGTGCGCCACTTGTGTACGCACCCGCCGGGCTCGATGATCTGGCAAACATGGTCATCCGCCCGAACCCAACGAGCAACTTCAACGCGGACAATTACTGGCAAAAGTCCAACAGGTGGAAGCAGTATTGGCCGGAGCTCACGGTGCTGGCGCCAGACTAGCCCACTGGTTGGCCAGGGCTCGCAACCCGAGCCCGATGCCTACCGTCAAACGATCTGCAGCGTGATCGCCGTCAGCGCCAAATAGCGGGTCACCTTGGAGATCGTCACAAGCACCAAGAAGACCCACAGCTTCTCGCGCATCACGCCGGCGACTACGGTGAGCGGGTCGCCAATGATCGGTGTCCACGCCAACAGGAGAGACCACCGGCCCCACTTGGCGTAAAAGGCGCGAGCGCGCGCAAGCTGCTCTTCAGACGCCGGAAACCAGCGTTTGCCTCGAAACGTCTGGATGCCAAGGCCCAGATAGTAGTTCACCACCGAGCCCAGAACATTGCCGACGCTCGCAACGATAAGCATGCCAGCCACCGAATGCAGTCCGGCCGTCAAAAAGCCGATCAACACCAGCTCCGACTGGGCCGGAAAAACGGTGGCCGCCAAAAAGGCGGACCCGAACATCAGGGCGTAGGCGGCGATGTCGATCAGCATGAGGTTTGATGTACGCTGCCGTCACGCAAACAGACGCGCCCCAAACGCCTCGAGCAGCGCATCCCCGATGCTGACTGTAAGGACAACAGCGATCGCCCCGCCCGGGTCTTGCGAAGCGCTATCGCTCAACACCAACCCCGGCTCGTGTCCCACCATTGGGCCAGACCTTCTTCAACGAGACGCGAGCTGATCCACCCCTCTTCGGTGCGCAGCCGCGCGAGCGTCCGGCCGTAGCGGTCCTCTTCAAAGCGGACGACCCGAAACGGTGTGTCTGTCAGCAGGACCGACAATCGGTCACGCGCCTGCAGGCCGGCGATCTGCTCGCCTTCGCACTGGGCATCGCGGATTTCCGGCGCATCAATGCGTTCAAGCCGCAGCTGCTCGCCGCGAAACAGCACGCTGTCGCCATCGATGACGCAGGTTTCGAAATCACCAGCGCGGCACAGCGGCACCGGGCCCTCATAGTCAAAGCCCTCCGGGCCTAACACGCGGTCGAGAAGGCGCTCCAAAGCCGGCCCGCGCGCCACGCGCTCGGCATCTTCGGTTTGCAGAAACAGCCAGCCGGCCACGAACCCGACAACCAGGATGGCAACGCCCCAGGTGAGGAACCCGTCGGTAGACCGCATGGCAGCTGCCCTCCAGCACTGGCCGAATCACTGGGTTCAACTGTAGCGCGCGCCCTGGGACAGGGCCAACAAACACGGAGCTGTCTGCTACATGCATTTTACGTCAACGTAAGCTCAATGCGGCAAAAATCCGCGTCCCCTTTCGACCTTGGTCGGCTCGACCCGCATGGGCGACGACGCTACAACCGCTTTCAAGGGCGTTTGCTGGGCCAATCGGGAACCTTTGCGGCCACTCGAACCCCCGACCCAAAACGGTTTGAAGGCACAGCCATGGCCACCTCCGCTCCGGGCGCGAACCGCCCGCTGTCGCCCCACCTGCAAGTCTACCGCATGCTGTTCACGATGCTGATGTCGATCGTGCATCGCATCACGGGCGCGGCGCTTTATTTCGGCACCCTTTTGATGGTGATCTGGCTTCTGGCGGCGGCATCCGGGCCCGACGCCTACAATGCCGTCACCGATCTGTACGGCTCGTTCCTAGGACGGCTGGTTCTGTTCGGCTTCACCTGGGCGTTGATGCACCACATGCTCGGTGGCATTCGCCATTTTATCTGGGACACCGGCCGCGGCCTCGACAAAGTCGGCCGCAATTTTCTTGCCCGCGCCACACTCATCGGCTCGGTCTCGCTGACCCTGCTTTTATGGATCATCGGCTATGCGGTTCGATAGCGCCGCGAACCCCTGCCACCTTGGCAGCAAACGGATCTAGCGCGAACCATGGCTCACACTGATCCTAATGCCGTGATCGATGCCTACGGTGCGCTCACCAAAGCGCGCGACGTGGATGGCTTGCGCGCGCTGTTCCACCCCAACGCCGTGATGAGCGGCTGGTTGGGGCCCAACATGCTGGTGGGCAGCCCTGACCCGTTCTTCGACTATGTGGCGAACAACGCCGTCGCTGACAGCTACACGGCGCAGACGACCGCCAGCGAAGTCAAAGATGGGATCGCGATGATCCGCATCGAAGAAGAGAACCTGTTCGGGATGGACTTCATCAACCATTTCCACCTTGTCCGCGACGAGGCGGGCAACTGGCAAATCACCGCGAAGCTGTTCTGGCACAGCGCGCCGAAGGAGTAGCGACAGATGGCCAACATGCGCACCCCGCTGTCCCGCGTTCGCGGGCTTGGCTCAGCCAAGGAAGGCACCGACCATTTTTGGCGCCAGCGCGTCACCGCGCTCGCCAACGTGCCGCTGATCCTGTTCTTCATCGTCATGGTGATCGGGCTGCAAGGCGCATCACACGCCGAGTTCGTCTCGGTTATGGGGTCACCCCTCGCGGCGATCTTGATGCTGCTGGTGATCATCTCCGGCACCATCCACATGCGCTTGGGGATGCAGGTCATCATCGAAGACTACATCCACAATGAACTGACGAAGATTCTCGCGCTTCTGGGCAACACCTTTTTCGCGATCATCATCGCGGCGGCGTCCATCTACGCGATCCTCAAAATGAGCTTTGGAGGCTAACGCCACATGGCATCGAATGGAACGAATGGGGCAGAGGCTCCGGCAACCAATGGTCACGCTTACCCGATCACCGACCACACCTATGATGTGGTGGTCGTCGGGGCTGGCGGCGCGGGCCTGCGCGCAGTGGTGGGTGCGTCGCAGGCCGGCCTGAAGGTCGCCTGCATCACCAAAGTGTTCCCTACCCGCTCGCACACGGTCGCCGCTCAAGGTGGCATCTCGGCGGCGCTTGGCAATATGGGTCAGGACGACTGGCGCTGGCACATGTACGACACCGTCAAAGGCTCCGACTGGCTCGGCGACCAGGATGCCATCGAGTATCTGTGCAAGAATGCGCCCGAGGCCGTTTACGAGCTTGAGCATTGGGGCGTGCCCTTCTCGCGCACCGAAGACGGCAAGATTTATCAGCGCCCCTTTGGCGGCATGACCACCAAATATGGCGAAGGCCCCGCCGCCCAGCGCACCTGCGCCGCTGCCGACCGGACCGGGCACGCCATCCTGCACACGCTCTACGGCCAGGCGCTACGCAACTCGTCTGAGTTCTTCATCGAGTATTTCGCGATCGACCTGATCATGGACGACAGTGGCGCCTGCCGCGGCGTGGTCGCCATGTGCATGGAAGACGGCTCGATCCACCGCTTCCGCGCCCACAAAACGGTGCTCGCGACCGGGGGCTATGGCCGCGCCTACTTCTCTGCGACGTCTGCCCACACCTGCACGGGTGATGGCAACGCCATGGTGCTGCGTGCCGGCCTGCCGCTCCAGGACATGGAATTCGTCCAGTTCCACCCAACCGGTATCTACGGCGCCGGCTGCTTGATCACCGAAGGCGCCCGCGGCGAAGGCGGATACCTGGTCAACTCCGAAGGCGAGCGCTTCATGGAGCGTTACGCGCCATCGGCGAAAGACCTCGCTTCTCGCGACGTGGTCTCACGCTCGATGACGATGGAGATCCGCGAC
>JAHCMG010000028.1 GCA_019192585.1 Devosiaceae bacterium MH13
GCGTCTTTGTGGCCCTGGCGCTGGCCGTGCTGCTGTCGCCGGCGCGCGCTGAGCCGCTGACCGTGTTTGCGGCGGCAAGCCTGAAAAACGCTTTCGACGCCATCGCCCTTGCCTTTGAAGACGAGACCGGCACCGAAATCGTCCTATCTTATGCCGGCACGTCGGCGCTGGTGCGGCAGATCGAGCAAGGCGCGCCGGCTGACGTGTTCGTCTCCGCTCACCCTGCCTGGATGAATTTTGCGCGCGAGAACGGGCTCGTCGATGAAGGGACCGTCCAGATTGTCGCGCGCAACACGCTCGTGGTCATCGAACCGGTCAGCGCATCTGCTTCCGAGCCCTTCGATCTGAGATCAGCGGATGATTGGTTCGGCCGTCTCGGCGAGCGAGGTCGCTTGGCGATCGGGTTGACAACCGCCGTGCCCGCCGGGATCTACGCGTGGCAGGCGCTTGGAGAACTGGGCATTGATCAGCCGTTGCGCCCACGGTTTGCCGAGACCGACAGCGTGCGCGCTGCGCTTGTTTTGGTGGCGCGGGCCGAAACGCCGCTGGGCATTGTCTACGCAACTGATGCGGCTGCCGAACCGCGGGTTCGCACCATCGCCTCAGTGCCGCCAGAAACGCATTTGCCAATCGTCTACGAAGCGGCCCAGACGAGCAGGGCGTCGCATGAGGCGGCGGATGCGTTCATGGCTTTTTTGTATAGTGAAACGGCCCGCGAGGCCCTCGAGGCGCAGGGCTTTCTGGCGACCGATTGCGCGGCCTACCACCGGCTTGGCGCCTGCGGTGGCTAAGGCGGCATGAGCATGGCGCAATGGCTGACCACACAGATCGGCTGGCTTGCTGAGCCCGAATGGCAGGCGGTGCTGCTGTCTCTGCGTGTCGCTTTTTGGGCGGTTCTGTTTAGCCTGCCCCTTGGCGTGCTGACGGCGTTTGCCCTGGCCCGCTGGCGCTTTCCCGGCCACGGGTTGGTCAATGCGCTGGTGCATTTGCCGCTGGTTCTGCCGCCGGTTGTGACCGGCTATCTGTTGCTGCTCGCCTTTGGCACCCAGGGGCCCATCGGTCGTCCGCTGGATGAGCTCTTCGGCTTTCGCTTCGCGTTCGAGTGGACAGGCGCGGCGCTCGCCTGCGCCATCATGGGGTTCCCGCTGATGGTGCGCGCGATGCGGCTTGCCTTTGAGATGGTGGACCCACGGCTTGAAGAGGCAGCGGCGACGCTCGGCTCACGGCCATTTGTGGTGTGGCTCACCGTCACGTTGCCGCTAGCGCTGCCCGGCATCATCGCCGGGCTTGTGCTGGCGTTTGCCAAGGCGATGGGGGAGTTCGGCGCGACGATCACGTTCGTCTCCAACATTCCGGGGCGGACGCAAACCATCCCGTCAGCCATCTATGCGTTCCTGCAGGTTCCAGGCGGGGAGCAGAGCGCGCTGCGGCTTATCCTCGTGTCGGTCGCCATCTCTGTGTCGGCCGTTCTGGCAGCTGAGATCTTGGAGCGCCGCGCCCGGCGGGCTGGAGGGCTGCGCCGATGAGCCTTGATGTCGCCATTGAGCGCCAACAAGGCGCGTTTACCCTCGAGTGCGCGTTCACCGCGCCCGCTGGCATCACCGCTTTGTTCGGCGTGTCGGGGGCCGGCAAAACCACGGTGCTCAAAGCCATCGCGGGCCTCGTTACGCCCGACAGCGGCCATATCCGGCTTGGCGAGCGGACACTGTTTGATGCGGGCGCCAAGATAAACGCGCCGATCCACACCCGCCGGATCGGCTATGTGTTCCAAGATGCGCGGCTGTTTCCGCACCTCACCGTCGCGGGCAATTTGCGCTACGGCGCGCGAAAGAGTGCGGACGTGTCGGCGGGCGATGTTGAGACCATGGCCGAGTTCTTGGGTCTGCACGACAAGCTGCGCCGCAAGCCCTCCGGCCTGTCTGGCGGGGAAGCGCAACGGGTCGCGATTGGTCGCGCGCTGATGAGCAAGCCATCGCTTTTGCTGATGGATGAGCCTTTGTCGGGCCTTGATGAGAACCGCCGTACGGAAGTGCTTGGCCTGATCGAGAGGCTGCAAGAGCAGACCGGCGTGCCGATCCTCTATGTCAGCCACGCCAAGGACGAGGTTGTGCGGCTGGCAGAGACTGTCGTGGTGCTCGCCAATGGCCGGGTGCAGCAAGAGGGGCGTCCCGACCTGCTGCTGGAGCCGTCATCGGCCGGTGCGACCAGCCATTTGCCTGCGCGCCTGGTTGCCAAGAACGCAAGCGACGGGCTGAGCGAACTGAGTGTCCCCGGCGGCAGGCTCCTAGTGCCGCAGGTCGATGCGCCGCTCGGCGCGCAGATGAGCGTTGGCATCGCGTCGCGCGATGTGATTATCGCGCGGGAGCGGCCAAGCGGCCTTTCCGCTCTCAACATTTTGCCCGCCGTGGTGGCGGCTATCGAAGAGGATGCCGGCGATGCTGGCCCCTCGGTCCGGCTCGTTTTGATGGTTGGCGATGCACAGATCGAAGCCACGATCACCCGGCGCTCGCGGCAGCTTTTGGAGCTGGCGCCCGGCCAAAGCGTCTACGCCATCATCAAGGCCGTGGCGCTGGGCCAAACCTCCGGCGCGGTGGCCACCGTCGAGATTTAGAGCAATTTCAGCAAAAGCTGCAGACTTTTGCGCCCGCGAAATTGCGCGAAAACGATGACATAGAGCGTGTCTGGTGAACCGGCGTTCATCGGACGTGCTCTAGACGGGGCGCGGCTCGATCACGACCGCCCGGAAATCGTTTACATTGGTCAGCGTCGGACCTGTGATGATTTGGTCTCCAAGCGCGGCGAAGAAACTGTGCGCGTCATTGTTTTCGAGCATGGCCAGCGCGTCGAGGCCCACTTTTTCGGCTTTGCCCAATGTGCCTGGATGCACATAGGCGCCGGCCACTTCGGCAGCGCCATCGACGCCATCGGTGTCGCAGGCCAGCGCGTAGATGCCGGTGGACCCCCCAAGCGCCAGCGCTAAGGCCAGGCAGTACTCGGCATTGGGGCCACCCACGCCCGTGCCCGTACGGACGACCGTGCACTCGCCGCCAGACAGGAGCACCGTTCGGTTTGTGATCCGGCCGCGCAACTCGAGCGCCTCGATCGCGTGGGCGCGTGCGAGGTTGCGGGCTTCACCTTCGAGCGCGTCGCCGAGAATGATGGCATCAAGGCCGGCGGCGCGGGCGCGGATGGCAGCGGCATCAAGCGACTGCGATGGCGCGGCGACAACAACGTTGGTGGTTCGCGAAAGGCGCGGGTCGCTGGGCGTGATGACCCCGCTGGGCGCGTTGAGGAGATCGGTTGCGCTTTGCGGCAGCGTGATACCCCAGCGCTCGACCACGGCCCGTGCATCCGCCGGGCTGCTCGTATCGCCACCGTGGGCCCCGATGCGATCTGGGCTGGGTCGTCTCCGGGCACATCGGAGATCATCAAGCAGAGCAGGCGCGCCGGGTAGGAAGCCGCCGCGAGCTGGCCGCCTTTGACGCCCGAGAGATGCTTACGGACGATGTTCATCTGACCGATCGGTGCGCCTGATGCCAACAAAGCGGTGTTCACGGCTTGCTTGTCCGCCACCGTCATCGGCGGGGCGGGATCGACCAGCAGTGACGATCCGCCGCCGGAGATCAGCGCGATGATGGTCGTGTCGGCGTCGGCGTTGGTGACCAGCTCCATGAGTTCTCGCGTGGCCTCAACGCCGGACTGATCGGGCACGGGATGGGCCGCGCTGCGAAGCGTCAAGCCTTGCAGCGGGCGCTCGTAGCCGTAGCGGGTGATGATGAGCCCCTCGCACGGTCCCCACACCGTTTCCAGCGCTTCGGCCATGCGTGCGGAGGCTTTGCCCGCGCCGACCACCAGCAGCTTGTCGGGGCGTGTGTCTGGCAGGGCACGCGGAACGCTGACCATGGGGTCGGCAACGCGGACGGCTTCATCAAACAGGGTGCGCAGAAAGGTGGCGGTATCGTCTGCCATGCCCGCGCTTTAGCATAACCCTAGCGCCAGGGCAGCGTGCCTTTGGGCAGCTTGTGCGCCAACTGGTCGAGAAGCACCACCAGTGCCAGCACCACCGCGACGGTCACGACCGCGATGGCTGAAGCGAGCGTGGTGTAACCGCCATCTTCATAGTTGAACAGGACGACGCCCAAGGTCTCGCTGCCCGACGACCACAGAAGGGCGGACACCGTGAGCTCGTTGAAGGCGGTGAGGAAGACCAGTAGGCCGCCCGTCGCCATGGCCGGTAGCACGCCAGGCACGAGCACCAGGCGGAAGCGCTGCCAGAAGCCGGCACCGCACATGGCTGCCGCCTCCTCCAGCCGTGGATCGAGCTGGCTGAAGGCGGCGGTCACAGGCCGTAGCGCGAGGACATAGAAGCTTGAAAGGTAGGCGATCAGGATGATGCCCAAGGTGCCGTACAAGCTCACGCCGATCAGCGGCAGCGGGCGGATGAACAAGAGGATCATCGCAATCGCCAGCACGATGCCGGGCAGGGCATAGGGCGTCTCGACTAGGGCTTCGAACACGATGCGCGGGCGCCCGGCCATGCGCGACAGGGCGTAACCGGTGGGCAGCGACAGGAGCATCAAAAGCACCGCCGCAGTGCCGGCGAGGAGGAACGAGTTCATGAAGGCGCGCGTCGTGACGTCCTGGCGGAACAGCACCTCGATATAGTTGTTCAAGGTGAACGTGTCGGCCGTCAGCGCCATGCCGTAGGAGGGCAGGAGCGAGGCGGCCACGAGCGCTGTGAGCGGCGCGATCAGCAGGAAGCCGTTGAGGCCCCAGATGCCGGTTTCCACCGCCGGGCGCCAACGGCCGAGCGAGAAGGTCGGCAGTGGCGTGGCCGCTTCGATGCGGGTGGCGAACTTCGCCAAGATCAGCGCTGAAAGGAGCGTTCCGATGCCCGCGATCATCGAGACGAGGACAGCGAGGCTGGCGACGCGTGGGATCATGTCGGTGCCGAAGCTTGCCAGGCGCTGATAGATCAGCGTTGGCAGCGTCAGATAGTTCTCTGGGATGCCCAGCAGCGCGGGGATGCCGAAATTGCCGACCGAAGAGACAAAGCACAGCGCGAAGGCGGCCGCGATGAACGGCGCCAGCATGGGCAGGCCGACAAAGGAGAACGACCGCCAAGGGCCGGCGCCGCAGGCGCGGGCGGCCTCGATCACATCGCCGGGAATGGCTTTGAGCCCTGCCCGCAAGGTGATGAAGGCAAGCGCGGTGTGCTGAACGCCAAGCAGGAGGATGATGCCCTCGCGCCCGTAGATCGGGTTGGCTGACCCTGGTGGCGGGGCGATCCCCAGCGTTTGGAGGAGCGCGCTCGACGGCCCGAACAGTTGCAGCCAAGCAAGGGCGGTGACCTGCGGCGCGATCATCAAAGGCAGCAGGAAGGCGATGGACAGCGTCCGCTTGCCGCGCAAGTCGGTCGCGCCGACGAGGAACGCCAAAAGCCCGCCCAGCGCGATGGAAATAAACGACGACCACAGGGCCACGTCGAACGTGTTGGCCGTGGCACGGATCGCCGCGCGGCGGCCGATCTCGGCGAGGAACGCGTCCATGCCCGGGGTTAGTGCCGTCCACAAAAGCCGGCCCAGTGGGAGCGCAGCCAACAGCGCGACGGCGATGATGAGGATCCAGACCGGCGTCGAGGCATCCATGCGCGCAAGCGCAAACGGCACGCGCTTGGTCAGGTGCTTGGCGGGATCATCGGGCTCGACATGATAGCGCGATAGCCCGCGCCGCTTGGGCCGGGCCGGGCGAAGGGGCGCACCGATGGTCTGGTCCGTCATGGCCACCACCTTTGAAGGGTGGCGGTGACGACCTGTGCCGCTGGTTTCGGTGCGCCCATTCAGTGCCTCCTATTGGCCGAACAGATCGGCGAAGCGCAGGCGGTTTTCCTCGGAGTTGGCGAGGGCCTGAGCGGGGTCAAAAGGCATCACCGTGATCGCGTCACGGGTGGGGAAGCCCGGGGGCAGCGGAATGTCCGGATGCGCCGGCACATAGCCCTGGTTCGCGGCCAGCTGCTGGCCTTCGGGCGACAGGAGGAAGTCGACAAACGCTTTGGCGGCGTCGGGGTTCTGCGCGGTCGACAGAATGGCCACCGGCTCGGTCACCGCGGAGACGCCTTCGGTCGGGAAGACAAATTCAACAGGCGCGCCATTGGCTTTTTCGCGGATGGCGAGGAAGTCGACAACCATGCCGAAGAGCTGCTCGCCGCCGGCAACGGCGTTAAAGGTGCCGCCATTACCGCCAGCAGCAACAGTGTCCATCTCGGCGAGGGTCTCATAATAGTCCCAACCCATGTCGAGATTGCTGGTCAGTGTTTCCAGATGGATCAGCGCTGCCCCCGAGGTGAGCGGCGAGGGGATGCGGATCTGGCCGTTGGCGTCGTCGCCCAGAAGGTCGAGCCAGCTTTCAGGCGTGAACGGCGCGGCGGTGTTGTAGACAATGCCGGTGGTGATCAGCTTGGTCGAGAAATAGTAGCCCTCGGGGTCGTACAGGCCTTCGTCATAGGCGGCGGTGTCGGCCTCGGGATAGGCCATCAGGCGGCCCTCGGCTTCAAGGCCTTCCATGGTCACCATGTCGGCGATCAGCAGCACGTCGGGCTGCGGGTTGCCAGCCTCGAACTCGGTTGCAAGGCGCGCCATCATCTGGGTCGTGCCGTCACGCACCCACTCGACCTCCACACCGGGATGGGCGGCGATAAAGGCGTCGACGGTCTGTTGGGCGTCGGCGTTGGGCTGCGAGGTGCACAGCACGAGGCGGCCTTCAGCGGCAAGCGCGGAAGCGGGCAAGGTCAGGGCGAGGGCCGTTGAGGCGATAAGTGCAAGGCGAGGGGACAAGGCAGGCATGATGGTCTCCGTGAAACAACTGATGCTCAGATGCTGGCGGACCTAACGGCGGTATTTAACAGCCCGATGAAGGTGCAGCGGGCTGACGAACGGACCTCTACTTGACTGACAGAACCCTGGGCGCTGGGGCGCCAAGGGCGAGTGTGATCGGTTCCCCGGCTTCAAATGTGCTGGCAGGCGGAACATCGACGATCACCGGCGGGCCATCGTCGAGGGTGACCTGCAATCGCTTGCGGTCACCAAAATAGGTTGCGCCGGTTATGAGGCCTGAAAACGGCCCGCCGTCGGCGGGAACCAGGTCTTCGGGCCGAACGACCAAGAACAGGTCGCCGCGGGCGCCGACATAGGGCGCCACCGGGTTGCCTTTGAACAGCAGCTGACCGTCGCGGGCATGGGTGGGCACCAGCGTCGTCGCGCCAATGAACTTGGCAACAAATTGTGATGCCGGGGTCTGGTAAATCTCGTGCGGCGTGCCGACCTGGGCGATCAGCCCTCGATCCATGACGACGATCCGGTCGGCGAGCGCCATGGCTTCGGCCTGGTCGTGGGTCACATAGATCGATGTTAGGCCCAGATGATTGAGCAGGTCTGACAGTTCAGCGCGCAGGCGCTCGCGCAAGGTCGCGTCGAGCGCGGTCAGCGGCTCATCAAGGAGCAGAAGGCGTGGTTCGACAGCCAGCGCCCGCGCCAGCGCGACACGCTGCTTCTGCCCGCCGGACAGTTCGTGAATGCGCCGCTGTTCGAGGCCTTCAAGCCCCATGAAACGCGAAAGATCGGCCAGGCGCTCGGCCTGCTGCGCTTTCGGTGCGCGCCGTAAGCGCATGGGGAACGTGATGTTTTCGCCGACCGTGAGCGTGGGAAACAGCGCGTAAGATTGGAACACCATGCCAACCCGGCGATCCTCGATGGGAAGGCCGGTGACATCATCATCATCGAAGCTCATCGTGCCGCCCAGGTCCGGCGTCTCGAGACCGGCGATCAGGCGCAGAAGCGTGGTCTTGCCGCAGCCGGAGGGGCCCAGAATGACGACCTTTTCACCGGGCTCGATGTCGAGATCGAGCGGCAGCAGCGCGCGCGTGCCGTCGGGGAAGGTCTTGCCGCAGCCCGACAGCCTGATGGACGTGCCGCGACCGGAAAGGGGGGCGGAATCAACCGCGTCAAGTGCAGCCATACCGGTGCATTAGGAGCCGTGTGTGACAGCTCCATGACGCGACCGTCCGGGGCAACGCGTTGCCGGCGATGCTCTACAGGATTTGGTTGAGGAATTCCTGGGTGCGCGGATTCTGCGGGTTGTCGAAGAACGCGTTTGGCTCGTTCTGTTCGACGATTTCGCCCTGATCCATGAAAATCACCCGGTCAGCGACGGCCTTGGCGAAGCCCATCTCGTGGGTGACGCACAGCATGGTCATGCCCTCTTTGGCGAGATCGACCATGGTGTCGAGCACCTCTTTGACCATCTCGGGGTCAAGCGCTGACGTTGGCTCATCAAAAAGCATGATCTTGGGCGTCATGCACAAGGCGCGTGCGATGGCGACGCGCTGCTGCTGACCACCGGATAGCTGGCCGGGATATTTCGGCGCCTGCTCGGCGATCCGCACCCGCTCCAGATATTTCATGGCGGTGGCTTCGGCTTCCGCCTTGGGCTGCTTCTTCACCCAGATCGGCGCCAGCGTGCAGTTGTCGAGCACGGAAAGGTGCGGGAACAGGTTAAAGTGCTGGAACACCATGCCAACTTCGGCGCGCACCGCGTCGATGTTCTTGATGTTGTCGGTCAGCTCGATCCCATCAACATTGATCGCGCCTTCCTGGTGCTCTTCGAGCCGGTTGATGCAGCGGATCAGGGTCGATTTGCCTGAGCCCGACGGGCCGCACACAACGATCCGTTCGCCCGATTTCACGGCGAGGTTGATGTCCTTGAGGACATGAAAGTCGCCGTACCATTTGTTGACGCCCGACATGGTGATCACATCGTGGCTGCCCATTGTGGAGGCGGCGGTCTCTGCGGGTGCAGTTGCGGACATCTTAGACGGTTCCCTGGGTTACGAAAAACAGGATGGGGTGAGCGCTACAGTCGTTTGTGGCCGCGGTGCAGCTCGCCTTCGAGCCACTGGCTGTATTTCGACATGGAGTAGCAGAAGATGAAGTAGAGGATGGCGACGAAGACCATGCCCTCAAGGTAGTAGGCGCGCCATTCAAGGTCGTTGATGGCCACGCGCATGGTGAACATCAGATCGAAGATGCCAACGATGAGCACCAGCGAGGTGTCCTTGAACATGCCGATAAAGGTGTTCACCTGCGGCGGGATGGTGATCTTGAGCGCCTGCGGCAGGATGATGAAGACCATCGCCTGCCAGTACGACAGGCCCATCGCGTCAGCGGCTTCATACTGGCCTTTGGGGATGGCTTGCAGCCCGCCGCGCACAACTTCAGCGAGGTAGGCCGCCATGAACATGATGATAGCGACTTGGGCGCGCAGCAGCTTATCGATGGTGATGCCTTCGGGCATGAACAGCGGGAACATGACCGAGGCCATGAACAGGACCGTGATCAGCGGCACGCCGCGGATCAGCTCGATATAGCCAACGCAGAACGCCTTGATGATCGGCATGTTGGAGCGCCGGCCCAGTGCGAGCGCGATCGAGACCGGGAAGGCGACAATGGCGCCGATCACAGCCAGCATCAGCGTGATGGGCAGGCCGCCCCACAGGTTGTTGGGCACGTGGTCGAGCCCAAACAGGCCGCCGGACAACAGGATCCACGTGACGGCCAGACCAACGGGCCAGATGACCAGCAGGCTCTTGTTCCAGAACGGCTTCATGCACGAGATGACGACCATGCCGATGAATAGAACCACGGCCGTGCCGGGGCGCCATTGCTGCTCGAACGGGTAGGTGCCGAACAGGATGAAGCGCCACTTCTCGTAGACGAACGCCCAGCAGGCGCCTGCAATCTCTTTACAGGCATCGGCCGGTGCCGCCTCCCACAGGGCGCTGGCGAAGAACCAGTCGATCAGCCCGGGGATGGTTTGGACCAGCAGGTAAATGCCGCCGAGCGTGAACAGCGTGTTGTACCACGTGTTGAAGAGGTTCTCTTTCAACCAGGTCATGGGGCCGGGCCGAACGGAGGCGGGCGCAGGGCGCGCCTGCGTGGGGACGAAATCTGCGCCGGTGTTGGTGATATCAGCCATTGCGTCTCTCCCCGTCCTCAGCGCTCAGTCAGGGCGATGCGCCCGTTGTACCAGTTCATGAACACCGATGTCAGAAGCGACAGCGAGAGGTAGACGATCATGAAGATGGAGATGATTTCGATGGCTTGCCCGGACTGGTTGAGCGCGGTGTTGCCGACTGCCACAAGGTCTGGGTAGCCAATCGCAATGGCCAAGGACGAGTTCTTGGTCAGGTTCAAATACTGGCTCGTCACCGGCGGAATAATCACCCGCAGCGCTTGCGGCAGAACCACCAAGCGCAGGGTGTGGTTGGGGTTGAGGCCGACCGCCTTGGCGGCTTCGGTCTGCCCATAGTTCACCGCCTGGATGCCCGAACGGACGATCTCGGCGATAAAGGCACCGGTGTAGATAACCAGGCCCAAAAGCAGCGCGAGGAACTCAGGGCTGATGGTAGCGCCGCCGCGGAAGTTGAAGCCGCGCAGCTCAGGCGCGTTGATCGCGGTTGGCGCGCCGCCAATCAGCCACATGGCCGCACCGGCGCCGACAATGATGCCAAGGGCGGGCCAGAATACCGGTGGGCGGACACCCGTTTCTTCCTGGCGCTTGGTTGCCCAGCGCGCGAACAGGTAGGCGCCGACCGCGCCCGCGGCCATGGCGACCAGCACCCAAATCCATATCGGGTCTTCGGCCATCACGGGGTATTTGAGCCCGCGATTGGAGAGGAATACGCCCGGTAGCAAGGTCCAACTGTCGCGTGGACGTGGAAGCGTGGCGATGATGACGCCGTACCAGAAGAACAGTTGCAGCAGCAGCGGGATGTTGCGCATCACCTCGACGTAGAAGGAGGCGAATTTGGCGACCAGCCAGTTCGACGACAGCCGCGCGATGCCCATGATGACGCCGACGATGGACGCCAAAACGATGCCAACAAACGCAACCTTGATGGTGTTCAGGATGCCCACCAACAATGCGCGCCCATAGGTGTCATCGTTGGTGTATTCGATCATCGCTTCGCCGATGTCGAAACCGGCGCGCACATCGAGGAAGTCGTAGCCTGAGTTGATACCGCGTTCGGCTAGGTTGGTCAGCGTGTTGGAGACCAGGAAGAAACCGACCCCAATAACCACGCCGATCAAAACGACCTGGTAGATGATCGCCCGAAACTTTTCTGAGTAGAGCAGGTTGGTGCGCGGTGGAGCCTTAGCCTCCGGCGCTGGCGGCTGAGGAAATCCGGTGTGCGCATGATCGGTCATAAGACGCTCGATCCCTGTCCGTGGTGTCACCGAACGCGCGTTGCGGCGCAAGGGCTGCGTGCCAGCAAGCGGATGAGTGACGCCATCGCCCCGAGCTTGGGGCAGAACTTGAAAACCGGCTGGTGCGTTTCAGTGAAAAGCAAACGCGAGCCGGGAAACGCAAAACGGGCCACCGCGTTAGCGATGGCCCGTCCGTTATGCTCGCTTAGCGAACCGGCGGAGCGTACTGAATGCCGCCGTTGGTCCACAGGTCGTTGAGACCGCGCGGAAGGCCGATCGGCGTGATGTTGCGCTCGTACATTTCACCGTAGTTGCCAAGTTCGGTGATGATGTCCAAAGCCCAGTCGTTGCGCAGTCCAAGCAGCGAACCCATTTCACCGGAGCCGCCGAGCAGACGCTGGACGGTCGGGTCAGCCGAGTTGGCAAGCATGTCAGCTGCGTTGGCAGCGGTGACGCCTTTTTCTTCGGCTTCGAGGGTGGCGAACAGAACCCAGCGTGCGATGGCGTACAGCTCATCGTCGCCGCGACGCAGCATCGGGCCAAGCGGCTCTTTCGAGATCAGCTCGGGCAGGATGACGTAATCGTCGGGGTTCGGAGCGTTGGCGGTACGCACAGCGGCCAGAGCCGAAGCGTCCGTGGTGTAGACGTCGCAACGGCCTTCGAAGAACGCGGTCAGAACTTCCTGAAGCGCTTCGAACAGAACCGGCTCGTAGTCGATGCCGCGTGCAGCGAACACGTCTGCAAGGTTCAGCTCGGTGGTGGTGCCCGATTCAACGCAAACCGATGCACCGCTCATGTCTTCGAGGCTTTCGATGCCATCTTCGGCACGAACCATGAAGCCCTGACCGTCATAGAACCACACGCCTGCGAAGGTTGAACCCAGCGATGCGTCGCGGGTCAGCGTCCAGGTCGTGTTGCGCGACAGAATGTCGACTTCACCAGCCTGCAGGGCCGGGAAGCGCTGAACCGAAGACAGCGGCACGTAGCTGACGGCGGAGGAGTCGTCGAAGATCGCAATGGCCATGGCCTTGCAGTAGTCGACGTCGAAGCCGGTCCACACGCCTTGGCTGTCGGCGATGCCGAAGCCGGCGAGGCCGGTGTTCACGCCGCAAATCAGCTCGCCACGCTCAATGATGGCGTCAAGCTGTTCGCCTGCGTTCGCCGGCATTGCTGTTGCAGCAAGCGCCAGCGCTGAAGCCGACATCACGGCCGCAGAAAGTTTTTTCATTGTTGGTCCTTCCCTTGTTTCGCGACGGGTCCGGAGATCACAGGCTGGGGCGGAACACTGCCCGCATTTCCAAGCCCTTCACCCTCCTGCAAAGCCCGTTTGTCCGCGCCACACATCTCGTTCTTGTCGCTCGGACGATGGCGGGACCGGGCAGCGGTAACACAGGGGTTTGGGGTGCTCAAGACCTGTGCAGCGCACAAAATGCGTGCGTTCTGGCGCCGTTTTGAGCAACAGTGCGCTGCGCGCGCATCCGGTACAGCGCGGCGTCTTAGAATGGAACAATGGTCCCATCATAGGCCACCAGCAGGCCCGACATCTGCGGGGTGGCCTGATCGATCACCGAAAGCATGGCGGCGGCAGATTGCGCCGGGCTTTGAAGCCGCACCCCGGATTTCGCGAATGGATCCGACAAAGGTGTCTTCACCGTTCCGGGATGGAGCGCGAGGCAAATGGCCTGCGGTTTCGTTCGCGCCAGCTCAATGGACGCGGTGCGCACCATCTGGTTGAGGGCCGCTTTGGCGGCGCGGTAGCCGTACCAGCCCCCCAGCCGGTTGTCGGAGATCGAGCCCACTCTGGCGGAGATGGTGGCGAAGACGCTTTTGCCCTCCACCGGCAGGAGCGGGAGGAAGTGCTTCAATAGGAGCGCGGGGCCGATGGCATTGACCGCAAACTGATGGGCGAGCGTGTCGGCATCGATGTTTGCGAGCCTGCGCTCTGGTCCGCCTTGTGGACCATGCAGGTAGCCGGTGGCATCAAAGACCAGGCGCAGCGGGCCTGCACCTTGGCCTACGCGCTGAGCCGCCGCGGCGATGCTGGCTTCGTCGGTCAGGTCGAGGGTCAGCCAGCCTTCCACCTGCGGGCTTCGGGCTGTTGCCAAAACCTCATCGAACCGCCCGCCACGGACGAGTGCGGCGTGCACCGCTGCACCGATGCCACCGCTTGCGCCAATGACGAGCGCGCGCCCTTTTGCTTGTGTTTGGGCCATCTGCCTGCGCTCCGTAGTTTGCCGTATGGTTCCGAGCGCGTGTGGCCGTGATGATGCCGCAGCGTCGGTTGTCGGCGCACACATTGAGCAAACATCATAATCGACAAGCCCATAAGCCGCAGCGGGCAGGCATCTATGCCGTGGGGTTGCTGCGAAAACTGGGCGCTTTCATCCAGGAGACAGACATGCGCACCCTTTTATCGGCCGTTCTCGGCGCGTGTGGATTGGCCGTGGCCAGCGCGGCCATGGTGACCGCTTTGCCGCAACCTGTCGCCGCGTGCCCGACCTACAATGGGTCTCCGCATTTCGGCACCATCGCGTTGAACGAAGGCTTCTTGCCCGACCCGTACTACCGTAACGTCACGGCAGGCGGCACGCAGAACATTGGCAACTGCTCGGTGCCCGGCTGGGGCTGGACCGCGCGTCGGCCCGATTTCCGCATCCAGTACAACTCGTCGGGTAACTCAGCGCTGAGCTTTGTCATCCGCTCGAACGCCGACACGGTGCTGCTGATCAACGATCCCTATGGCAACTGGCATTTTGACGATGATGGCGGCCAGGACCTTGGCGCCTTTCTGAAATTCAGCAATGCTCCGGGCGGCCAGTGGGACATCTGGATCGGCTCGTTCAATCAGGCGCGGGGCATTCCCGCGGCGCTCGAGATTTCTGAGCGCTACTAAGCCTCAAGCGGTGCTATTTCGCAGCGTAGATGGTCGGCGCCCAAGGGGGCGCTGACCCATTGTGAGACAGTTGCTGCCGCTTGCGAGCGTTTGGCCTCTAACCCCTTGTTTACCCTTACTTTAGGGAACATTAAGGTTAATCGTTTCTACTCAGACACCATAGCGTGAGGCATGTCCTGCCTCTCGCCGCGTTTAAGGTGTCTGTCAGGTGTTCCACGTTTTCAACCGCATACGCGCCCCTTGGGTGCTGCCCGCGTGTGCCGCGTTGTTGCTTGCCGGCTGCGTTGGCCGGGCGCCGGTTGGCGCGGGCCTGGCCTGTCCCGCTCACATCCCCGGATGTTCGCATAGCGGCTCCCCCCAGAACATGATGTCTGTGGGCGGCTACAATGATGACACCATCATCACGGGCACCTTAGGACCCGTCTCCAACAGTTCCGCCGCTGCCGCCCAAGAGGGCGCTTCAGGCGAGGTGGCACAGGACGGTGATCCGTCAGAGCCTCTGGCCGAGCAACCCCTTCCCATCCGCCCTGGCCAGCCGCTCGCGGATGGCGAGGCGGACGCTCCGGCTGAGGCGGACACGCTCGCCCTGTCACCGGCACTGCGCCTGCGCTCAGCGCCGGCCGATGAACCCACAGGACCGGTTGGCGAGCCGACCGATCTGACGGCCGAGCCGGCGCAGCCTCTGACTGAACCAATGGCGAACGCCGAAGAGCTTGGATTGCGGTCGCTGGAAGAACCGCTTGACCTCGATCCGCCGGTCACGGAAGCGAGCGTGCAAGCGCCCGCCGCAGCCTCTGCCGAAGACGCCGCCGAAATCGCCGAGGGCGCAGTGCCTGACGACGCCATGGATGCCGGCGCTTTGGACACGCCGACGGAGCTCGCGGGCGCCGATGCTGATGCCCCTGCAGACGGGCCAATGGAAGCGGTCGTGGAGCGGACCTTCTCGGGCGAGATTTCAGTGTCTGCGGACCCAGGCACCGGTGAGCGGATGAGCTTGCCGGAGGTCGTCAGCCGCGCCGCGACCATGCACCCTGAGGTCACGCTGGCTTTGGCGCGTGTCGATGAAGCGCGGGCGACCGTTGAGCGGGCCCGCTCCAGCCTTGGTCCACTGGTCGATGTACGTTTGGCCGCGGGCCAAGATGTCACCGGCACCTTGGCACCATCCTGGGCGGATATTGATGCGCGCGTTGGCGATGCGGCCCTGCGGGTGGATGGCACCATCCGGCTGCGGCAGCTACTGTACGATTTCAACGCCACCCGTGATGAAATACGCTCGACGCTCGCCGCGTCTGATGCTGCCCGCCTGCGGACGGTGGACGTCACTGAGGACGTCGCGCTGCGGACGGCACGCGCCTATCTGCGGATCATGCGTCAGCGGCAATTGCTTGCTTTGATCGATCTGAACATTTCCGAGCATCTGCGTATGCTTGAGATCGTCCAGCTCAATGAGGCGGACGGCAACTCCACGATGGCGGATGTCAACCGCGTCGAAGCGAGGCTGAGCGAGGTGCGCAGTGCGCGGACCGATCTCGCCGCCGAGCTTGATGCTGCCGAAGACGAGTTCCAACGTCTCGCTCGCCGCGAGCCGGGCCGGCTCGACCCGCCCGATCCGGTGATCCAGCTGCTCGCCCCCAGCGCCGACGACGCGGTCGAACTGGCGCTGAACAACAACCCGCAACTGATGTCTCTATCCTACAACATGCGCTCTTTGCAGCACGAGTTGGAGGTTGTGAACGGCGATGGCCGGGCGCGTGTCGACCTGGAGCTTGAAGCCAACTCGCGCAACTATTTCTCCGACAATTCCCGCTCAGAGCAGGATGTGCGGGGCATGGTGGTGTTCAGCTATCAGCTGTTTGACGCTGGCAACAATGAGGGCGAGCAGCGGCAGGTTGAAGCGCGCATCCGCCAAGAGCGTGCGCGCTACACCGATCGCCGTGACCAGGTGGAAGCCGATGTGCGCCAGGCCTATCGGGCCATTGCCTCCTCGCGCCGCAAGCTCTCTGACCTGCGTGAAGGCTTGGCGTCGAGCCGCGAGGTGCAAGCCCTGTACACCGAGCAGTTCCAGGCTGGTGAGCGGACGATCTTTGAGCTGCTGGACGCGCAGAACGCTTTGTATTCGGCCGAGCGCGAGCTGATCGTCAGCCAATATTCCGAACTCGAAGCGGCCTATGCGGTGCTGCGCGCCACCGGACGCCTCACCGGCACGCTTCTGAACGCCTTCTAAAGCAGCGCTGAGTCCAGGAATGGGAACACTTGTACCTCGCGCGTTAACGCCTTGGTCAAGCGCCTGTGATTCCATGCTCAACGGGTTGGTGCGCCTGGGTTTTTGGGCTGGCTGACCGCTTGAAGTGCCGCAGCGTGAACGCCGCGGTTTGGTGAGTGCAGTTGGGTTGGACCTGCGGTATATGAGCAATCAGGATGACACGCTCGATCCACGCCCCGATTTCGGTGGCGAGGGCAGCTTCGAGTTGGCGCAGGCCGATACCGGTGTGCCCGCCGCTGCGGACCCGCAACTTGCGAGCGCGGCACCCGCGGCGCAATCGGCCGATGCGGCGGCCGATGAGGCGGAGACCGCCACCGACCCCGAAGACACAGAGGCCGAACAGGAGGCCGAACAGGACGCGGGCGACGAAGGCGTCGCTGATGAGGACGGTGGCCGCGAGGCTGCGCTTGACGGCATCACGCGTATCAAGGTCGATAAGCCAGAATCCGGCGAGGTGATCGTTGTCGATACGGCGCGCGCGTCGGATATCGACTTCCAGTTCAGCAAGGAGCTGGTCAACGTCGTCATCCTCGACGTTGATGTAATCTTGATCTTCGACGATGGCTCGCGGGTCATCCTGCCCAACTTTGCCATGCAGCTCGTCGGTACGACGCCGCCGCGCCTGCACTTCATCGATGAAAGCGTTGATCCACAGGGCTTTTTGGCCCTGATCGACGATGTGCGCCTCGTTGAAGAGGTGCCGATTATGCAGGTCACCTCGATCGACTCCGAGGAGTCGGAGGCCGAGGCCGAACAGCAGGATCAGGCGCCGCCGCAGCCCGTCCCGCCCGCGAGTTCGACCGATGTGCCCGTGCAGGCGCAGGGAGCGTCGCCCGCCGTTGCCGCTGATGAAAACCCCAATACCACCACGTCAACCGCTCAAGACGAAGCCTCCAGCGACGCGCCGTTGACATCGCCGGGAACGCCGCAGACCGAGACCGAGGCAAGTGTAGAAGTTGATGTTGACGACGCTAGCGTGCTGCAGGCGGAGCTGACGATTGACCTTCTGTCACTGACCGGCCCGTCGGTCTCAGTGCTGCCAAATGGTGGCCTTGAGATCCGTGGCATGGGTGCTGCGGAGCCCGCCGACACCGATCCGGCGTTCACATCGCAGTCTGCCGTCGAGACCCTGACTGGATCCGGCGGCAATGACATTATCTACGCCGAAGACCCTGATCTGTTTGCCGCGGGCACGTTCACCCGCGTTCTCGATATTGATATCGAGATGCCAGGCGAAGGCTTTGAGGCGCTCGCGGCGGTGGTGACCGTTCCGCAGGGCTACTCGGTCGTCAACGGCGTCTATGAGAACGATGCCTACACCGTGGTCTTGGACCCGGTGAACAATCTCAACGAGATGCAGATCGAGCTGCAATACGATCTGCCGACCGACGCCGAAGACCCCCGCGTTCTCGACTTTTACTCGCAAAACTCGTTCACGATCGACTTTGTGACCGCGACGCCGGACGGCACGGAGAGTGTCACCGGCACGGTCTATACCGGTATCCGCGAGGTCGAAGGCGAAGAAGACGCGTTCTACACCAACCCGATCACCCAGCAGCCTGTCCAGGTGCTGTGGGACGATCCCACCGGCAACATCATCAATGCCGGCGGTGGCGACGACCTGATCTATGCCGGCGCTGGCGCGGACCAGATTGATGGCGGGTCCGGAAGCGACATCCTCAACTACAGCTTCTCAAACTCGGCCGTCCAAGTTGACCTTCTCAACGGCACGGCAACGGGTGGTTACGCATCTGGCGACACGATCACCGGCGTGGAGTCGCTGGTCGGGACCAGCTTCGATGACAGCCTTTCGGGCGATGGCGGCTCCAACACGCTTGAGGGCGGCGCGGGCGCGGACGCGCTTGACGGTGGCGGCGGCGCCGACTGGGCTGATTTCAGCAATGCCTCGTCAGGGGTCGGCGTTGATCTTGGGGCCGGTGTCGGCACGGCTGGTGAGGCCGCCGGCGACACCTATGCCAACATTGAGAACGCGCTAGGCTCGAACTTTGACGACACGATCCGCGGCGATGGTCAAAGCAACACGCTGCGCGGCAACGATGGTGCCGACCAGCTGTTCGGCGATGGCGGCGATGACACGCTTGAGGGCGGCGAAGGCAATGACCGTCTTGAAGGCGGCGGCGGCGCTGATGCCCTTGAAGGCGGCGCCGGCGTCGATCTGGCAAGTTACTCCGAAGCGCAAAGCGGTGTTTCGGTCTCCCTGCGCACGGGTGTTGGCACCGGCGGCAACGCGGCGGGCGACACCTATTCCAGCATTGAAGGTGTGGCGGGGTCCGCTTTTGATGACACGCTTGAACTGAGCGATGATGGCGGGGTTCTTGAAGGCGCGGACGGTGCGGACCTGCTGCTCGGCGCGGCCGGCGCGGACATTCTTGATGGTGGCGATCAGGGTGATACGCTACGCGGCGCGGCGGGCACCGATAGCCTCCAGGGCGGCGAAGGCGACGATGTCCTCGAAGGTGGCAGCGAGGCTGACACGCTGGCTGGCGGCGAGGGCGTCGATACCGCGACCTACGAGAACTCTGCCACGGCCGTTGACGTTGATCTGCAAAACAACACGGCCAGCGGTGGCGACGCCGATGGTGATGTGCTCACCGAAATCGAGCAGCTCACCGGGTCCGACTTTAATGACCGGCTCGCAGGCGATGGCAACGCCAACCTTCTGTCAGGCGGTGATGGCGACGACACGCTGGTGGGCCATGGCGGTGCCGACGTGCTCGATGGCGGCATCGGCACGGACCGCGCCGATTACTCGGATTCCTTTGGCGCCGTCATGGTCGATCTGCAGGCCGGGACAGGCACGGGTGGCGACGCTGACGGAGACACGCTTGTCTCGGTCGAGAACGTAACCGGTTCAGACCGCAGCGATAGCCTGCTGGGCGATGGCGCTGACAACATCCTGACCGGCGGCGACGGCAATGACCAGCTTGAGGGGCGCGGCGGTGCCGACCGGCTCGAAGGCGGCGACGGCGTCGACACGGTCAGTTACGAAAGCTCGGCGACAGGCGTCGACATCGACCTGGCCTCAGGCGTCAACACGCTCGGTGATGCCCAAGGCGATGTGCTCGTTGAGATCGAGAACATTGTCGGCTCCGACCATGCCGACCGGCTTGGCGGGGACGACTTGGTCTCCACCCTTGTCGGCGGTGGCGGCGACGATGTTCTGATTGGCCGTGAGGGTGGCGACACGCTTATCGGTGGCGCTGGCTCGGACACCGCATCCTATGAAGAGTCGCTGCAAGGCGTGAACGTCGACTTGCAGGCGGGCTTCGGTGTCGGTGGTGACGCTGAAGCGGACTCCCTGACCGGTATTGAGAACCTCACGGGCTCCGGCCTCGCCGACACGCTCTCGGGCGATGCTGGCGACAACAGTTTGACGGGTGGTGCGGGCGACGATGTGCTTGTCGGCCGCGCTGGCGCCGATGCGCTCGATGGCAGCATCGGTGCGGACACGGCGGACTACACCGCGTCCACCGCGGGCGTGACGATTGATCTGTCGACCAACACCGCATCGGGTGGCCACGCGCAGGGCGACACGCTGACATCGGTCGAGCGCGTCGTTGGCTCGATCTACGACGACACTTTGACCGGTGATGGCCTCGCCAACGCCTTTGTTGGCGGCAACGGCGCCGACACCCTTCTGGGCGGCGCGGCCAATGATGATTTGCGTGGTGGTGCCGGCAATGACCTCATTGAGGGCGGGCTCGGCGCCGATGCCATCTCGGGCGATACCGGCATCGACACGGCGACCTATGCCAGCTCTGCAGGCGCGGTCACGGTCGATCTTGCCACGGGCACCGCAAGCGGCGGCGATGCGTCCGGTGACACCATCAGCGGCATTGAGAACCTGATCGGCTCGGACGAAAACGACTCGCTGACGGGCTCATCGGATGCCAACCTCATCGAGGGTGGCGAAGGCAATGATACCATCTTGGGCGGTGCCGGCACCGACACGTTGCGCGGTGGCGACAATGACGATGTGCTTGATGGCGGCGCCAACGAAGACATTCTCGACGGGGGCGCAGGCTATGACATCGCGACCTATGCCAGCTCGGGCACGGGGGTTACCGTCGACCTGCAAGCTGGCACCGGCCAAGGCGGCGATGCACAAGGCGACCAGCTGATCGCCATCGAAGAAGTGGTTGGTTCGGCAAATGCCGATACGCTTCGCGGGTCCGCCGATGATGATCGGCTGACCGGCGGCGGCGCCAATGACGTTATCGAGGGTCGGGCCGGCTCCGACACGCTCGACGGTGAAGGCGGCAATGACCGCATCGTGGGCGGCGAAGGCGCGGATGTGCTGATCGGTGGCAGCGGCGTCGACACGGTCGACTATGCGCTGTCCGATACCGCGGTAGATGTCGATCTTGACGCGAACACCGCAACCGGTGGCCACGCGCAAGGCGACACGATCACTGGCTTTGAAAACGTCACCGGTTCGGCGTTTGATGACACCATCGCGGGCACAAGCGTCGCCAACACCCTTGATGGGGGCGGCGGCAACGACACCCTTTCCGGCCTTGGCGGCGCTGATATTCTGATCGGCGGTGCGGGCCAAGACACGGCGGATTACACAGCATCTGCCGGCGGCGTGACGATCGATCTTCTTGCCGGCACGGGCGTCGGCGGCGATGCTGATGGCGACAGCCTGTCGAGCATTGAGAATGCCACCGGCTCAGCCTTTGACGACACGCTGCGCGGCACCGGCACGGCCAACACCCTGTCGGGTGGGGCCCTCAACGACACGCTGATTGGCGGCGAAGGCGCTGACACGCTCGATGGCGGCAGCGGGATCGACACTGCCGACTATTCGGCCTCCTTCTCCGGTGTGACCGTCGATCTTGATGCGGGCACGGGCGTCGGTGGTGAAGCCGCTGGTGACACGCTGACCGGCATTGAGAACCTTATCGGTTCGGCGCAGATGGACACGCTGATCGGCGACGGTCAGGTCAACGAATTGAGCGGCGGTGGTGCGGCCGACAACCTATCGGGTGGTTCGGGCAACGACATTCTGTCCGGCGATGGCGGCAACGACACGCTCGAAGGCGGCCTTGGTGGCGACCAGCTGCGCGGCGGCACGGGCATCGACACCGCCGACTATAGCGGCTCCAACGCGGCCGTGACGGTCGACCTTGTGAACCAGATCGCATCAGGCGGCCATGCGGATGGCGACACTCTGTCGTCGATCGAAAGCGCCATCGGGTCCGATCAAAATGACACGCTGACAGGTGACGGCAACGCGAACCGTCTTCTTGGCGGCGAAGGCGATGACACGCTGACCGGCGGCGCTGGCGCTGACGAGCTCGACGGCGACCTGGGCTTCGACACCGCAGACTACACTGCCTCCACGCTGGCGGTGACCGTCGACTTGTCGACGGGGCTCGGCTCGGACGGTGACGCGCAAGGCGACCAGCTCAGCGGGATTGAGCGGGTCATCGGTTCGGGCAATGACGACACGCTGACCGGCGACGTTGAAGACAACACGCTTGAAGGCGGTGTCG
>JAHCMG010000271.1 GCA_019192585.1 Devosiaceae bacterium MH13
CAGATGATCACAAAGCCGATCGAGACCTCGTAGGAGACCATCTGTGCGGCCGAGCGCAGCGCGCCGAGGAACGGGTATTTCGAGTTCGATGCCCACCCCGCCATGATGACGCCGTAGACGCCGAGCGATGAGATGGCGAGGATGTAGAGGATGCCGACATTGATGTCGGAAATCACCCAGCCCTCGGCGACGGGAATCACCGCCCATGCCAGGAGGGAAAGCGTCACGGTGACGAGCGGCGCCAGAATGAAGACCGTCTTGTCCGCGCCCGCCGGGATGACCGGCTCTTTGAGTACGAATTTCAACAGGTCGGCGAACGACTGGAAAAGCCCGAACGGGCCGACAACGTTCGGCCCGCGCCGCAGCTGAACAGCCGCCCAGATCTTCCGGTCAGCGAGCAGCACATAGGCGATGGTGATCAAGAGCAAAACCAGCAAAAGCAGGCTTTGCGCCACCATCACGATCAGCGGCCAAGCGTAGGTTGCCCAGAACCCTTCCATCATGCCGCTCCTATTCAGCCGCTTGCGCCATGGGCGCTTGGTTCAGTGTTTGCGAGCACTCTGCCATCACCTTCGACGCCCGAGCGATCGGGTTGGTGAGGTAGAAGTCCTCGATGGCGTAGCTCAGCTTGTCGCTGGACGCCGCCTTAGGCGCTTTTGCTGCGAGATCGGCCAAGACGGACGGGTCCGCCGGTTCAATGGTCTCCAGCGCCGCCAAGTGTGGGACTGCTTCGTACATCGCGCTGCGCAACTGCTCGAGCGAGTTGAAGGGCAGTGTGTGCCCCAGCCTTTCAGAGAGCGCACGCAGGATCGCCCAGTCTTCACGTGCTTCGCCTGGCGGGAACGCGCCCCGTTGGGTCTGCTGCGGCCGACCTTCGGTGTTGACGTAGGTGGCGGATTTTTCGGTGTACGCCGCCGCCGGCAAGATGACATCGGCGCGGTGTGCGCCGCGGTCGCCATGAGTGCCGATATAGACAACGAACGGGCCGTCATCGACGACCAGTTCGTCAGCGCCCAAGTTGAACAGCACGTCAACGCCGCCCGCGGCCATCGCGCCAGCATCCATGCCGCCTTCAACGGGCACGAAGCCCAGATCAAGCCCCGCCACGCGGGACGCAGCGGTGTGCAGAACGTTGAAGCCGTTCCAACCCTCTTTGACCATGCCGAGCGCGTCGGCGAGCTTCGCGGCCAGCGCCAGGACCTCGGCACCCTTGTCGCCGGTCAGTGCACCTTGGCCAATCACAACCATCGGCCGCTCGGCCTTGGTCGGGCCGTGGTCGATCAGTTTGGCGATATCCGCAACGCTATCGCCTACTGGGGTGTAGTCATACGTGAGATCCACCTGCGGGCCGACAAGGCCGATGGTGGTTGGCTCAGCACGCCAGCGCTTGCGGAAGCGCGCGTTGATCACTGGCGCTTCCGTGCGCGGGTTCGTGCCGATCAGCAGCACCGCGTCAGCATTTTCGATGCCGTCAATGGTGGTGTTGAACAGATAGCTCGCGCGGCCATTTTCCGGATGCAGCGCCGTGCCATCAACCCGGCAATCGAGGTTCGCGGAGCCGAGGGAACCCATTAGCTGTTGGAGCGCAAACATCTCTTCGGCGCCGGCCAGGTCGCCCGCTAGGGCGCCCACTTTGTTCGCCGGCGTCGCTTTGATCTTGTCGGCGATTACAGCAAACGCTTCACCCCAAGAGGCCGGGCGCAGACGCCCGCCCTCGCGGATATAGGGCCGATCGAGCCGCTGTGTGCGCAGCCCATCCCAGATGAAGCGGGTCTTGTCGGAGATCCACTCCTCGTTGATCTCTTCGTTGAGGCGCGGCATCACGCGCATCACTTCGCGGCCCTTTACATCGACGCGGATCGCTGAGCCAGCGGCGTCCATCACGTCGATGCTCTCAACCTTTGTCAGCTCCCACGGCCGGGCCTTGAACTCATAGGGTTTCGAGGTCAGCGCGCCGACGGGGCACAGATCGATCACATTGCCCTGCATCTCAGACTGCATCGCAGCCTCAAGATAGGTGGTGATCTCCATATCTTCGCCGCGACCGGTTGCGCCCAGGTCAGACACGCCAGCGACTTCGGTGGTAAAACGGACGCAGCGCGTGCAGTGGATGCAGCGCGTCATGATCGTTTTGACGAGGGCGCCGATGTCCTTGTCTTCAACCGCGCGCTTGTTCTCTTCGAACCGGTTCTTGTCGACCCCATAGGCCATGGCCTGGTCTTGCAGGTCGCATTCGCCGCCCTGGTCGCAGATCGGGCAATCGAGCGGGTGGTTGATGAGCAGAAACTCCATCACCCCTTCACGCGCCTTTTTCACCTTCGGTGTGCGTGTGAACACCTCGGGCGCCTCGCCATTTGGGCCCGGGCGGCAGTCGCGCACGCCCCAAGCGCAGGACGCTATGGGCTTGGGCGCACCCTTGAGCTCAACCAGGCACATGCGGCAATTGCCGGCGACCGACAGCCGCTCGTGGTAGCAAAAGCGGGGGATCTCCGCGCCCGCTTCCTCACACGCTTGCAGAAGCGTGTAGTGCGCTGGGACATCGACCTCGGTACCGTCGACGATGATAGTGCGTGTATCGCTCATCTGTTAGCCCGCGTTCCTAATTTTATCCGCACCGCTGTGATTGCCACAGCTTCACATGCGGCAGGTGTTCCCAGCCAAAAGCCGTATCCGTCTGACCGTGCTCATGCAGATGGTCGAGACGCGCTTTGGCCTCTTGTAGAGTTGGCCGATGACCGGGCTCAATCCACCACATGACGAAGTGCGCCATGCGCATAGCCGAGAACCACTCGGCTTTGCGTCGGTAGATCGCCCGATGGGCAGTGTTCCACACGAAATGTTCGAGGTGCTCGGGGGTTTCCCAAACACTCATATTGACGATGACATTGGAGCCAGCCCAGGGGTCGCGCGAAGCCGGAACCGGGTTGACCGGACGCCAGACGAACCCCGGGCTACGCTCTGCCACCGCGTTCACCCGGTCGAGCGCGCCAAAGAAGGAGCGGGCCGCCTCGCTTTCGGGCGACACCGTCCATTCGGCAATGTTGAGCTCGGCCAGATGCATGGCTTAGGCGACTTCCTTTGCCAGCGCTTTGGCCTGCTTGATCCAGCCATCGCGTTCGATGCGGCCTTTAAAGCGCAGATAGTCATCGACCCAGTCGATCTGCGCCTTTTTCCAGCCGGCAATCTGATCGAAATGATAGATCCCCAGATCGTTGAGCACCGTCTCGAGCTTGGGCCCGACGCCTGAAATGCGCTTGAGATCATCAGCCTT
>JAHCMG010000272.1 GCA_019192585.1 Devosiaceae bacterium MH13
CAGCGCGGCCATCGCCATCGAGATCGACAAGGCGGGGCGTGCGGTCTTCAAACACTTCATTGTCGGGCAAGACGAACCGGAGCGTCGCCCCTGCACGGGTGCGGACGGCCAAAGTGCCCGCCTCGATGGCATCGCCCAAAATGGCGTGGGCATAGCGGCGCGTCGGCGCTTCGTACCAGGCGCGGGCAATGTCGGCCGCCCCTTGGGCAACGCAGCCATCGGGCAAGCCATTGGGTGCGGGCGAACAGCGTTCGGCAAGGCTGCGCGTGGATGTGCTGCTTGGCGCGGCCTCCCACGCCGCAGCCGGCCCGCAAAGGACCGCCAAAAGGCACGCGGCGAGCAGACCCCTCACAGCAGGACCAACAGCGTCGCGATGCCCCACAAGGTCATGAAATAGTGCGTGTGCTGGCTCGACTGGTGAACCACCCAATAGTGGAACCAGTTGCCGCCCACCAAAAACAGCCCCCAGATCATGGTGAAGCCAAGCACCGACCAGGCCGCGAAAACCTGCGCGTACGGCACGGAGACGGCGCCCAGGACGGCAAGCGCCAAGAGCAGCGTGGCGATGACAAGGGCGCAGGCGACGAGCGTCTCAAAGAACACCACCGCGCGAAACGCCACGGTCTGCACCCGCTGCGAGGTGATACGGTTGCGTTTGACCTGTTCAAACACGCCGGGCTCGTCGATTTCCATGGTCTCCATGGAGAAGACGTCGCGCACCAGATCGAGGTTCACGCTTGGGGAGCGGATGTTCTCGTACGCGCCGATGACCAGCCATCCGGCCAGCAGCCCAACCAGCGCACACTGCGCCACCAACTCAAACAGTTCCATGCCTATACTCAAAGACTCGCCTTCATGCCCTAGGGTCAGGACCCATTGCTCTCGTGGATCATGGTAGGCGTTCATTGGTTCCTGTGGAAGACGCGAAGGCGCGGGAAACCTTGTGGTTTTCAAGCCTTCGCAACGTACCACAGGGGCCAATGAGGCCTATCGCATGCGCGACGCGTGTTTGGCTTTGATCTGCCACGTCAAAGCTCTCGACCGGGGAGGGACCCCGCTCTTCAAGCTTTTCCTTGCATATCTTTGCCAAACAACGCGCCATGACCGCGATAGTAATGGGTCCTGACCCTAGCCCGTTGGTGTCACGGCGGGGCGGCGATGTCTATCTGTGTCGGCGGGAGAGCCGATGTGGCCGAGGCGGCGGACTAGCCAGCGAGGAGCCGGTCCGCGTTGGCGTGCAAATGGTCGACGAGCGCCGGGTCGAGTTCGAGCCGAGCGGCCAACATCGCCAGGTACCCCTTTTCGGCGGGGCCTTCGGGGTCAACCGCGATCAGCGAGGCAGCGTAGACTTCGATGCGCTGCTCTTCGGTTTTCGCAGAGGCCGCGATGGCGCCCACATCAAGCGGCTTCGCCAGCTCTTCGGCAATAAACGCCCGCTGGTCGCCCGCGATTTCGAGCCGCTCCAGGGCGGTGGCGATACGCTGGCGCTCCTCGTCGGTCACGTGGCCATCGGCTTTGGCTGCGCCGATCATCGCTGCGATCAGCGCCTGGCTGAGCGCTTCCTGCTCGTCCGGCGCTTCGGGCAGAAAACCGGTGCCTGATGCATCTTCGATGGGCAAAGGGGCAGGGGAGGGGGCGTAAGCACCGCCAGCCGCGTTGCCAAAGGTTGCGCCACCGCCGCCAGAGCCTGAGGGCGCTTGCGGGGGCGTGCCATCGGGCCCGCCACCGGGGGGACGGCCGGCTTGATAGTCGCGCCACGCCTTGTAGGCGAGCCCACCGATAAGGGCCGCGCCGCCAGCCTGCAGGGCTGTCTTGGCGATCTTCTTTGGCTTCTTACCGCCGATCAGAAGGCCGGCCAACCCGCCGGCGACCGCGCCGGTTGCAAGCCCGCCTTTGCCGCTGAGCATGCTGTCGAGGTTCAGGCCACCAAGGTTGAGGCTACCACCGCCCGGGGCTGCCGGTGCCGCGCCAGGCCGCGCCGCTTGGCCCGAACCGGGCTGGGCACCACCGGTCACACTCGACAGATCAACCTGTCCGAGGAACTGATCGAGCAGTGATTTGGCATCCCTCATTGTGGCAACCTCCTGTGCAAACCATCCCTGTGCAGAGCCACGCTCGATATGGGAAGCGCCGCGCGCCAATCCAGACCTGGGCGGGCAGATTTGGTTTTTGTGCCGGCTCGAGCGGGCGTCCGATGGGTGCGAGACGAGGGTCAGCCGCGTGCGTTGCACAACCACTTAGTGCGTCGCATCATCGGACAGGCCTCGATCTGCCTTTACGGCAATCTGTCATAAATTGCTGATAGTATTGAGTATTCTGTCAAATGCCGTGTCTGTGATACCGGTTGACAGGCGGAGGAAATGCTATTTACCTACTATTCAGTAATAAAAAAGGGAGGAAACCAAACATGCATCGCATTCCATTGGCTTTGGGCGTTGCCACGGCGCTCGCCACGACAGCTTTCTCTGGCGCTGCGCTGGCGCAGTGGCAGCCCGACCGACCCATCAACATCATTGTGCCCTGGTCCGCTGGCGGCTCCACCGATCAGGTGACCCGCGTTGTCGCGCCGCTGCTTGAAGAAGCGCTCGGCACCGAAATCGTGGTTGTGAACCAGCCCGGGGCTTCGGGCTCGATCGGCACCAAGGCCGCGCTCGATGCCGAGCGCGACGGCTACACCTGGACCGCAAACGCGATCGCGAACAACGCGACATACGCTGTCACGGGGCTGATCGAAGACACGTCCATCGATGACTATGTGGTCTACCTGCACGTCGCCAACGTGCCGGTCGTGTCCATCAACGTCGACTCGCCCTACCAAACGATGGGTGAGCTTCTCGACGCGATGGCCATGGACACCGTCACCGTCGGCACCGCCGGTGTGAACTCATCGGGCGGCATGGCGCTCGCGGCGATCCGCGAAGCCTATGATGGCGAACTCAACGCCCGCATGGTCACCTATGATGGCGGCAACCCCGCCGTGATCGCTGCCGCGTCCGGCGAGGTGATCGCCACGACGCAGCTTGCCGTTGAGCAGACCGAAATGATCCGTGCCGGTCGCCTGCGCGGCCTCGCGGTTCTGTCCGATCAGCCGCTGATCGTGGAAGGCATCGATCCGATCCCGCCGATCACCGAATACCTGCCCGATATGCCAATCGCAGCGGACTATTTCGGTGTGTTCATCCCAGCCGGCGCGCCTGCCGAGGTCTATGAGACCGTCGACCGGGTGTGGGAAGAGGTGATCATGAACTCGCCCGAACTGCAGGCCTACGCGTCCGATCGCGGTGCCGTGTTCGCGCCGAGCTTCGGCCAAGAGGCGATGGATGCCGCCATGCCGGTGGTGATTGCCGAGGCCTGCGCCCGCGTGACGCGCGGCGAAGCGGTCGTCGATCCCTCCGAAATCGGCATTGAATGCACAGAAATGTAACGCCAATCCGGCGCGGCGGCTGGCCACCGGCCGCCGTGCCAACCGATAAAGTTCGGTAACGAGGCCGTCGCGGCACCATCGCCTCATCCCAGCGGGCGAGCACGCAGTCTTCTCGCCCCCGCGGGCACAAGGGGTGGAGCGTGCGCGTGGTGCGACGGCTTCTTCACGAAGGGGCCTCTGGCCTGCACCTGCACTCGACCCCGAGAAGGACGTTTCATGACGCTCGATAGCGCCAAAGCTGACCAGTGGACCGGGCTGGTGCTTTTCGTGCTTGGCGCGGCCATGCTGGCGGGCGGCTACACGATGGACCGTTTGGAGATCCGGCAGATCCACCCAGCATCCATTCCTGGCCTGGTGCCGATGATCCTCGGCGCCGCGATGATGCTGTGCGCCGGGCTGCTCGCGTGGACCGCTCGTGGCCGCGCAACCTCAGATCAGGGCTTGGCCACCACAGACACGCAGGCCGAGCCGGCGGGCTCTCTGAAAAACCTAGGTTTCGCCGTCGCCTACAGCGTGGTTTACGCGCTGGGGCTGGTCGGCAACATGCCCTTTGCGGTAGCGACGGCCATCTACATCGCGGTGTTCTACATCCACTTTGCGCGCGATCCCGAAACGCCGCTCACCGCGCAACTGCCCATGGTTGGGTTCGGCGTTCTCTTCGCGGGCGTCGGCGCTTTCGCCATCGCGAGCCTGTTCCAGTACGGCTTCTTGGTGCGGCTGCCTTAAGAAATGGAAACGCTCGGCGCCCTCTCGATCGCGTTTCAGCAGTTCGCCACCGGCGAGATGCTGTTCCACGTCGTCTGGGCGACGCTGCTGGGCATCTTCGTCGGCAGCCTGCCCGGCCTGACGGCGACCATGGGCGTCGCGCTTCTAACGACGCTCACCTACACGCTCGACCGCGACGCGGCGATCCTGGTGCTGATCTGCATGTATGTCGGCGCCATCTATGGCGGCTCGCGCAGCGCTATCCTCTTGAACATTCCCGGCACGCCCGCGAGCGCCGCAACGGCGCTTGATGGCTACCCGCTCGCTCAATCGGGCCGCGCGGGCTACGCCATGGCGCTTGCCACCGCGGGCTCGGCCATTGGCACGCTTGTCGGCATTTTGCTGCTGGTGCTGCTTGCCCCGCCCTTGGCCGAAGCGGCACTGCGGTTCGGCTCGTTCGAGTTCTTCTGGCTCGCGGTGTTCGGCATTGTCATTTCTGGCCAGCTGACCGGCGGCATCAGCCCGCTCAAGGGCTACATTGCCGGGCTTTTGGGGCTGATGGTGGCGATGATCGGCTCCGAAGGTATCCACGCCCATGTCCGCTTCAATTTCGGCATCGATGATCTCAATGGCGGCATCGGGCTCATCCCCGCGATGGTCGGCGCCTTCGGGTTCGCAGAGGTGCTTACCGTCATGTGGCGCCGAAAGGGCAGGGTGGTCGACAACAAAGGCGAACGGGACCGCATTCTGCCCAAGCTCGTCGATCTGTGGCGCTACAAGGTCACCATCGGCCGCTCGGGCGTGATCGGCACCATGGTCGGTATCATACCCGGCGTCGGCGAGGATATCGGCGCGTGGGCGTCTTACGCCGCCGCCCGCCGCACCAGCAAAGAACGCGCCCAGTTCGGCAAAGGTTCCTATGAGGGGCTGACGGCAGCCGAAACCGGCAACAGCGCCGTCGTCCCCGGCGCCTTGATCCCGGCCTTGACGCTCGCCGTGCCCGGCTCCGCGCCGGCTGCGGTGCTGATCGCGGCTTTGTTCATCCACGGCATCCGGCCCGGCCCGATGATCATGATCGAGCAGCCGGCCTTTCTATACTCCGTCGCCGTCATGCTGG
>JAHCMG010000273.1 GCA_019192585.1 Devosiaceae bacterium MH13
AATCATGGACCGCCGAACGGGCCGTGCCGCGAACCTTGTGATCGAGATAGCGGCCGATGAGCAGCAGGAACAAAAGCATCAAGACGCCATCGAAATAGACGTGCGGGCCGCTGGTCATTGTCTCATAGACGCTCATCAGCGTGGTCAGGATGACCCCGACCGAGATCGGCACGTCCATGTTTGTCTGGCGCTTGCGGATGGCGGCATAGGCCGAGCGGAAGAAGGGCTGGCCGGCAAAATAGATGGCCGGGACAGCGATCAGCGCGGCGATCCAGTGGAAGAAATCCCGCGTGCCCTGGCCCATCACGTTGAAGTGCCCGGCCCAGACCGCCCAGGCCAGCATCATGACGTTGGCAAAGGCGAAGAACGCCACCGAAAGCGCCATAATGAGCGCCTTCTCGGTGGACTTGTCTTTTTCCAGCAGCGCCTCGGTCCGGTAGAGCGAGACGGGATAGCCCAGCCCATCGATAAGCGCCGTGAGCGTGTTGGCGCGCGATGGATCGCCCTGCCATTTGAGCGACAGCCGCCGGGTTGAGAGGTTCACCCTGGCGGTCGTGACATCGGGTTCGGCGGCGAGCCGTTCCTCGATCTTCCGAACGCACCCTCCGCAGCTGACATTGGCGACCAGAAGGCTCAGCGTGTGGGTCCCGTCCGGCTCGGTCTCGGCGGCGGAGGCAAAGTCGAGCTGGGGGTCGGCCGGGCGTGGCTCCGGTCCGCTGGCGCTTCCGATACTGGCATCAAGGGTTGCCATGGTGCCGGCTCAGTCCTCGTTGACGCCAGGGGCGTTGAGGTAGATCTCCGTCGTCTCGAAATGGCGCTCGCCGCCAATGTCAGCGAGCACGCTGATCAGCCAGCGCCCGGAAATCGGAAACGAGATGGGCGCCGCGTAGAGGCCATCGCCCTGGTCGGTCAGCGAGACGCGCACCTGCTGCGCGTAGCGGGTCATCCGCTCGGCGAGCATGACGACGGTGGCGCCGGCGAGCGCTTCGCCGTTGCGGTCGGTCAGCGTGATGGCGGCCTGTTGCCCGTCGCCGGAAAGGGCGGGCATGTCGAGTGCCATCTGCCAGCCGCGCGCCTCTTGCGCCCGCTCGGCCTCAATGACCTCGTCATAGGCGAGGCCGCGCTCGTAGGCGTTGGTGCTAACAAGCCCGGTAAAGGTGGACAGGGCGAGCGTGACGAACGTGCCGGTGACCGCGAACAGCACGAGGAAGCCGAGCACGAACAGCCAGGGGATCCAGCGGTGTTCCCCGAACAGCCGGTGGCCGAGACCGGTGGGTTTGGTTGGCGGATCGCCAGCGTCCAACACACTCATGGATTACTCCTCCGGGCCCCAGAAATAGGTGCTCGATTGGGTCATCGTTGCACCGGTGTCGCCGTTCATCAGCGTTATGGTGATGGGCGCCCGCCCCGTTGGGCTTTGATCAGTGGGCACGGTAATCAGCACGCGCAGCGCCGCCGCGGTGAACTGCGAGAAATCGATGGTCGGCTCGGCGCCCTCGGCCAGCACGGAGCCTGCGTGGCTGACGCTAACGGTCGCGCCCTCTAGCCCGGTGATGGCGAAGCGCACCGTCTCGGTCTCTTCGCCCCGGTCGGAGAGGCGGACATTGTAGATGTTGCGGATCGAGCCGTCCGACAGCATCACAAAGGCCGGATCGCGCTCCGGTGTGATGGCGACATCAAACCCGGTGCGGTTGAGCACGGTGAAGACCATCGCAATGCCAACGAGCAGCAGCAGAACGCCGTAGCCGTAGAACCGTACCTTGGTGGATTTGCGCTTCTTGCCGCCCACTTCCTGCAGGGGCGCGGCGAGGTGCGCCTCATCATGGGTTTGCGAGAGGCTCGCGAAGTTGATGAGGCCCGTTGGGCGCTCAAGCTTGTTCATGATGCCAT
>JAHCMG010000274.1 GCA_019192585.1 Devosiaceae bacterium MH13
CAGGTCAACCTGACGGCCGCCTTCAAACTGTCGCGCGCTGCCGTCAAAGGCATGATGAAGCGCCGCTATGGCCGTATCATCCAGATCACGTCGGTCGTCGGCACCATGGGTAACCCGGGTCAGGGCAACTATGTCGCCGCGAAAGCGGGCCTGACCGGCATGTCCAAGTCGCTCGCCCAAGAAGTCGCCGCCCGTGGGATCACCGTCAACTGCGTTGCGCCAGGCTTCATCGAAACCCCGATGACCGATGTGCTGAACGAGGCGCAGCGCACCGCGATCCTGGCGAAAGTACCCGCCGGCAAGCTCGGCTCACCTGATGATGTGGCAGGCGCGGTGGCGTTTCTTGCCAGCGATGGCGCCGGCTACATCACCGGCCAAACCCTGCATGTGAATGGCGGCATGGCGATGATCTAACGACAAGCCCCGCCACCTTTTGCCCGCAATGGCCTGTTTGCAAACCCACGCCACGCAGCCCGCTGACTTGCTGAACGGCACCAAGGTTGTTATGGGGCGCCAAGTTTTGCCTCAGCGGTCCTAGGGAACTGCACTTCAGGCAACCCAAAAGCACCGTGCCAGACCGCCCGTCGGCACCAAAAAGCATACAATGAAAGGATGTCATCCATGGCCGACGTGAAAACCCGCGTTCAAGAAATCGTTGTCGAGCACCTCGGCGTAGAAGCTGAGAAAGTGCAGATGCAAGCCTCTTTCATCGACGATCTTGGCGCGGACAGCCTCGACACCGTCGAGCTTGTGATGGCGTTCGAAGAAGAGTTCGGCGTTGAGATCCCCGACGATGCCGCCGAGAAAATCCAAACGGTCGCCGACGCCGTGAGCTTCCTGGAAGCCAACAAGTCGTAATCCGGCTGCAACGCGTTTAGCGCCGGAGCGAAAGACCGCCAATGTTGCGTCGTGTTGTCATCACCGGGCTCGGTATGGTCACTCCTTTGGGGGCCACCACCGACACCACTTGGTCACGCCTGATCAACGGGGAATCCGGTGCCGGGCGCCCCGAGGGGTTCGAGGTCGATGATCTGGCTTGCCAGATCGCCTGCGAAATCCCGCGCGGCGATGGGACCAATGGAACCTTCAACCCCGATGCCGTCACGCCGCTCAAAGAGCAGCGCAAGGTCGATGAGTTCATCCTGTACGCGATGGCTGCGGCGGATGAAGCGCTCAACGATGCCGATTGGCACCCCGAAAGCTATGAAGATCAAACCCGCACGGGCGTTCTAATCGGTTCGGGCATTGGCGGGCTCAACGGCATCGTCGAAGGTGGTCGCACGCTCGACACCAAAGGCCCGCGGCGTCTCAGCCCGTTCTTCATTCCTGGCCGTCTGATCAATCTGGCCGGCGGCTATGTCTCCATCCGCCACGGGCTCAAAGGCCCGAACCACGCCGTGGTGACCGCCTGCTCAACCGGCGCACACGCTATTGGCGATGCAGCCCGTCTGGTGGCGTTGGACGATGCCGATGTGATGGTCGCGGGCGGCACCGAGTCGCCCATCGGACGCATTGCATTGGCCGGCTTCGCGGCCTGTAAAGCGCTCTCTACCGGCTTCAATGATACGCCCGAAAAGGCCTCTCGGCCCTATGATCGTGACCGTGATGGCTTCGTGATGGGCGAGGGCGCCGGCGTGGTGATCCTCGAAGAGCTTGAGCACGCCAAAGCGCGCGGCGCGACGATCTACGCCGAAGTTATCGGCTACGGCCTGTCGGGCGACGCCTATCACATCACCGCGCCATCAGAGGATGGCGATGGCGCCTATCGTTGCATGAGCGCGGCCATCAAACGGGCCGGCATCGACCCAAGCGAGCTTGACTATGTCAACGCCCACGGCACTTCGACACCGCTTGGCGACGAGATCGAACTTGGCGCGGTGGAGCGTGTGATGGGCAGCGCCGCTGCAAACCTCACCATGTCGTCCACCAAGTCGGCGGTTGGTCACCTGTTGGGGGCCGCTGGCGCGATTGAAGCTATATTTGCGACGCTTGCGATCCGCGATGACATCGCGCCGCCCACCTTGAACCTCGACAATCCCTCGGTGGAAACGTCGATCGACCTGGTGCCGCATGTCGCCAAGCGCAAGCCGATCCGCACCGCGCTGTCGAACTCGTTCGGCTTTGGTGGAACCAACGCTTCGCTTGTGCTGCGCGCGTTGGACGGTTAGGCCGTTAGCCATCGGGGCGCATGGAATCCGGGGCTCATGGAATCGCCACACTGTTTGGATTGGACGACAGTGGCGCTGCGCGGGGTCTGTCCCGTTCGGCGCTTGGCATCACCGCCCGTACGATCTTTCCAAGGTCTGCCGCCCGTTGCGGCCTGACAGGGGAACACCACAATGGCTGACCTAGACGGTCGCACCTCGTCATCGCTGGGTCCGGAACCCAAGAGCCCATCGCAGGCCCTGAAGCCTGAGAATGTTGCCGCGCCACAGAACCGCCACGCCAAACGTGCGCGTTCGCCGGTCGTCGTATTAATGAACGGCCTGTTCTCCCTGGCGCTTCTCGGTGTACTGCTCGCCGGCATCGCGATCTATATCGGGATGGTCCAGTTCAATGCCCCCGGTCCGCTCGCGACCGACCGGAACGTGGATGTCACCCGCGGCATGACCACGCGCCAGATCGCCAACATGCTCGAAAGCCGTGGCATTATCGGGAACCGCCTCCTGTTCATGGCCGGCGTCTATGCGCGGCAAGCGCGCTCGTCGCTGCAGGCAGGTGAGTACGCCATTGAGGCCGGTGCCTCCATGGCCGACGTTCTCGACAAGCTGATCGAAGGCGATGCGGTTGTCTACTCGGTGACTTTCCCCGAAGGCTGGACGAGCCAGCAGATCGTCAACCGGCTTCTGGCGACAGAGGACCTGACCGGCGAGATCACCGACGTGCCGCCCGAAGGCGCGCTGTTGCCATCCACCTACGCTTACAGCCCCGGTGCCACGCGCCAAAGCGTGCTCGATCGTATGGTTCAGGCCCAGGATGCCGCCCTTGGGACCATCTGGGAGCGGCGCATCGACGAGCTTCCCATCACTTCGCCCGAAGAGCTGGTGATCTTGGCCTCGATTGTTGAAAAAGAGACGGCCCGCGCCGATGAGCGGACCCGCGTTGCGGCCGTCTTCATCAACCGGCTCAACCGCGGCATGCCGCTGCAATCCGATCCGACGATCCTGTACGGCGTCTTTGGTGGCGATGCGTGGCTCGAGCCACGGCCGATCTACCGCAGCCAGCTGCGCGACCAATCGAACCCCTACAACACCTATGTGATCCCGGCTCTGCCGCCCGGACCGATCGCCAACCCTGGTCGGGCGTCGCTTGAAGCTGTCGCCAACCCCTCGCGCACCGACGATCTGTTCTTCGTGGCCGATGGCACCGGCGGTCACGCGTTCGCCGAGACCTACGAAGAGCACAACCGCAACGTCGCCCGCTGGCGCGAGATTGAGCGTGAGCGCGAAGCCGAGCGCGAGCGCCGGGCCGCTGAGGAAGCCGCTCAAGAGGCTGCGGGCGCCGACGGCGAGACCGGCTCAACGAGCCAGTAAGGGTGGCGCGCGGCCAAGAGCCTGGCCAACATGCTGCCCAGCACTCAGCGAGGTCCTCATGCCCCTTAACTCCATGACCGGCTTTGCCCGGGCAGAAGAGGCGTTTGAGGGCGGGCACGCTGCCATCGAAGCGCGCTGTGTTAACGGGCGGTCGTCGGATATCAAGCTACGGCTACCCTCCGGCCTCGAGGCGCTGGACGGGCCACTGCGCGAGGCGTTCAAACAGGTCGTGCGCCGCGGCAATCTCTCCGTCACCGTGTCGCTTCAGCGCGAGCAGCGCCGCGTGCCGCGCGTAAACACCGAAGCGTTGAAAGCGCTCAAGGCGGACCTTGATGCATTAGCCGATGCGGCGGGCGAAGCGCGCCCTGCACTGTCCAGCCTTCTGGGCGTGCACGGCATCGTTGAGATGGTCGATGTGGATGCGTTTGAGGCTGCTGGCAGCAACCCCTCTGATATGGCGGATGCGCTTCAGGATCACCTAAAAGCCCTCGCTCAACGCTGCGCCACAGACTTAGGCGCCGCCCGCGCCGCCGAAGGCGAAGCGCTTAGGGCAGTGCTGGCCAAACTGTTCGAGGATATCGAGGCCGAAGTGACCGCGCTGCGGCAGCTTCCCGACGCATCGCCCGAGCATCTGTTCGCCCGCTTGCGCCAGCAGGTCACAGCCTTGCTGGGAGAGGCCGAGGCGCTCGACATGCAGCGCCTCCACCAAGAGGCGGCTCACTTGGCCACCAAAGCCGATATCGCCGAGGAGATCGCGCGACTTGATGCGCATATCGAGGCGGGGCGGGGGATGCTGAGCGCGGATGAGCCCGTTGGCCGCAAACTCGACTTTCTCGCGCAAGAGCTTAACCGAGAAGCAAACACAATCTGCTCTAAGGCGTCTGCCTTGCCGATCACGCAACACGGCCTCGCGCTCAAGGCGTTGATCGACCAGGTGAAGGAACAGGTTCAAAACGTCGAGTGATCACCGTCTGGAGGCGGTGCGACGCAAGCGTGGGGGCACGAGAACCATGGATGCGGGAACCCGGACGTCCGGGCAGGAACCGAGCCAGGCTGCGGGACTGCCGCGCGGCTACATCCTCGTTTTGTCGTCGCCCTCAGGGGCGGGTAAGTCCACCTTGGCCAGGCAGTTGCTGGCCGACGACGAGCTGCCGACCCCAAAACTATCGGTATCGGTGACGACACGTGGCCGCCGGCCATCTGAGATTGACGGCACCCATTACCATTTCATCGATGAAGTCAGTTTCCTGCAGCGCCGCGACCAGGGCGCGCTGCTCGAATGGGCCGAAGTGCATGGCAACTTTTATGGCACGCCGCGCGAGCCGGTCGAGAGGGCGCTCGCCAAGGGCCACATCATGCTCTTCGATATCGATTGGCAGGGTACCGAACAGGTGCGCGCCGCGATGCCGGAGGACACGGTGAGCGTGTTCATTTTGCCGCCAAGTTTTGAAGAGCTTCGCGGCCGCATCGTCCGCCGTGCGGAGGACAAGCCCGATGTGATCGAACGCCGCCTCGAGAACGCCCGCAGCGAGATGGAGCACTGGCGCGACTATGACTATGTCATCGTCAACGAGGACCTTCAGGCCGCCTATCGGCAGCTCCGCGCGATTTATCTCGCTGAACGGGTGCGGCGCACCCGCCAGCCGGGCCTCGATCAATTTGTGAGCGACTTGGTCTCAGCGCGCTGATCGGGGCTTGTGGATCGAACCGGTCTGGCTCAGCTGGTTGCAGCCCTGAACAGCCGCGCCAAGGTCACGAAGGTCTCGACCGGCAGTGTCTCGGCCCGCTCGGTCCCTTCAAGCCCAGCGCCCGCAAGTAGCCCAGCCAGCCCCTCAGGCCCCATCCCGAGGCCCTTCAGCGATTGCCGAACCATCTTGCGCCGCTGACCGAACGCTGCCGCCGTCACCCGCTCAAGTGCGCGCGCATCGCAGGCGAGGGGATCTTGGCGCGGGGTTAGCTGCACGACGCTTGAGGTGACCTTTGGCGGCGGCACAAAGGCCGTCGGCGGCACATCGAAAAGCCGCGTGGTCGTGCAGCGCCAGTTGGCCAGCACCGCCAGCCGCCCATAGTGCGCATCTCCAACCTGTGCGGTGATCCGCTGCGCCACCTCTTTTTGGAACATCAAGGTGAGCCGGTGGAACCAGGGCGGCCAGGGCTCGCTCATCAGCCAGGAGACCAGAAGCGGCGTCCCGACATTGTACGGCAAGTTGGCAACGATCTGCGCGGTGCCCCCGCCACTCAGGGCCGCGAAGTCAACCGCTTGCGCGTCCTCGAAGATGACCCAAAGCGCGCCGCCTGAAGCATCTGTAACGTCACGGAGCAAGGGCGCGAAGCGCTCATCGCGCTCGATGGCCCGGACGTCCGTCGCGCCCTCCAAAAGCAAAGCACGGGTCAACCCGCCAGGCCCAGGGCCCACTTCGATCACGGGACCCGCATCGAGCGGCGCTGCCGCTCGGGCGATACGCCGGGTCAGGTTCAAGTCGAACAGGAAGTTCTGCCCCAGCGCCTTGCGGGCACCAACGCCCAACGCATCAAGGCTCGCGCGAACGGGCGGAAGCGCCTCAATCCGCGCGATGGTGGGCGGCGTCACCCTTGTCCTCGGTTGACCATGGACCAGGCGAGCCTGAGGGCCGCCACCATGCTCGCCGGAGAGGCTTTGCCGGTGCCCGCAATGGCCAGCGCGGTGCCGTGATCGGGCGAGGTGCGCACGAACGGCAGACCGAGCGTGACATTGACGGTGCCGTGGAAATCCAAGGCCTTCGCCGGAATGAGCGCTTGGTCGTGATACATGCACAGGGCCGCGTCATAGGTGGCGCGGGCTTCCGCGTGGAACAGCGTATCGGCAGGGTGAGGCCCTGTCGCCTCAATGCCTAATCGTCGCAGCTGTGCGACCGCCGGCGCGATACGCGCGTCATCTTCTGTGCCAAGCGCACCGCTTTCGCCTGCATGAGGGTTGAGGCCAGCGATGGCGAGCCGTGGCTGCGCGATCCCGAAGCGCGCCTTCAGGTCCTTATCGACGACGCGCGCTACGTCGATGATCGCCGCGCTCTTAAGGGAGTGAGCGACCTCCGACAATGGAATGTGGACGGTCACTGGCACGGTTCGAAGCTCCGGCCCGGCGAGCATCATGACCGCTCGCGCATCATTCCGCCCCAACGTGTCACGAGCGTAGGCCTCAAGCCTTTCGGTATGCCCAGGATAGGGGAAGCCCACTTGGTAAAGGTTCGCCTTGTGCAGCGGCGCGGTGACGAGCCCAGAACAGTCGCCGGCGGCCACAGCGTCGAGCGCGCTGGTGAGCGCATCAAGCGTGGCTTCAGCGCTTTGCTTGCTGAGGATCCCATGTTCCAGCGAACCAGCGGAATGGGTCGCGACAACGGGCAAAGCGCCGGGCTTGTGCAAGCTCGAGGGTTCAGCGGCAACCTGGAGGTCCACGGTAAGACCCAAACGCTCCGCCCGCTGCGCCATCACATCGGGGTCACCGAAAACCACCATGGGGATCGGCTCACCGGCCGCGCGGAGCGCGACAAAAGCACCCAAAATCACGTCGGGGCCAATGCCGGCCGGCTCGCCCATCGAGACGGCCAAAGGCACGGCGCGGTCATTCATATCGGCAGGCCCCCGCGCTCTGACTATTGCTCGGGCCGGATGATCGTCGCACTGGCGCGCAGGTCGCGCAGATAGCCTCGCGACAACAGCACACCCTCCTCGTTGCGCAGATCGCTTTCCACATCGCGGCGTGCCGCAGCATCGGAGCGGATCTCGCGCTTGTTGCAGACCGCGATTAGCGTCACGCCTTCTTCGGAGGTCTCCGGCGGCGTCAGCCGTCCGACCGCGGTCTCATCGAGCAGTTCCTGGAGCTCCGCGTTCAGATCGGAGGCAAAGCGGCGGAACTCTTCTTGGACCACAACCCCGTTGAGCTGCCGCGCCGAGTTGATGCCCGCCGCGCAGCTTTCGAAACGCGCGCGGAACGCCGATGCTTCGCGCTCACGGCGCGCCGTTGCGCCCGCACCCGCGTCACTAGGGACGATGAAAATAACTTCGCGAAGCGTGTACTCTGTGTCGGTTGAGCCCGCACCGTCTTCGGTTTCGGTGCGAGACCCCAGGGCCGCCAGCACCTCTTGCTCGTCGACCTGAACGGTGGCTTGAAAACGCGCGCGGATGATCTGGTTCCACAGCATCTGGGTTTCGATGCTGTCGCGCAGCGATTGCGGGTCCACACCACGCTGTCGCAGGGCCTGGTTCAGTTGGCTCGTCGTGAGGTTGCTTCGCCCCGCGATCGAGCTCATCGCGTCGTCCAGTTCGGCCTGGGTGACGGAGATACCTAGCCAGCGGCCCTCGGCGCGCTGCAGAGTTTCGTCGATCAGCTCATCTTCGGCCCGGCTGCGCGCTTGAGCGCTCGATGCGCCCTGCAAACGCAGCAGCGCCACCCGAGAATCGATATCGAAATTGGTGATCGGAATATCGTTGACCAAGATCGCCGTGTAGACCGTCTGCGCATGCGCGGTGGGCGCCGCCACAAAGGCTGATGCGGACGAGAAGACCGCAACCGCGCCCGTCATTGCGCAGGCGGTCAACAGGGTGGCAAACCGATGGTTTGGCGTTCGTCGCGCTCTGATCATCGTTCAATCCTCTATTACCATCGCCGTCCTACGTGGCGTGCTCATCGCCCATCTGGCTGGCGCTCAACTGATCGTGGCACCCTGTGTGCGCCGATTGGGGCAATCGTGCGATCAACCGTTGGCGCTTAGCGGGTACCCAGCAGATTGTCGAACGCGTCTTGGTCGAGCACCTCAGTTTGCGCCTTACCAATCGTCCGCAAAGAGAGCGACAGCATGAGCCTGTTGTCTGACTGCCCGCCATTGGCGCTCGCCGACGTGTGGGTGTAGGTCAGCGCAATGTCAAAACACTCATCCGCATAGGCCAGCCCGGCCCCCATCTCCAACACATCGCTGTTTTCGATATCGTACCGCAAGCTTCCCGCGACGCGCCAATTCTGATCCAGTTGCACGGCAGCCGTGCCGGTGATCTGATGCGTGCCTTCATTGATGCCGCGGTCGGTCTGCTCACCCAAGTAAGCGTAAGCCAACGACGCCGACAGCCGATCGTAAGCGCCCGCCGCGATGACTTCCGCCCGTTCAAGTGAGAAGTCGTCCTTATCAAAGCGGCCCGACGCGGTCAGCGAGAAATCGTCCGCCATCCGTGCGGACACCATGCCGACATAGTCGGACACGTCGGTCTCGAGCCCGCTATCGGCCTCGTTCAAAACGATGGTCGTTGTCGCATAAGGGTTCTCACCGGCGAGATGGAAGGATTGGCCGACGATTGCACTGAGGGCCAAACCGCTGGCGAAGACGCCGGTGTATCGTGCACCAACATTGGCGCGGGTTCCGCCTTCGACCTGATCAAACCCCGAATATTTATCAATGTCGAACAGGGATGCTGCTTCAAAGACCAGGCTCTGCGAGTCTTCGTTGGGCACCTGACCGAGATCGGTCGCGTCCGGGCGGACGATGACCTGTGCGATCGGCTCGATGATATGGCTGCCACCGGGTGAAGATACGAGGAAAGGCCAGCGCCACTCGATGGCCCCGTACGGCATGGCGCGGAAGATCGCATCGTCGGTGTTGTCAAAGCCCGCAAGGGTCGCGTTCGCGGTCAGATCGTAGGCGATCGCATCACCGCGGAAACCGGCTTGCGGCGTAATCACCATGCCAAGGGGCCCGATGAACTGCCGCCGCCAGCTGACGTCGACTGAAGCACGCTGATGTTGGCCGTCGAGGCCTTCATAGACCGAGGTCGGTACACCGTTGAGGTTGACCTGATCAATGAAGACGCTGTCGCGATAGGTGCTGGTGACGTTGGCCGTCACGCGCAGCTCGCCCCCGACAAAGCCCGGCGTGAACCGGCGGTCATAATCGATAACCGGAGCAGTCCAGGGCTGATCTTGGGCGTCGATATTGGTCACTTCGATCCGCTGGACCCGCGCATCGAAATAGCTGCGATCATGCAGCCCTTTGAGGAAGATGTCGGAGACAACCTCATCATCGTCTTCGCTCTCGATCCCGTAGTCACGGAAGTAGCGGCGGTCTGACTGCCAATAGAGGTTCCAGCCAGCCGTCCAGCGCGAGTTCAGCTGAAATTCGCCCTCCGACGCGATGCCGCCACGCCAGCGGGTATCACCCGGCTGCCCAGCAAACGCGTCTCGGTCAAGCTGATAAATCCCCGACGCGCGCACGGCGTATTGCCCGTTGGCAAGCCGCTGACGCCACTCCGCCTGAAGGTGCAGCCCTTGTTCCGAATAGACCGTCGGCGTCAGCGTGATGTCATAGCTTGGGGCCAGCGCGATGTAATAGGGCACCGACGCCGACGCGCCGAGGTCCGCATCCCACACGAAGGTTGGTGCAAGAAACCCAGTCTTGCGCTCGACGGTTGGATCGGCGTGCGCGAAGAAAGGCAGCCAGCCGATTGGGATGCCTAAAAAGTCGAGCTGGACGTTGCGATAGTACACCATCTGCGCAGCTTCATCGTAGGTAATCTCGTCGGCGCTGAGCATCCATGTGCGAGGCTTTTCAGGGTTTTCTTCGCATTCCGGGCAGGCGGTATAGGTCCCGTCTTCAAACACCGTGACGGCACCGTCGCGGCGTGTCGCAGTGCGTGCTGTGAAAAACGCGTTCTCTGGGGTCTCAACCTCGAGCGCGTCGATGAAACCGTCACCCAGCGTATCGCTAAGGTTGGCTGAGCGCGCGCGAAGGACAGCGCCTGACGGTTCAACAAGGATGACATTCCCGATGGCGATGACGCGCGCATTGGCGCGGTCATACACCACCTCATCGGCGTCCACAGTGTAGCCATCGTAGAAGAGGCGGACCTGCCCGAGCGCGCGGACGCGATCCGTCGCTTCCTCATAGATCAGCTGATCGGCTTCAAGGAACAGCTGCGCATCCGGATCTGGCTCAATGAGCCCTGGTAGGCCCTGAGCATGAGCCCCGACTACGGAGCCGGGCAAAAGCGCGTTTCCACCGCCAACCGCCAAAAGACAGGCGAGGCTCGCCACCGCCGCACTCCGCGTGAAGCGGCGATGTTTAGCACGATCGTCGGTCGCCAGTCGGGTGTCTGCCTGCAGGATCATCCATCCTCCAGGTGCAGCAGCGCGGTCACGCCAACGAGGGCGGCGGCAACAGGCGGCACCCATGCCGCGAGCGCCGGCGCGACGAGGCCCGCGCTGCCAAGGTCACCTGCGATCTCGTTGACGATAAACACGATAAAACCAGCACTCAAACCCGCGACCACCAGCGGCGTCGTTCCCCCATGCCGAGAGAACCGCAAGGATACGGTTGCGGCCACCAACACCATGGCCATAAGCAGCATGGGCCGGGCGAGCAAGGCCTGAAACTGAAAGCTGTAACGATCGGATGCGAGGCCCGCGAGCCGTGCCTGACTTTCAAGCTGTGGGAGCGCCCAAATCGGCATGTGATTTGGGGGAGTGAAGCGTCCGACCACGTCGTCCGCAGTCAGGGGGGTTGGGAGCGAAAACTCAGCAACTTGGCGAGCAACCCCTTCTGGATCGGTCACGGTGACATTCTGCATGCGCCATGCGCCATTCGAGAGAACCGCACTCGGCGCATCGACGCGCTCAACGAACGTATCGGTAGCGTCGAAGGTGAGGGCGGTCACATTGTTGAGGCGGCGTCCACCTTCAAGCGCTGAAGCTGCGCGAATGATGGCCGACGTTCCCGCCGCGGGGCCACTGTCCATTGCTTGCCGAAACCAGATCTCGCCTTCTGGGTCGACAATAGCAGCTTCGCCGCCAAACCGTTCTGCCAGAAGAGCATCCGACCGTTGCTTCGCGCCCGCTGCGAGCGGGTTGTACAAAAGGGTTGCAACCACGCCCAGCGCTGTTGCTGCCACAAGGAGCGGCAGAAGAAACTGCCAGGCAGAGATGCCCGACGCGCGCGCCACAACGAGCTCGGAACGGCGGGAAAGTGAGACCAGTGTCATCAGCGCTGCAATGAGAACGGCGAAGGGCAGCAGCTGCTCGGCGAGGGTCGGCAGCCGCAAGGCAGAGATCGCCACGACGATCTCGAAGGGGACATCAAGGTCCCCGCCCCGCCGGGTCAGCTCCATGACATCAACCATGAGCATGAGCGCATAGGCGGCAACGAATATGAGCACCGCGTTACGCAAAAACGCGCCGGCCATGTAGCGGCTGAGCGACATCGAGAGGCGCATTACGACGACGCCCGCACCTGAGATGTCGCTTCAACAGAGCGGCGAGACATCCAAAGGGGAACGTTGGGCGAAAACGGAACAAACGTCCACCAGTTCGGGCGATCCGTCCGGCCCCCTACATTGACCTGCCCACGAAGCAAGAAGAAGCCACCAACGAACACGGAAACCGGCACAAGGTAAATCACCGGCCATGCCCACAGCGCCGACGAGATCAAGCTGCTGGCCCCAAATTGTGCGCCCTGCAGCGCCGCCGCTGCGATGATGGCGCCAACCACACGCTTTGCCCGCCCGCCGCGCACCGAATGGGGCACGCCAAGCGCTAAAATGACGATCATTGCATGTGCGAGCGGATACAGAGGCAGCGCCATCCGGTTGTGAAGCTCGGCAGCAAAGCGTCCCGGTTGCCGGATATAGAAGGCGTCCTCCGGATCTGGGTTGAGAAGATAAGCCGTTGATCTTTCAGATGGTTTGAAGAACCCCGATCGCCCGCCGACATCCGAAAAACTCAAGTCGATGGCGTAGGTGTCGAAATAGAGATAGGCGTTGGATAGCCGCCCAGAGCCTGACAGCGTGCGCCGCTGAATAATCCCATCTTCAACAGCCAGGAATGATCCCTCGTCGTTGCGCACAATGGTCCCGCGTTCAGCGAAGTAGATGATCTCTTCGGGGTAGGCGCTGGTGTCCGCAATCAATATGTCGGTCAGGATGCCGCCGGGCTCCCGGGCCCGCATGTGAAAGGTCAAACCGTCTTGTAGCTCGACAAAAGCGCCCTCGCGAACCACGGCTGATAAGAGGTCCGCACGCGCCTCGGACACCAGGACGCGCCACGCCATCTGGGCCGGGGGCGCAACGAAATGGCCAATGAAACCAACGGTCAGGCTCACCAGCAAGGCCACGGCGAGCACGGGCCTGAACAGCGTAATGGGCGAGCCACCCGACGCGTTCATCACGATGATTTCGCTCTCCGCACTGAGCCTGTTGAGCGTCATGAGCAATGTGAGAAACAGCGCAATTGGTGCGACCACCGCCACGAGCGCCGGCATGGTCAGGAGCGTCAGAACGCCAAAGGTCGCCAGCGCCGCCCCTTGGTTGGTCACGACATCAAGTTCTTGCAGCGCGACGACGCAGACAATCAGCGCCGTGAGTGCAATGAGCATCCCAGCGAACGTCATGGCCAAGGCCCGGAACACATACCGGTCAAGCAAGGAGGGTCGGGCCAAACTCAAGGCGTCAAGTGCTCCGGTGGCGTCGCGGCGCGCGATTGGCGCTCACTGTGCCAGATTCGGTGCCCGAGGTCTGGCTCGGTGGCACCGAGTGCTAGTGAGACGTGGCTAAATTTCGGCAAACCGTTTACCTAACCAGTATCTTAACGTTTTGGGCGCAGCGCGCCAAACGGCTGCGAAGGGCGTGCTTAACGCACTCTAAACACGGGTTGAGCCTGGAAACCATGTTTGCAGGGGCCGCCATGTGCGTGATGAACTGGGGCGCCCAATCCCGCCCCTTGCAAAAGGCGGGCCGATGGGTCACGTCACGTTCCTTCCGACGGGGCTCGCCGCCTGTCCCGGCCGACCGCTTTGGCCGCCTAAACCCATGAGGATTTGATGCCGCAGTTGAGTTTTTCGTTCGTTGAGCACGCAGCCGATGCCGCTCTGCCCACGCTTGATGACGTCCCCGCCATCGTTTTGATCGATGCGGTCGAACCCCTTTCGGGCGTCGCGGCGCAGATCGATGAGGCCGGCGAGGGTGCCTTGGCGACCGCGCTTAAGGCCGCGGCCGTGAAGCCTTCATGGGGAAGTTCCACTAGCTTCTTCGCGCTGCCCGGCGCCCCGAGCGGCCATTTGGTTGTCTGCATGGCCGACGCCGAAAAGAAGGGGGACGATCCAGAGCCCAACCTGATGCTTGGCGGCAAGCTTTCCGCGCAGCTGGGCAAACATGGCGCTGTGGCACTGTTTGCTGGCGCTTTCAGCGCGGACGATCTCGCGCAAGTGCTCAGCGGGATGAAGCTCGGCGCGTACCGGTTTGAACGCTACAAGAGCAAAGACACGTCCGCCGATGACGCAGGTGAAGGCGATGATGCGCCCGAGCAGGCGCCGCAGACGGTTGAGGTCACCGTCTACACGGCTGACGTTGCCGCGGCTGAAGACGCATTCGCCGAAGCCGATGCGGTGGCCTCCGGCACGCTGCTGGCTCGCGATCTGGTGAACGAACCGCCCAACGTTCTCGGTCCCGTAGAGTTCGCGGGCGTCGCCGAAGCCCTTGGCGAGCTCGATGTCGATGTCACCGTTCTAGATGGCGACCAGATGGCCGAACTTGGCATGAACGCCTTGCTCGGCGTTGCGCAAGGCTCTGAGCGGCCGGCGCGGCTTGCCATCATGCAGTGGAACGGCGGCGCGGATGGCGAGAAGCCGGTGGCCATTGTCGGCAAAGGCGTGGTGTTCGACACCGGCGGCATCTCCATCAAGCCCGCGGGCGGCATGGAAGACATGAAGGGCGATATGGGCGGCGCGGCCTGTGTTGTAGGGCTCATGCACGCGCTCGCGGCCCGCAAGGCCAAGGTCAACGCCGTTGGCGTGATCGGGCTTGTGGAGAACATGCCGGACGGCAAAGCCCAACGCCCTGGTGATATTGTGACCTCTATGGCGGGCAAGACCATCGAGATCATCAACACCGACGCTGAGGGCAGGCTCGTCCTTGCCGACGCACTGCACTACACGCGCGTGACTTACGAACCGAAGGTGATGATCGACCTTGCCACGCTCACCGGCGCTATCATGGTCGCCCTCGGGCAGGACCATGCCGGCATGTTCAGCAACAATGATGAGTTGGCCGCTCAACTGCATGAGGCGGGGCAATCATCCGGCGAGAAGGTCTGGCGGATGCCGCTGGGCCCTGCCTACAACAAGCTCATCGAAAGCCGGTTTGCTGATATGAAAAACACCGGCGGCCGCTTTGCGGGCTCCATCACCGCGGCAGAGTTTCTGCAGCGCTTTGTCGGCGATACGCCTTGGGCGCACCTTGACGTGGCCGGCACCGCGATGTCAGCCCCGAAAAGCCCGCTCAACGCGTCCTTTGGGTCCGGCTTCGGGGTTCGGCTGCTCGACCGCTACATCCGGACCGTACACGAGAGCGCGGCCTAGAGCGGTGTGGCAGACATTGGCTTCTACCACCTGACCAAGACCCCGTTGATCGGGGCGCTGGCGCAGCTTCTTGAAAAGACGATGCAGCGTGGTTGGAACGCCGTTGTCGAACTGGCCGAGCCCGAAGGCATCAACCAGCTCGACGAACAGCTTTGGACTTTTTCCGATGCGTCCTTCTTGCCGCATGGGCGCGATGGCGGCCCTGATCGGCCGGCCGATCTGCACCCCGAGCGCCAACCAATCTGGCTCACAGCGAGCGCCGAGGCGCCCAACGCCGCGCGCGCCCGCTTCTTTGTGTCCGGTGCGATGCCCGAGCCGGAGCGGGCCCTCGACGCCTATGACCGGATCGTCGTCATGTTCGATGGCCGTAACGATGCCGAAACAGCCGCGGCGCGCGCGTGCTACAAAGCGCTGCGGGCGGCGGGTCACACGCTGACCTATTGGCAGCAAAACGACCAAGGCGGCTGGCAAGCGCCGGCCAACTGACGGCGGACCAGCGCGCCAGCGCCTGCCTTAAACACAGCAATGCGGGTACTGGCCTTCGCCGGTCTTGCCCGCTAGGCTCCCTTACGGAACACACTGCATCGGTTGTCCCGGGGGAATGGGCTGCCGACCCAAGGAGCCTTGCTATGTCGTCCAATGCCCTGTCCGCACCGCGCCGCTCAACCGCGACCAAAGCGATCCTTCGCCCATCGGCAACCCTTTTGTTTTTGGGTGCTTTGGCGCTGTCGGCGGCCGCCCAGCCGGCGCACACCGTTAAACCGAACGACTTGGCCCCGATCGGCCAAAAAGGGCCCGCGGTCACGCCGGCGCCACCGCCCGAAGACCCCGATAACGAGCCCTATGCGACCAACCCCGGCGGCAGTGTCGGTGGCCTTCTGTTCGCCAATCTCGATGACCTTCGAATTTTGGCGGCAGAGGTCGGTGCGGCGCGGATGGAGCGCGACGACGGTGGCGACCAGTACATTGCGGGCAACATCGATGGCATCAACTACGTCATCGACGTGTACAATTGCGACCCACAGTGCGCCGACCTAACGTTTAGCGCGTCGTTTACGGTCGACGGGGTCACCAACGATCAGATGAACGAATGGAACCGGACACGGCGGTTCGGCAAAGCTTACCGGCGCGACGACGGCGATGCCGTCATCCAGTTTGCAATCAACACGCGCTTTGGCATCACCGTGGAAACCTTCCGCGACGATCTGATCTGGTGGGAAAGCGTGCTCGAAGACTATGTCGAGTATATCGGCTTCCGCTAAGCAGCGCCGCCACTCGCCACCCTCCACGCGGCACAGCGCCCTTTAAGGCGCCGCCGTTGGTTCGTCCTCGAGAAGGGCGTGCAGCTCTAGCCACCGCGTTTCCCACTTATCGAGCGCCTGCTCGCCCTGGGATCGCAGCTCGGCTAGCCGTGCACCCTTTTCCGCGTCGCGCGCAAACAGGTTCGGGTCCGCCAACTGCTCGTCGATGTGGCCGATTTTCTCGCGGATCGTCGCCAGGCGCGCTTCAACGTCCGATATCTGCTTGCGCACCGTTGAGGGGTTCGAACGCTTGCGTGCCGGCTCTTGCTCCGACTTTGCCAGCGCCTCCCGCCGCTTGGCTTTTTCCCGGGCTTTGCGGGCCTTCTTGTCCACCGGCCCTTTGCCGTCGAAACGGGTGAGCACGTTGCGGCGGTAGGAGGCTAGATCGTCTTCATAGACCGACAGGCCGCCACCTTCGATCACCCACAGACGGTCGGCGGTGGCTTCGATCAGGTGCCGATCGTGGGAGATCAGGATCACCGCGCCTTCATAGACCGTCAGCGCTTCAACCAGCGCTTCGCGGCTTTCCATATCAAGGTGGTTGGTCGGCTCGTCGAGGATCAGAAGGTCTGAGCCGCCAAAGGTGATCAAGCCCAGCAACAAGCGCGCGCGTTCGCCGCCCGACAGCTGGCCGGCGGGCGTTTCCATGCGCAAACGGTCAAAACCCATCTGTGCGGCGCGTGCACGGATGCGCGCTTCGGGTGCGTCCGGCATCCGCGCGCGGACGGCCATGGCGGGCGATTCCTTGGGGTTGAGATCGTCCAGCTGATGCTGGGTGAAGAAGGCGACGCGCATCTTTGCGGGGTGAACCAGCCGCCCCGATTGGCGCTTCAGCCGCCCCGCCAACAGCTTTGCAAAAGTCGACTTGCCGTTGCCGTTCTGCCCCAAAAGCGCGATCCGGTCATCGGGGTCGATCCGGAACGTCATGTCCGACAGGATCGGCGTTTCGGGCTCATAGCCCACGGCAAGATTGAGCCCCGAGATCAGCGGCGGCGACTTGAGCTTCAACGGCCCATCAAAGTGGAACGGCGCTACGCGCTCATCGATACGCTGGGCCAGCGGCTCCATCTTCGAAAGCATCTTAAGGCGCGATTGCGCCTGCCTGGCCTTGGTGGCCTTGGCGCGAAACCGGTCAACGAACGCCTGCAAGTGCGCCTTGCGGGCGGCCTGTTTTGCTTGGGCTTTGCTTTCGACGGCCAATTGCAACCGCCGTTGCTTGTCGAACGTCTCGAAGGGCCCGCCATAGAGCTGCAGCCGTTGCCCTTCGAGGTGCAAGGTTTGGCTGACGGCGCTGTTGAGAAGGTCACGATCGTGGCTGATAACGATCAGCGTGTGCGGGTAGCGGGCAAGGTAGGTCTCAAGCCACAGCGCCCCTTCCAGATCGAGATAGTTGGTCGGCTCGTCGAGCAGCAACAGGTCCGGTGCCGCGAACAGCACCGCAGCGAGCGCGACGCGCATGCGCCAGCCACCGGAAAAGTCGGAGCAGGGCGAACGTTGCGCGCTGTCGGAGAACCCTAAGCCTTTGAGAATGCGGGCCGCGCGCGCCTCAGCAGAATGCGCGTCGATATCGGCCAGCCGCGTTTGGATTTCGGCGATCCGTAGCCCGTCCGTGGCCGTTTCCGCTTCCGCCATCAGCGTGGCGCGCTCGGTATCGGCGGCCATCACCACATCGAGCAGGCTTTCCGGCCCCGCGGGAACCTCCTGATCGACCCCGCCGATGCGCGTGCGCGGCGGCAGGCGGATCTCGCCGCTTTCGGGCCCGATCTCCCCGCGCAGCAGCCGAAACAATGTGGTTTTGCCCGAGCCGTTGCGGCCGACAAAGCCGACCTTAGCGCCGCGCTGGATCACGGCGTTGGCACCGTCAAACAGCAGCCGGTCACCGAGCCGGTAGGTAAGCTTGTCAATCTCGAGCATGGCGGCGGGCTATCATCGATCCGCCACCTGGTCTAGCAAGGCGATCTTCTGGGCGCGCAAAAGGGGGGCGTGATGCCAAAACTCTACGAGCTGTGTGGTGCTGAGACGGATCGGTTGTTTTCGGCCTATGCTTGGCGTGTTCGGCTGACGCTTGGCTACAAGGGCATCGCTTTTGACAGCCAGCCCTTGCCCTTTACGGCCATCCCCGGCGCGGTGCTGCCGGATTATGCGCGGGTGCCGGTTTTCGTCGACGGCGATGAAACGGTCGTCGAGAGCTTCGACATTTGCCACTATCTGGAAGCCCGGCACCCGGACACACCAACGGTGTTTGGCGGCGAGGGGGGTGTGCAGAACGCCGCGCTCATCGACAATCTGATCGTCACCGGCCTCTATCCAACGATCAGCCGGATGATCATCAAAGACATTCACGATCAGCTCGCGGCGGCCGATCAGGCCTATTTCCGCGCCTCTCGCGAGGAGCGCTTTGGCGCAACGCTGGAGGATGTCCAGCGCGGCCGCGATAAAGAGCGCACCCGCTTTGCAACCTTCCTCAAGCCCTACCGCCGCCGTCTCGAGGCCGCGCCCTATCTTGGCGGCGAGCGCTTGCTGTTCGCAGATATTGCGCTGTGCGCCTCGCTTTGCTGGGCGCGGGCAACCTCGCCCTATGACATTTTGGGCGGCGATGCGCTGATGGACGAGTGGTTCTGGCGCACGCTTGATGCGTGTCACGGTCGCGCAGCGCTGAAGCGCGCCTGATAACCCTTTTGGCGGCGGGGAGGCGGGGCGTCTTGATGCCGTCGTGGAGCCGGACTATATCGCCGCCACCTGCGACCGGGGCCCCGGACCGCATCACACACTCTCAACAAGCAAGATAGGATCGCCGCGATGGCCATCGAACGCACTTTTTCCATGATCAAGCCGGATGCCACGCGCCGCAACTTGACTGGCCAAATTACCGCCAAGCTCGAAGCCGCTGGCCTGCGCGTGGTCGCCGCCAAGCGCGTGTGGATGAGCCGCAAGGACGCCGAGGGCTTTTACGCCGTGCACCGCGAACGCCCTTTCTTTGACGAGCTGGTCGACTTCATGTCGTCGGGCCCGACCGTTGTGCAGGTGCTCGAAGGCGAGGGCGCCATCGCCAAGAACCGCGAAGTGATGGGGGCCACCAACCCCGCCGAAGCCGACGAAGGCACCATCCGCAAAGAGTTCGCGCTGTCGATCGGTGAGAACTCCGTCCATGGCTCCGACGCCCCGGAAACCGCTGCGGTCGAGATCGCTTACTGGTTCTCGGAGCTTGAAATCGTCGGTTGATCTCAACTTGATTCAGAACATGAAAGGGGCGGTCCATCGGGCCGCCCTTTTTGTTGTTTGCCAGGCATTCATGACCGATTTGTCATGAAGCAAACGTAACGGACAAACCATGAACATGACGCAGCCTTAACTGGTGGCGGGCGCGAGCAATGGCCATCTTCACGGCATCATCACGCATCCGTGATCGCCGTGCCGCAGGGGTCCGGTGGGGCGGGTGCCAGCTAAGAAAGGCCACGCCCATGGCAACGCAAATCCAGCCACAACCAGCCGCCGATCCGTCGGTGCAAAAGCCCACGCGAACATCCGCCTGGAAACGTGTCGGTCTCGCGGCCATGGTCGGCGTTCTGCTCGCCACGACCGCTCTGCCGACAGGAGGCTGGGCGCATGGTGGCCACGACGAAGAGGTCGCCGCCACCGGTGCCGCACTGGTTGAAGACGATGCGTCCTGGGTCGACACGCTGCTCGAAGAGCTGCTTTTGGGCTCGGTTGAGGCGGCGGCCAGCGTATCTGTCACCAGCGATGGCGCCCTGCGCATCATCACAGCTGATGGTTTGCCCGACCATAGCACGGGCGCGTCTCCCAACAGCGGTAATCCGCACACCATCACCACGCAAAGCTACCGGTTCCAGCTCGCAATGGAGCCCAGCGTAACGGGCGGCACGGTTTCTACCGATCGATACGTGTTCGGCGTGGCGCTGAACGGGGTGATCTTCGATCCCGCCACAGCGGAATTTTGGAACAATGACCGCTCGTCAGGCTGGAACTATGAGGCCTTTGGCACCCAAAGCCGCGACTTGGGGCTCGACACGAGCAACGCGCATGTCCAGCCCAATGGCGCGTACCACTATCACGGCATCCCCGAAGCGCTGCTGGATCGTCTTGAAGAGGCCGGCGAGCCGACGCTGCTTGGCTATGCCGCCGATGGCTTCCCGATTTATGGCCCGCTTGGCTACGCCGACGCCGATGATCCCTCGTCCGGGCTTGCGGAATTGGAGGCCAGCTACGCGATCCTGTCCGGCACCCGCCCGTCGGGCCCAGGCGGCACCTATGACGGCACATTCACCGAAGACTGGGCCTATGTTGCGGGAAGCGGCGATCTTGACGCTTGCAACGGCCGCACCGGCGTCACCGCCGAATACCCAGACGGCACCTACTACTACGTCATCACCGACGAGTTTCCCTATGTGCCGCGCTGCTTTGTTGGAACGCCCGATGAAAGCTTCGCAAAACAATCGGTTCGCGGCACATCCCAGGCGCGTCAGCGTCCTGGCGCCCAGCGCGGCGAACGCCCACACCGTCCAGGCCAGCGCCAGCTTGGCTTCCGCCGGCCGCCGCCACCACGCGGCTAACGGTTAGCTGGTCCTGTGCGCCCATAGTCGAGCAGGACGGGGGTGATGCCGGCGACGGCGTCACCCTCAACTGTCACACCGCCGTCCTCGAGCCCTCGGATGTAACCTTCAAGTGCCCGGGGATAGAGCAGATGCTCGGCCTCTAGCACCCGGGCCGCGAGGCGCGCGGCATCATCACCGGGCGCCACTGTAACTTTGGCCTGTCCAAGCACGGGGCCCGTGTCCATCTCGGGCCGAACCAGATGAACCGTGCAGCCATGCTCCGTGACGCCTGCGTCCAGCGCCCGCTGGTGCGTGTCTAGGCCCTTAAAGGCGGGCAGGAGGGACGGGTGAATGTTGACGAGCCGGTTGTGCCACGTGGAGACGAACCAGGGCGTCAGCAGCCGCATAAAGCCCGCAAGACAGACCAGCTCCACCCGAGCCTTTTCTAGCTCGGCCTGCATCGCGCGCTCAAACGCTTCGCGGTCTCGGCCAAAAACTTTGTGATCAACGATGGCCGTCGCGAAACCCGCGTCGGCTGCGACTTGTAAGCCGGCGGCATCGGGCTTGTTGGATAGAACAAGCGCCACGTCAGCGGGAAAGTCAGGCGCTTTCGCCGCGTCGAGCAGCGCCCGCATGTTGGAGCCGCGCCCAGAGATGAGGATGGCGATCCGCATCGGTTTTGTCAGAGCGTGTTGGGCAGGCCGGTGAACGCGATAGGGCCGCTTTCGCGCGGCACCACGGTTCCAAGCCGGTAGACGGTCTCTCCCGCCTCTTCGAGCGCCGCCGTGACGACACTGACATTCGCTTCACCGACCAACGCGATCATGCCGATCCCGCAATTGAATGTCGCCAGCATGTCTTGGCTGGTCAGCGCGCCGGCCTTGGCGATCCAAGTCATCTCCGGCGGTAGCGCCACGTCTTCCAGGTTGAGCGAGACGGCGAGACTGTCCGGCAACACCCGGGGCACGTTCTCGGTCAGCCCGCCCCCGGTGATATGGGCAAGCCCCTTGATGGCACCGGTCGCGCGCTGCGCGCCGAGCACCGACCGCGCATAGATTCGCGTCGGCTCCAGGAGGATGTCGGCAAGAGTGCGATCCGGCGCAAAAGGTGCCGGGGCACCGTAGGAGAGCCCTTGGTCAGCGACGACCTTTCGGATCAGCGAGTAACCGTTGGAGTGGAAGCCCGATGAGGCGATACCGAGGACGATGTCACCGGTCTGCACGGTGCTTCGCGGCAGAACAGCCGCTCTTTCCACCGCGCCGACGCAGAAGCCCGCCAGGTCATAATCGCCCGCGGCGTACATCGACGGCATCTCGGCCGTTTCACCGCCAATCAGCGCGCAGCCGGCTTGCCGGCACCCTTCCGCGATACCCTCAATCACCGCTGCGGCTTCATCAACCTTGAGGGCCGCGCTCGCAAAATAATCGAGGAAAAACAGCGGCTCAGCACCCTGAACCACCAGATCATTGGCGCACATTGCCACCAGATCGATGCCGACCGTGTCATGCCGCCCGGTTTCGATGGCAACCTTAAGCTTGGTGCCAACCCCATCATTGGCGGCAACGAGAACCGGGTCGGTAAAACCGCAAGCGGCAAGGTCAAACAGGCCCCCAAAGCCGCCCAGCTGAGGGTTCGAGCCCGTGCGCGCTGTGCTCGCCACGGCAGGCTTGATGCGATCGACAAGCCGCGCGCCCGCCTCGGTGTCGACGCCTGCTGCCTTATA
>JAHCMG010000275.1 GCA_019192585.1 Devosiaceae bacterium MH13
CGGTCCGCTTCATCGACCACCAGATATTCAACACCGGTCAGAAGCAGTTTGCCGCGCTCGAAATGGTCGAGCAGCCGGCCGGGCGTCGCGATCAGAATATCGGCGCCGCGCGTCAGCTTCTTCTCTTGCTCGTCAAACGAGACGCCGCCGATCAGCAGCGCCATCGTGTATTTGTGGTTCACCCCGAAGGTCTCGAAGCTTTCAGCCACCTGCGCTGCGAGCTCACGGGTCGGTGCGATCACCAATGACCGAGGCATCCGAGCGCGGGCACGACCGCGCTCCAACAGGGTCAGAATCGGCAAAGAGAATGCCGCAGTCTTCCCGGTGCCTGTCTGGGCAAGCCCCAAAACGTCCTTGCGCTCCAAGACGTGTGGGATCGCCTGAGCTTGGATTGGGGTAGGTTCGGAATAGCCTGCCGCATCAACGGCGGCCATGACCTTCTCGGAAAGACCAAGGGAGCTGAAATTCATAAGATGTGTGGTTGCCTGTAGTTGCAGGTTGCGGCGCAAAGCGCATTGTGAAGCGAGATCCAGAGGGTGGGAAAGCCGCGTCTCAACCCGAACGGCCCGAAGCGACTTGTCTTGCTTGGCGGCGCTTATCATCCGCACAGGGCGAAGCGCCAAATCACTGCGTCGGCTCGTGCCCGTGCATCGCAGCAAAGTCAAGGAAATGCGGGCGTTTGCGCCAATCGTGGTGAAGAAGTGGCCACCGGGCGACCGAGTGTGGCGAAAATGTGCGTCAAGGGTTGAAGTGTACGCTTCATCTTTCCGTTGGCTGGATGAACCAAACGGGCCGCCGAGACGTTTGTGGAGCGCTAGGGGCATTCAATCCCAACAGGAGACACACTCTATGCGCATTTTTAATTGGATCGGAGCAACCGTGGTTGCCCTTTCACTGTCCTTCTCGGCCGGTGCCGCGCAGGCCCACGAGCATGGCGGTATGAAAGACATCGTCGACACGGCCGTTGAAGCGGGCAGCTTCGAAACGCTCGTGGCGGCCGTTCAGGCTGCAGGCCTGGTCGACACGCTGAAAGGCGAGGGCCCATTCACCGTTTTCGCACCGACCGACGATGCTTTTGCAGCGCTGCCCGAAGGCACCGTTGAATCGCTGCTGCTCGAAGAGAACCGGGACCAGCTGGTCGCGATCCTCACCTACCACGTTGTGCCGGGCAAAGTGATGTCGGGCGATCTGTCTGGCGAGATGATGGTTGCCACCGTCGAAGGCTCAGACGTGACCATCGATGCCACCAGCGGCGTCATGATCAACGGCGCGAACGTTGTGTCCGCCGATATCGAAACGTCGAACGGCGTCATCCATGTCATCGACGCAGTGATCCTTCCGCCGCAAGACATGTAAGCGGCACATGCAAGTGGCTTGGCTCGTCACCGACGAGTAAGCGCCAAACACTGGGCGGGACCTGAGAGGGTCTCGCCCATTTTGTTTCTGGACGGTGCTATATATCCAGTCCGCTGCTGAATTGCGCGTTCTCTTGGATGAACTGAAAGCGCGCTTCGGGTTTGTTGCCCATCAGCGTGGTCACCGTGTCGCCCGTAGCGTCGGCATCCGCCACCTTCACCCGCAGCAAGGTCCGCTTTGTGGGGTCCATGGTGGTCTCTTTAAGCTGCGCGGGCAGCATCTCACCAAGGCCCTTAAACCGGCCGATCTCAACATTGCGCTTGCCCTTGAACAGGCTGCCAAGCAGCTCATCCTTGTGCGCATCGTCACGCGCATAGGCCACCACGCCACCGGCGCTGAGCCTGTAGAGGGGCGGCACCGCGATGAACAGGTGCTCGTTCTCGATTAGCTCGGGCATCTCGCGGTAGAAAAACGTAATCAGGAGTGACGCGATGTGCGCCCCGTCGACATCGGCGTCGGTCATGATGATCACGCGCTCATAGCGCAGATCACTGTCGCGGTAGGAGGAGCCGGTCCCGACGCCGAGCGCTTGCAGAAGATCTGAGAGCTGCTGGTTCGCGCTGATTTTCTCGCGGCCCGCATTGGCGACATTGAGGATCTTTCCGCGAAGCGGCAGCACGGCCTGTGTGTCACGCCGGCGTCCTTGCTTGGCCGAGCCGCCCGCCGAGTCTCCCTCGACGATGAAAATCTCCGAGCCAGCCGCGCCCGCCTTGGTGCAATCGGCAAGTTTGCCGGGAAGGCGCAGCTTGCGCGTCGCGCTCTTGCGGGCGATGTCCTTTTCGGCGCGACGTTTGAGGCGTTCTTCGGCGCGATCAATAACCCATTCAAGCAGCCGGTTGGCCTGGTTAGGCGATCCGGTCAGCCAATGGTCAAACGCATCGCGGACGGCGTTCTCAACGATGCGGGAGGCTTCTTGGGTCGCGAGCTTGTCTTTGGTCTGGCCGACAAATTCCGGTTCGCGCACGAACACCGAGAGCATGGCGCCTGCCGATGTCATCACGTCATCGGCGGTGATCTGAGAGCCCTTCTTGACGCCCGTCAGCTCGGCATAGTTGCGGAGGCCCTTAAGAAGCGCCGAACGCAAGCCTTGCTCGTGCGTGCCGCCGTCGGGCGTCGGAACGGTGTTGCAGTAGGAGGATACGGACGCATCGCCGACATGCCAGCAGACCGCCCATTCAACACCGCCATGCTTGCCGGCGTTGGGCGTGCGCCCAGAGAACATGTTCTCGGTAACCCGGCGCTCGGTGCCAAGCGCTTCCGCCAGGTAGTCGGCCAAGCCGCCGGGGAAGGAGAACACCGCCTGCGCCGGCACGTCTTTGACGCCTTCAAGCAGCTCAGGCGCACACGTCCAGCGTATCTCAACGCCACCAAACAGGTAGGCCTTAGAGCGCGCCATCTTCATCAGCCGCGCCGGCTTAAACCGCGCGCCCTTGCCGAAAATGTCCGCATCGGGGTGGAACCGCACGGTCGTGCCGCGCCGGTTCATGGTCTCACCAACCACTTCCACGGGCCCTTGCGGTTTGCCGCGTGAGAACAGCTGACGGTAGATCTTGCGCTCGCGCGCGACCTCCACTTCGAGCCGGTCCGACAGGGCGTTGACCACTGAGACGCCGACACCGTGCAAGCCGCCCGAGGTCTCATAGACCTTGGAGTCGAACTTTCCGCCCGCATGCAGCGTCGTCATGATCACTTCAAGCGCGGACTTCTCGGGCATCTTTGGGTGCGGGTCGACAGGAATGCCGCGGCCATTGTCTGACACCGCAAGCGAGCCGTCGGCCGACAGCTCAACCTCGATACGCGTCGCGTGGCCAGCCACCGCTTCGTCCATCGAATTGTCGATCACTTCGGCGAACAGATGGTGCAGCGCCCGCTCGTCGGTGCCGCCAATATACATGCCCGGGCGGCGGCGCACGGGCTCCAAGCCTTCCAGGACCTCGATGGCGGAGGCGTCATACCCATCCTCCCCACTTGGCGCTTTCGCCTTGGCGCCCGAATCCATCTTCGCTGCGATCGAGGCAAGCTTGTCCTTGGCCGCCTTCATCTCTTCTTTCGTTGAGGACTGGCGCTGTTCGCCCTCAGCTTTGAGGTTGGGTGCGGCATTGCCAAACAGATCAGCGGTCATGGTGGTGCAGAAATCCTGAGGCCGGGGGGTCGTGCGAATCGCTGCCTCAAGATGCCACGCGCCGGCCCCAAAAAGCAAAACCCGGAAGCGCTTGGCTTCCGGGTTCGCAAGGTTTTCTCACCATTGAGTTGGTGTGTGCGGATCCGCGTTAGACCGCGATCTTGCCGCCATCATCTTTGGTGACCACCACGACCGACGGACGCGGCGGCATGCCCTCTTGGAAGTCCGGCCACCGGGTGGCGGGATCCTCGAAGGTGGATGCCCGCTCGAACCCAACAAAATCGTTGGTGCCGTCCGTGCCCGGGTGCTGCACCGCGAGGAACAGCGTGCGGCCTTCTTCGGCGAAGTAGGGGCCGCACAGTTCACCACCCACTGGGCAGCGGAAGAACAGCCGCGATTGTCCGCGCAGCTCCCCATCCGTCTCGAGGGAGTACAGCCCATCCGACTTTCCGGGGCGGCCCCAGCCGGAGCCCTGATCAGTGGAAATCCACAAGCGCCCATCGGCATCAAAGGCGCAATTGTCCGGCGCGGCGAACCAGCCATGTTCTGTCGTGCCTGGGCCCCATTGTGCGCCAACTTCGGCGATCGACGGATCGCCACACCGCACCAAGATGTCCCAGGTGTATTCGGTGGCCGCATGGTCGGCATCGGGCGCGGTCATTTCCATGATGTGCCCGAACAGGTTCTCTGGCCGCGGGTTTGCGGCATCGGTTTGGTCAGCCTCGCGTCGCGAATTGTTGGTCAGCATCATATAGACCCGGCCGTCGGGGCCCGGTTCAACATCTTCCGGGCGATCCATCGGGGTGGCGCCCAGAAGGTCAGCCGCGAGCCGCGCATCGATGACAACATCAGCTTGGCTGGCAAACCCGTTCTCCGGCGTCAGCGGACCGGTACCCCAGGTCAGCGGCATCCATTCGAGGCGGCCATCATCCTGGAATTTGCCGACATAGAGCGTGCCCTTAGAGAGGAGACGCATGTTGGCGGCCTTGTCGTTGCCAACAACCCCGTCGGAGACGAACTTGTAGACATAGTCGAAGCGCGCATCGTCGCCCGAATAGACGACAACGCGGCCGTCTTTGTTGACGATCGATTCCGCGCCCTCGTGGCGGAACCGGCCAAGCGCGGTGTGCTTCACCGGTGTTGACGTCGGATCGAGCGGATCGACTTCGACAATGTAGCCGTAGCGGTTGGGGCTGTTGGGCTCTTGGTCGATGTTGAAGCGGCTATGGTGCTTGCCCCAGGCGTACCAGCGCCCGGGCACGCCATAGCGGCCGTAGGATTCTGCCTGGTCAAAGCCGGAGACATCCGGGCGGCCTTCATCATTGACCACATCGGTCCAGAAGTAGCCATGGAAGTTCTCTTCGGCCATCAAGTACGTGCCCCAGGGCGTGATGCCGCCGGCGCAGTTGTTGATGGTGCCAACGATCGCTGTCCCTGACGGGTCCGCGTTCGTTTTCAGCTTCGCGTGGCCAGCGGCCGGGCCATCAACCGTCATCAGCGTTTCAAGCGCGGTGATCCGGCGATTGTATTGGCTATCGACAACGACCTGCCACTTACCATCGACCTTCTCGATTTCGAAGATCGACCCGCCATGGGCCGCCATCTCGATCTCGACCAGTTCGCGGGTCATGCCGGGGAAGCCGTCGCGATCCTGGCGACCAAGGCCGGGGAACATGACTTCTT
>JAHCMG010000276.1 GCA_019192585.1 Devosiaceae bacterium MH13
ATGGCCACGATGCGTTTGCGAGCAAGGTCCTGGCACTCGATCCCTTTGGCAGCCGCGAAGCCGTCCAGCGCTTCGTCGAGAGCCTCTGCGCCAAGCCACGCGTCTTGCGGGTCAAGGGCACTGTCGCGGTGGCTGGAAAGCCCGTCGGGGTCGAGGTCCAAGCGGTCGGTCCGCGCATCGCGACCCGCTTCGTGCCGGAAGCGCCGGCCCGTTCAGCGCTTGTTGTCATCGGCACCGCGCCGCTTGATCTGTCGGACCTTGAGCTCTCGAGTTCGGCGGCCTGATGCACGTTCTCACCGCTCAGGCTGGACGCATTGAGGATGGCGAGGAACCCGTCGATCTGGGCCAAACGCCCGGTGATATCCTCGTTCTGTCGTCCGCCGACAGCGAGCTGTCCGCGCTAACGCTCGTTGCGCGCGAAGAGAGGCTCGAGAGCAGCTTCCGGCTTGCCAATCTGGGTCAACTCAAACACCCCTACTCGGTCGATCTGTACGTCTCGGCGATGGTTGACTGCGCCCCGCCGCCGAAGGTGATCGCCATTCGCTTGATCGGGGGGCAGAGCTACTGGCCCTATGGTCTCGACCGCCTCGTGGCCGCCGCGCGCGCCAATGCGATCCAGCTCATCGTGGTTCCCGGCGATGCCCAGTGGGACCCTGCCCTCGCTGACCTGAGTACCACTCCGGGCCCGGTCTGCCGGCGGTATTGGCAGCTGCTGGTTGAGGGCGGCGTCGCCAACCTGCGGTCGGCGCTGGGTCTGCTCGACGATTTGGCCGAGGGCAAAAATGCCGACCTTGAAGCCTCAGCCGTTAAGCCCTTTCAGCGCATGGGCTGGTGCGATCCGGAGACGCTGGGCGCTACAGGGGCACCGCAGCCAGGCAGCGTGCCGATCGTTTTTTACGCAAGCTTGATGCAGGCCGGCACCGTGGCGCCCATCCGTGCTTTGGCCAATGCGCTAATAGCTCACGGGCTCCGTCCTGCACCGCTCGTGGTGCCCAGTCTCAAGGATGAGGCGGCGCAGGCCTTCCTCGAAAAGGCCTTGCCAAAGGTCGATCCGCCGGTCGTCATCAACACCACGGCGTTCGCTTCGTCCGCGTCCGGCCAGACAGATGGCGGGCCGCTCAGCGTCACCGGCGCGCCGGTCATCCAAGCCGTCCTCAGCGGCGCCTCTCGGGAGGCGTGGGACGGTTCAGCGCAAGGCCTGCCGGCCACCGATCTGATCATGCACGTGGTGATGCCCGAGCTCGACGGACGCATCCACGGCCGGGCGATCAGCTTTAAGCAGCAAGGCGAGCGGGACGCTGGCACCCAGTTTGCGCCCGTCGCATACGAGCCCGAGCCGAGCGGCATTGCCGGCGTAGCGCGGCTGGCCAAGCGTTGGGCTGACCTTCGCGTCACGCCCGAAAGCCAAAAGACGGTCGCGATTGTCCTGGCGCACTATCCCAGCAAGCGCAGCCGCATCGGCAATGGCGTGGGCCTCGATACGCCGGCCTCGGTTGCCCTGTTCACACAGGCCATGCGCGAGGCGGGCTACGCGGTCGACGATGCGCCCACCAGTGGCGCCGCGCTTATGGATGATCTCCTCAACGGCAAACCAAGTGAGCACCTGCCGCTCGAAACCTATCGGACCTTCTTTGCCGGCCTAGCACCTTCGATCCAGCAGGCCATAACGGCCCGATGGGGGCGCCCAGAAGACGATCCGGCCTTTGCCGATGGCCGCTTCACCTTGCCGCTCCACCGGCATGGCAAACTGCTGATCGGTATCCAGCCAGCACGTGGTTATGGCGTTGACCCGGAGGCGACCTATCACGACCCGGACCTGGTGCCGCCGCACGCCTACCTGGCCTTCTACGCCTACCTGCAGACGCAGGCCCACGCCGTTATCCAGTTCGGCAAGCACGGCAATTTGGAGTGGCTGCCGGGCAAGGCGATGGCCCTCTCTGGCGGGTGCTACCCTGCCGCGCTGCTGGGCGAGGTTCCGACGCTCTACCCCTTCATCGTCAATGACCCCGGCGAAGGCTGCCAAGCGAAGCGTCGGACCGGCGCCGTGATCGTCGACCATCTGATGCCGCCACTTGCGCGAGCGGAGAGCTACGGGCCCTACCAAGAGCTTGAGACGCTGCTCGACGAGTACACAATGGCGCAAGCGAGCGACCCCGCCCGCGCGCGGGTGCTGGCGGACGACATTGTCGGCTTTGCGCGCGAGATCGGGCTGACAGAGGACGTCGCGCTGCCCGGCGATGTCCCCGGGGACCTCGCGGCTCTGGACACGGCCCTGTGCGACCTCAAAGAGCTGCAAATCCGCGATGGGCTCCACGTGTTCGGCGCCGCGCCAGATGGCCAGCAAACCACAGAGACGCTGGTCGCGCTCGCGCGAATCCCCTCGGGCTCTGCACCGGACCAACAGGGCCTGCACCGAGCGCTGGCGTCGGACTTAGGGCTTGGCATAGATCCGCTGGCACGCGCCTTCGCGCAGCCCTGGAAAGGCCCAAAGCCCGATGCGCTGGCGCGGTTGAGCGATACGCCGTGGCGGAGCCTGGGGGATGGCATCGAGCGGCTAGAAGCGTTCGCGCAACAGCTTGTGGCGGGAGAGGAACCCGCGCCCGGCCCCGCAACCGAAGCCGCGCTGGCGCATATCAACAC
>JAHCMG010000277.1 GCA_019192585.1 Devosiaceae bacterium MH13
CCCCGCCGAGCTGGCGGTCCACGGCGCGCAGGGGGACCGGTAGAAGCGGGTCGTCGCTATCGGCGAGCGACGTGCTCGCAAAGCGGATAAGAACGCCGCCGCGGGCGACCCAGTCTTGCAGATCGGCGGTGGTGGAAGGCGTCAACGTCACAGCGCCGGAGAGGACGAGCACATCGGCACCGCCGGCGATGGCGCGGGCGATTTCGGTGTTGCTGTCGCCGGTGCGGGGCGCCACCGTGTCGGCAAACGGCTCGATGGCGCGCTCGATGTACGTGGTGCTCGAGAGAAGCGGCTGGGCATCGTCGCTGCCCTGGGTGCCGACAATGGCGACTTGGCGCCGATCAAGCCTGTCGTCGATCAACAGAACGTGGCCGGCATGCCGGGTCGGCTGAAGTGCGATGCGGGCGATATCGTTGCGGACATCGACAGGTAGATCGAACCCCAGAACAGAGCCGTCGGCGGCGTTGGCTTCGGTCAGCGGCACCGCTGCCAGCTGGCGGCCGCTGATATCGAGCGCGACAACGCGCGCGCCTTCCAGTTCGCGCCGCGGCGGTAGTGTGATGGCGCCTTCATCGAACGCGACCGTGTGCAAGGTGGCGGTTGGACCGCTGGGGGTGATGTCGAGGCTGAGCGCCCGGTCCGGCGGTTTGCCGTGCACGAGCGCCGCGTCCACCCGGTCCGCCAAGGCCGCCAAAGCCTCCATTCCGTCTGCCTGTTTGGAGAGGCCGGAGGTCATCCAGACAACAGCGGCGTTACGCCAGGCCTCTGTGTCGAGGGTTCGGGTGACCTGCGCCAGCGCGTCACTGAGGTCCTGCGAGGCGGGCTGCGGCCTGAGCTCATCGAGGGCCGCCAAAACAGCCGCTCCGTCGCTTGGCAGGGGAACCGTGTCAAAAGGTTGCGGCATGGCCAACAAACCGACGGCGCGCCCTTGATCATCAGCGGTTCGCACGATCCGCCGCGCACGGTCGAGCCGCTCTTCCCAATCATGGGCCGTTGCCCAATCGGTCTCCATGACGAGCAGAAGCGGCGCGTCGCTGGTGCCCGGCAGGTCGAGCGGCGCGTTCGCGCGCCATTGCGGGCCGGCAAAGGCGAGAATGAGGATGGCGGCGAGAAGCAAACGCAGCAGCAAAAGCCACCAGGGCGTGCGTACTGGCGTCTCTTCAGCCGATGTCAGCCGCGCTAACAGCTGCATGGGCGGAAACAATGCGTGGGTCGGCTGCGGCGGCGTGGCGCGCAGCAACCACCACAGCGCCGGCAGCGCCAACAGGCCCAGCAGGGCGAGCGGCGCCAGAAAACTCAGCGATGACAAGCCTAGTGCGCCCATCCTCTAACGCTCCCGAGACCGGGTGAGCGCCTCATGTACCGACAGGAGCGGGAGGGCGGCTGGCCGGTCGGTGTGTGAGACGGTGTGGCTCCAGCCGCGTGAGCGGGCCAACTGTCGCAGGTCTGCCGTGAAGGCCTGGAAGACCGCTTGGTAGGCCTCTTGCCAGCCCTCGGCACGGCCAGCGACCAGCTGCGTGCGCGTCTTTGAGAGCCCCTCGAACTTGACGCGCCCGCGGAAGGGGAAGGCCTCTTCGACCGGGTCGACGATCTGCACCAGATGGGCCCGTGCGCCGCGAGAGACCAGCTGGTCGACAAGGCGTTCGCGCTCGGTGTCGGGAAACAGAAAGTCAGAGAGGATGATCACATCCTCACGCGGGCGGACGGCCGTCATGTCCGACCAGCGGTGCTTGCCGGACTTGTCGGTGTCGCGATTGACCAGCTCAAGCGCCAGCGCGCGCATGGCGGCTTCACCGGTCTTGGGCCGCTCACCGCCGATGAGGCCGACACGTTCACCGCCTCGGGCCAGCAAGCTACCAAGCGCCAAGGCCATCAAAACTGCGCGGTCGCGTTTCGGTTCACGGGCATCGGGTGAGGCAAACCGCATCGAGGCGGACAGATCTACGGAGAACCGAACCGTGTGGGCGCTCTCCCACTCCATTTCGCGCACAAACAGGGCGTCGCCCTGCGCGGAGCGGCGCCAATCGATCCGCGAGGCGGCATCGCCCGCGCCATAGTGCCGAAACTGCCAGAAAGTGTGGCCCGGCCCTGCGCGTTTGCGGCCGTGCAGGCCGGCAAGCAGCGAGGCGGCGATCCGGTTGGCCTCGACGAGCAGGTCGGGCATGCTCGCGGCCAAGGCACGCGGCCTCGTGTTGAGCTCCAGAAGGTCGAGCGGCTCCAGCTCGGCGGGGCCAAGGCTTGTCCGCCGCGGCGCACCTGAGCTTGAGCCGGGCAGGCTGATCAAAGGACAGCCTCCACCAGTTTCGCAACCAGCTCCCGCCGGGTGACGCCTTCCGCGCGCGCGGCATAGGTAAGGGCCATGCGGTGGCGCAGAACGGGCTCTGCCAGTGCCGCCACATCGTCTGATGAGGGCGCGAGCCGTCCGTTGAGCAGCGCCCGGGCGCGGCAGGCAAGCATCAGCGCTTGCGAAGCGCGGGGGCCCGGCCCCCAATCGAGATGATCGCCGATCACCGGGTGCGCGTCTGGCCCGGGCCGGGCGCCGCGCACCAGATCAAGGATCGCTTCGGCGACGCTCTCGCCAACGGGCATGGCCCGCACGAGACGCTGGGCGTCGATCAGCTCCTGCGCGGTCAAAACCGGCGCCGGCTTTTCTTCGCGCTGGCCCGTGGTGAGCTTCAGCATCTCGCGCTCGGCGTCGCGATCGGGGAAGCCGATCTCGATCTCCAAAAGGAACCGGTCGAGCTGCGCTTCGGGCAGCGGGTAGGTGCCCTCCTGTTCGATCGGGTTTTGCGTTGCGAGCACGTGGAACGGTTCAGGCAACTCGTGGCGCGAGCCCGTCACCGTGACATGCTGTTCTTGCATCGCTTGCAGCAGCGCACTTTGGGTCCGCGGCGAGGCGCGGTTGATCTCGTCCGCCATCAGAAGTTGCGAGAAGATCGGGCCAGCAATGAAGCGGAACGAGCGCTTGCCATCGGCATCTTGCTCGAGCACCTCGGCTCCGAGAATGTCGGAGGGCAGAAGGTCCGGGGTGAACTGCACCCGCCGCGCATCGAGGCTCAGGACCGCGCCAAGGGTTTCGACAAGCTTCGTCTTCGCAAGCCCAGGAAGGCCGACCAGCAGCGCGTGGCCGCCGCACAAAAGCGCGGTGAGCGTGTGATCAATGACCTGCTGTTGGCCGAGGATGGTCGCGCCGACGGCCTGCCGGGCGATGCCGAGCTTCTCAGCGGTGGCCTCGGCCTGTGCCGCAATGGCTTGCGGGGTTGCCGCGTGGTCTTGAACGGCCGTTTCGGTCACTGGCCTCTCCTCTTATGGTCAGCTTCAGGGCCCTATCGCGCAATCAAACCTGGCCGCTTTGTGGCCACGGCCAAAAACACAGTGCAGAACACCGAGCAAAACACGCGCACGCGTGGGATCGCGCGCCCGGACTTGAGATGCCGCATGGATCAAGGGCGAACCCTCATGATACGACGCCTTCCAGCAGGTGCAGGCTGCAGCGCCTCACCACCCGATGCAACCCTTCGTGGTGCCTTGCGGAAGGGTTAATTAGCGCACTGGGTGCGCATAAACAGGTTTTTTCGCCACTTTCGCCGTTGGGGGACGATGCGTGGCGACACAGGGGAAAAATGGCCGACGATAGCGCTGATCTTGTAGCGCCCACCGCGTTCGAAACCTTGCTTTTTGCCGCGGGCAGCGGGCGCCGCGCGCCGCCGGTGGACCGCTGGAACCCGCCATCGTGCGGGGCTATCGATATCCGAATCGCTGCCGATGGAACCTGGTACCATGAGGGTGGTGCCATCAGCCGCACCCGGCTGGCGCGGTTGTTCTCGAGCCTTTTGCGCAAGGACGACGATGGCGTGACCTATCTGGTGACGCCACACGAGAAGCTCGCCATCACTGTCGATGACGCGCCGCTGGTGGTCGTCGACCATGCCGTGCAACCCAAGCCAGAAGGGCCAGAGCTGGCGCTGCGCACATCGATGGGCGATGTGGTGACGGTGGGGCCGGACCATCCGGTCCGCTTTGCGTTTGAAGAGAGTTCGGACGGTGTGAAGCCGTACGTCCTGGTGCGCGGGCGGCTCGAAGCGCTGATCGACCGCTCGACCACGTTTGCCATCCTCAACGATGATGAGCTGATCGATTGGGACGGCGACGTGCCGGCTCTGCTCTCCGGCCCGAGCCGCTTTCCCATCGTGCCGCAGTGAGGCAAGTGGTCGGCGCTTGCCACTGCGCCGACAAGCGGGCATGAGCAGGCATGCCCCCCGCTGATCCCGCTGCTCCATCGCCATCTGAGACCGGCAACCCGCTGCCCGAAGAAGGCGGCGCGCTGACCGATGCGCTGACCGCTGCGCTCCTAGAAGCGCCCTTGGTGCCAGTGGACCAGGAGGCGGCGGCGCTGCCCGACCCGACGGGCGATCACATTCTCAACCCTGACTTCGCGCAGGCGCTGACGGACGCGCCGTTGAAGCCAGCAGCCGTGCTGATTGCTGTCGACGCCTCAGCGCCCGAGCCGGATGTCGTCCTCACGGTGCGGACATCGAACCTATCGAGCCATGCGGGGCAAATCGCTTTTCCCGGTGGGCGGATCGATCCCGGCGAAGCGCCGAAGGAGGCGGCTCTGCGTGAGGCTCTCGAGGAGATCGCGCTGCCAACCGCCACTGTGCGCGTGCAGGGGTTTCTGCCCAGCTACGCCTCGCGAACCGGTTACCGCGTCTACCCCGTGGTGGGCCTTGTTGATGGCTGGCCGGCCCTTACGGCGAACCCCGGCGAAGTGGACGACATCTTTTATGTGCCGCTGCGATTTCTGCTCGATCCGGCCAATGCGCGGCAGGAAAGCCGCATTTTTGAGGGCCGCGAGCGCTTTTTCTACAGCTACACCTACGCGGATCGTCGCATCTGGGGTTTGACGGCGGGGATTATTCACCACATGTCCCAACGAGTTGTGTCAAACCGGAGGTGACCCGCTGTGCTGCGAATTGCCGTGATCAATCTGGCGCTGTTTCTTGTGCCGTTTGCCCTGTACCTGCTTTGGACCACGGTGCGTGGGAAGCGAACGGACATGCCGTTCTATTGGTTGATCGGGTCCGGCGCCGCACTGGTGCTTGTCGCCATGGTCACGCTCGCGCAGTTTGAGACCGGCGGGTCGACCGGCGAATACGAGCCCGCCCGCGTGGTCGATGGTGAAATCGTGCCCGGACGGTTTGTCGAGCCCACCGAATGATCGATCCGCTGGCCGATCTTCTCGAGCGACCGGGTGCGCGCGGGGTTCTCGATGCGGTCAGCCAAGAGGGTGACGAGGCGTGGCTGGTGGGCGGCTGCGTGCGCAACGCGCTGCTCAATGAACCGGTTGCCGACCTCGATATCGCCACACAAGCCACGCCGGGCGAGGTTGTGGAACGCGCGCAAGCGGCCGGCTTCAAAGCCATCGCAACCGGCCTTGAGCACGGAACGATAACGGTCGTCGCCGACGGGACCCCGTTTGAAGTGACGACCCTGCGCAAGGATGTCGAGACCGACGGCAGGCGCGCTGTTGTGGCGTTCTCGCGGGACCTCGCCGATGACGCGGCGCGGCGCGACTTCACCATGAACGCGCTCTATGTCGATCGGCGGGCGCAGCTGGTTGATCCGCTTGGTGGGCTTGAGGACCTTGAAGCGCGGCGATTGCGGCTTATTGGCGATGCGCCGACCCGTATCGCCGAAGATTATCTGCGCATTTTGCGCTTCTTTCGCTTCTTTGCCTGGTACGGGCGCGGCGCGCCGGACCGTGACGCCGTGCGTGCCATTGTTGGCGGCAAGAGCGGGCTGGCGGACCTGTCAGCGGAGCGGGTTTGGGCGGAGCTGAAGCGGCTTCTGTCTGCGCCGGACCCAACGCGCGCACTTCTGTGGATGCGGCAAACGAGTGTCTACCAGGCGGTTCTGCCCGAAAGCGGCGATATGGACCTCTTCGCCCGGTTTATGCGGCTTGAAGCCGCTCTGGACCTAGAAGCTGACCCGATGTTGCGCCTGCAAGCGCTGCTCCCACGAGCGGGCAAAGAGGCGATGGACGCTTTGTCCGCCCGCCTTAAACTGTCGGGCGCGGAGAGCACGCGGCTGGCAGACGCAGCACAGGCGCGGCAGAGCACGGATACGGTGGCGATCAGCGAACAAGGCGACGCCCGCCGGGCGCTTTATGAGTTGGGCTTGGAGCGCTTCATTGACGCCCTTGTCATTCAGTCGGCGCTGGCGCTCGACGCGGACCCCGAGCGGGACCTGCCCGATGACGAGATCGGCCGCGTGACGAGCCTGTTGAGCCTCGCCAACGCCTATGAGCGCCCCAAACTGCCCGTGACGGGCGGTGATCTTCTTAAACGCGGCGTGCCGCAGGGCCCTCAGCTGGGTGTGGCCCTGGCCATGATGGAGGGCGCGTGGGTGCAGTCGGACTTCACCTTGTCACGCGATGAGCTGCTGGCGGTGCTGAAGCCCCAAACCTAGGGCCAGTAAGCCTAGGGCCAGCGGACCTCTGGCGGCATGGACGACAGGATCGCATCGACATTGCCGCCGGTCTTCAGACCGAATATCGTCCCGCGATCGTAGAGCAGGTTGAACTCCACATAGCGTCCGCGTCGCACGAGTTGTTCGTGACGCTGGCGCTCGGTGAACGGCGCATCCCAATTGGCGCGGATAAGCTGCGGGTAGATGCGCGCGAAGGCCGAGCCCACGGATTGCGTGAGCGCGAGGTCCGCGTCCCAATCGCCTGAGTGCAGGTAATCGTAGAAAATGCCGCCAATGCCGCGCGGCTCATCGCGGTGGGCGAGGTGGAAATAGTCGTCGCACCAGGCTTTGAAGGCCTCGTAGTTGGCTGGCACATGGCCGCGGCACGCCTCTTCCATTGCTTCGTGAAACGCGACCGTGTCGGGGTCTTCTTGGTTGCGGCGTGCGTCCAGCACAGGCGTGAGGTCAGCACCGCCGCCAAACCATTGCCGTGTCGTCACCACTATGCGGGTGTTCATGTGAACGGCGGGGATGTTGGGGTTGCGCAGATGCGCGATCAGCGAGATGCCCGACGCCCAGAACCGTGGATCCTCCGCAGCGCCAGGAATTTGCGCTTGGAATGCCGGCGCGAAGGTGCCGTGGACCGTGGAGACATGGACGCCCACCTTCTCGAACACGCGGCCGGTCATCAGACCCATGGTGCCGCCGCCGCCCGGCGTACCATCATGGTTGGTGCGCTCGTGGGGGATCAGCCGGAACCGGCCGATTGGATGGTCCTCGGTGCCGGGCTTGCCATCGGCCTCTTCTTCGATGCGCTCGAACGCGCCGACAATCTGGTCGCGCAGCTGGGTGAACCAGGCTTGGGCGGCCTGCTTCTTGTCGTCGATATCGGCGGGCACGCCCTCGGGGAGAGCCTGCGGCGAGAAGATGGGTTCAAAAGGCGCCATAGCGTTCTGTGTCTGCGTGGTGTTGCGTTTGCTCACTCATGCCCGGAGGCCAAGGGGTCTGGAAACCCCCCGGTTTGGCGGAGGGCTTCGCCAACCGCCATCGAGGCAGCGAGTGCCAAATTGAGCGAGCGTTGCCCCGCCTGCATGGGGATCGACAGGCGCGCATCGGCGCGCTGGTGCAGCCAGTCCGGCGCGCCGGCGGTCTCTCGCCCCATGACGATAATGTCGGATGGCGCGAATACATGATCGGTGAAGACGGTTGGCGCTTGCGTGGTCATGAGGATAAACCGCGACCGCTCCCAGGCCACCGCAGCCTCAAACGCTTCGAAATCAGGGTGCTGCTGCGTCTTCGCGCTATCGCGGTAATCCATGCCCGCACGGCGCAGCGCGCGGTCGGTCATGACAAAGCCCGTGGGGCCGATTATGTGCAGCGGGATCGACAGGCAGGCCGAAAGGCGCATGAGTGCGCCGGTGTTGCTGGGAATTTCAGGTTGGAAGAGCGCTAGGGCAACCATCGGCAGGGTATTCGAAGCGAGCAAAAGGGGGCTGGTAAGATGCGTTGTTTTGCCCTAGTCCGAAACGAATTCCCAGTCGTAGTGATAACCAATTTGAATGGTCATTTGGGTAATTGAGTAAGGCGCCCGCGCACTCGATAAAGCGGCGCGAATGCGGCGAATTGCCAGCCTGACCTGCGAGCCGACTCACTTTACAGCGCTCGCCATGATCGGGATCGACCCTGCCGTTGTTTTGGACCTTGCAGCGTTCAAAGCGCGGCTGTCTGTCGTTTGAAAGGGACATAAACGTGTCGACGCACTCTGAACCTCAGGCTCACGGCTCTGAAGAGCCGACCCGGAGAGATTTTCTGTACATTGCGACTGTCGCCATGGGCGCTGTTGGCGTTGGTGGCCTCGCATGGCCGTTCATCGCGCAGATGAACCCCGATGCCTCGGCGCTGGCCCTGTCGACCAGCGAAGTTGATGTCGGCTCGATGCAGCCTGGCGATCAGGTCTCGGTGATGTGGCGCGGCAAGCCGGTCTTCATCCGTTATCGCACCGAAGAAGAGATCGCCGCCGCTGACGATGTGTCGGTCGACGATTTGCCCGATCCGTCTGCCCGTCTCGATATTGACCCAGCCGCGCTGGCCACAAACGAAGCGCGGTCAATCGCTGAAAATCCGGCGATGATCCTGATGCTCGGCGTTTGCACCCACTTGGGCTGTATCCCGCTTTCCGAAGCGGGCGACTTTGGCGGTTGGTTCTGCCCCTGCCACGGCTCGCACTACGATACGGCTGGCCGTATCCGTCGTGGCCCGGCGCCGGAAAACCTGCCGATCCCGCCATATGAATTCATTTCCGACACCACCATCCGCATTGGCTGATACCAGCGGACAACGTCTTAGCACTCTAGGAGATCCCCATGTCCGGACCTTCAAGCTACGTCCCTAAGACAGGCGTTGAGCGTTGGCTCGATGCACGTCTTCCGGTCGTGCGTATGATGCACGGCCAGTTTGTTGAGTTCCCGATCCCGCGGAACCTCAACTACATGTACACCTTCGGTGGCATCCTGATGATCATGCTGGTCTCACAGATTGTGACCGGCATCGTTCTGGTGATGCACTACACGCCGCATGCTGACATGGCGTTCAACTCGGTTGAGCACATCATGCGCGACGTGAACTATGGCTGGCTGCTGCGCTACATGCATGCGGTTGGCGCGTCGATGTTCTTCATCGCCGTATATCTACACATTTTCAGGGGCCTTTATTACGGCTCCTACAAAGAGCCACGCGAAGTGTTGTGGATCCTGGGCGTTGTCATCTTCCTCCTGATGATGGCCACCGCGTTCATGGGCTACGTGCTGGTTTGGGGTCAGATGTCCTTCTGGGGCGCGACCGTGATCACCAACTTCTTCTCGGTCTTCCCGATCGTTGGCGATACGCTGGTGCAGTGGCTGTGGGGCGGCTTTGCGGTTGATAACCCAACGCTGAACCGCTTCTTCTCGCTGCACTATCTGCTGCCGTTCATGATCTTCGGCGTCGTCATCCTGCACGTTTGGGCGCTGCACGTGACCGGCCAAACCAACCCGACCGGCGTGGAAGTGAAGCAGAAGTCGGACACCGTGCCGTTCACCCCCTATGCGACGGTCAAAGACCTCTTCGCGATGGTCGTGTTCTTCGCGCTGTTCGCCTACTTCCTGTTCTTCCTGCCGAACTATCTCGGTCACGCGGACAACTATATCGAAGCCAACCCGCTGGTGACGCCGGCGCACATCGTGCCCGAATGGTACTTCCTGCCGTTCTACGCGATCCTGCGTGCCGTCCCCTCTGCGCTTGGTGGCGTGTTGCTGATGTTCGGCGCCATCGTGGTCCTGTTCTTCCTGCCTTGGCTTGACACTTCCAAGGTCAAGTCGGGCTCGTTCCGCTCGGTTTGGTTCAAGGCGGCGTTCTGGGTGTTTGCCATCAACGCTGTGTGGCTGGGCTGGCTCGGTTCGAAGCCTGCAGAAGGCTGGTACGTGCCCGCCATGCAGATCGGGACCGTCTACTACTTCGCCTACTTCCTGATCATCCTGCCGCTGCTGGGTCTGTTTGAGACCACCAAGCCGCTGCCGGCCTCGATCACGGATGCTGTTTTGTCCAAGGCGAAAACCAAAACCGTTGCCTCGGGCGCTGGCCAGCCGGCTGGTGCGACTGCAGCCCCTGAAACCAAGGGCTGAGGCACGCAAAGGAGACCAATGATGGCTTTGTTTTCAAGCCGCATGATCAAACGGGTGCTGGTGGCCGCTCTTGTGGCCATCGTCCCTGCCACGGCTGCGCTTGCCGCCGGCGGCGGTAAGGCACCGCGTGAGCAGGACTGGTCGTTCGCCGGGTTCTTCGGCACCTACGACACGGCGCAGTTGCAGCGTGGCTTCCAGATCTACTCGGAAAACTGTTCGGCCTGTCACGCACTGAGCCGCGTGGCGTTCCGCAACCTGATGGAGCCCGGTGGGCCCGAGTTCTCTGAGGCTGAAGTGCGGGCGATTGCCGCCAACTACTTCATCGAAGATGGCCCGGATTCGTTCGGCGACATGTTCGAGCGTCCCGGTCGCCTGTCGGACCGGTTCCCGCCGCCGTTCCCGAACCAGGAAGCGGCCGTTGCGGCGATGGGCGCATACCCTCCCGACTTCTCGCTGCTTGCCAAAGCGCGTGCACCGACCCGTGGGTTCCCGAACTTCGTGTTCGACATCTTCACCGGCTATGCCGAAAATGGTCCGGACTACATCTACTCGCTTCTGACGGGGTATGATGCGGACCATGTGAACCCCGAAGGCGAGTTGGGTCATTACAACCCGTACTTCGTCAACGGCGAGTACATCGCCATGGCGCAGCCCCTGTGGGACGGCATGCATGTGTACCAGGACGGGTCGCCCGAGACGATCAGCCAGTACTCGAAGGACGTCTCCGCGTTCATGATGTGGGCCGCTGAGCCGCACCTCAACGCGCGCAAGGAGATGGGTTTCCGGGTCATGGCGTTCCTGCTGATCTTTGGCAGCCTGGTTTACATGACCAAGCGCCGGGTCTGGAGCACGGTCGAGCACTAAGCCTTGCACCAACACCAAAATTCAAAGGGTCGCCGTCTCGGCGGCCCTTTTTCGTTCTTGGCACGGGTGTCATAGTTGCCTTTGCAAGGGCGGGCGGCGTCGCTAGGGTGCGCCGGTCCGCTTCTATCCGCCTCTGTCCGCCTTTGTGCGCCTCTGCCGCGCCATGGCCTGCCACCCCGGAGATTTTTGCTTTGACCGTTTCCGTCGACCCAACCCTTGCGTCTGCGATCCGCAGCATTCCCGACTATCCCAAGCCGGGGATCATGTTCCGCGACATCACGACCTTGCTCGGTGATGCGCGGGCCTTCCGCCGTGCGGTCGACCAGCTGGTTCAGCCCTATGCGGGCACGAAGGTCGACAAGGTTGCGGGCATCGAAGCGCGTGGCTTCATCCTCGGGGGCGCGGTGGCGCACCAGGTCTCGGCAGGCTTCGTGCCGATCCGCAAGAAGGGGAAGCTGCCACACGAGACGGTGCGCATTGCTTATTCGCTGGAATATGGCATCGACGAGATGGAGATGCACAAGGACGCGGTTGGTGCCGGCGAGAAGGTGCTGGTGGTCGATGATCTGATCGCGACCGGCGGCACCGCGGAGGCGGCGATCAAGCTCCTGCAATCGATCGGCGCCGAAGTGGTGGCGGCCTGCTTCATCATCGATCTGCCCGACCTTGGCGGCGCCAAGAAGATTGAAGCGCTGGGCGTCCCCGTCCGCTCGCTGATGGAGTTTGAGGGCGACTAGCCCAGCGCCCGTTCGGCCGCATCCTGCGCCGCCCGCAGGCGAGGTGAGGGCCGCGCAGACATGGTGTTTGGCTAAACGCCTAGGGTGCCTTCAAGCTCCTTGATGCGGATCATCGTGCGCATCACCGTGTCGGGCGTCAGGGAGACGCTATCGATGCCTTCGCGCACCAAGAACTCGGCGATCTCCGGATAGTCCGACGGTCCCTGGCCGCAGATGCCCGAGTGCTTGTTGTTGCGCTTAGCGCCTTGTACCGCTTGGCTGAGGAAAGCCATCACGCCGGGGTCGCGCTCATCGAACTCGAAGGCGACCATGGCGGAATCGCGGTCGACGCCGAGCGCCAGCTGCGTGAGATCGTTGGAGCCAATCGAGAACCCATCGAAGCGCTTCGCAAATTCGTCGATTTGGATGACGTTGTTGGGGATCTCGCACATGACGTAGATCTTCAGCCCGTTCTCGCCACGCTTGAGCCCGTACTCTTCCATGACGGAGAGCACGCGGTCGGCTTCGTCAACGCGGCGGCAGAACGGGATCATCAAGATCAGATTGTCGAGGCCCATCTCTTCACGCACGCGCTTCATGGCGGCGCATTCCAGCGCGAAGCCCTCCTTGTAAGCATCGTGGGTGTAGCGGCTGGCACCACGGAACCCGATCATCGGGTTTTCTTCTTCAGGCTCAAAGTCGGCGCCACCAATGAGGGCGGCGTACTCGTTCGATTTGAAGTCGGAGAGCCGCACCACAACGGGTCTCGGGTAGAAGGCGGCGGCGATCGTCCCGACCCCTTCGGACAAGGTGCGCACGAAGAACTGTTCGCCCGACCCATCGGCGGCGATCATGTCTTCGATCTGGTGACGTTGGGCGCTATCGCTGACGCGCTCGGGGTAGAGCAGCGCCATCGGGTGGGCCTTGATGTACTCATTGATGATGAATTCCATGCGCGCCAGGCCGACGCCAGCGGCGGGCAAGAAGCTCGTTTTGAAGGCCATCTCGGGGTTGCCGAGATTGATCATCACCTCGGTCTTGGGCGCTTCGAAGCCTTCAAGTTCCGTCACATCGATACGGAACGGCACCGCACCATCATAGACCCGGCCGACATCGCCCTCGGCGCAGGAGACCGTGACTTC
>JAHCMG010000278.1 GCA_019192585.1 Devosiaceae bacterium MH13
GGCGCCGGGTACCGCCCCCGGGTCCGATAGGTTTATTACGATGACCGTTTATCGCCATAGCTGGTTGCCCAGCAGGGCAAATATACGAGATCGGCGCCCGGTTTTCAATGTGAGACGCGCAGGGGCCGGTGTGTGCTCACCGGCCGTTCACGCATCTTCGGCGTGTCCCCACGCGAACGTGAAGGCCGTGCCATCTGTGGTGATTGGACAGCTGGCGGGCCCCCCGCCACATTGGGTGCAACCACACCGTTGGACCCAAACCACTGGAGATTGCTATGACCAAAGCTCCCAATTCCACTGCGGCCGTTGCGCCCGCTTCGCTTCGCCTGTCTGATCTGTCCGCCGGCCTTCCCTCGGGCAGCCAATCGCTTGCCGCTGCCTCCTTCTCGCGGCGCTCGATGCTGAAAGTTCTGGCGTTCGGCGCTGTGGCTGGCGCTGCAACGCTGGCTGCGCGGCCGGCCAAGGCCGTTATCTACACCGGCTATATCGAAGGCACGGCCGTCGGCGGCTATGACGCGGTGGCGTATCACACCGAGGGCAGCGCCATCCCAGGCGATGCGAGCATCACGCTTGAGCATGAGGGTGCGACCTGGCGCTTTGCCAGCACCGCGAACCGCGATGCCTTCGTCGCCGACCCGTCGCGCTATGCGCCCGAATATGGCGGCCACTGCGCCTGGGCGATGGCGCAAGGCTATTTGGCGCAAGGCGATCCCGAAGTCTGGCGCATTGTCGATGGCCGGCTGTTCTTGAACGCCAACCAGTCAATCAATCGGCGCTGGTTGCGCGACCTTGATGGCTTCATCAGCGAGGCCGATGCCAACTGGCCGTCCTTCCTGTAACGGCAATCGCTGCCGTCTACGGCCTTGATAGACCCTGGTTTGCGCCGTGCCGGGCGGTTGACGCTCGGCGCGGTGCCTGCTCAACATGTATCCCGTGCGGCGGAACGCCCCAGCGAAGGGGCGCCGCGCATATAGGGTTTCAAGGGGAGAACGGTCGATGGCCGACTATTTAGCTGATGTGAAAAAATTTGCCTCCAACGTTGACGAGGAGGCCGTCGCCGGGATCGTCCGACACTTAGGGATTGCACTGCGCAGCCGCGATGCGTCGCTGGTTTCGTGCTCGGACCCGACCGAGCTGGCGCGCGTGCGCGATGGCTATTGCCGCAAAAAGCTGGCCTTGCCGGACTCGGACGACGCGGTTGACGCTGCGCTTCAGTCGGTTTGCGAGAAGATGAAGGCGGACCGCACCAAGGCGCGGGTGACCTTCTATTACCTGCTCGCCGAGCATTACGGGAAGCTGTCGCTTTTCCACAAAAAGAAGTAGCCGCTCCACAGCGCGCTTTTGGGGCCCGTTGCCAGCCAGGCGACGGGCCTTTTTCATGGTGCGCAGACGAATCGGAGGCTTGGGGTCAGCCATGCGCGCCTATCACGATCTGCTTGACCATGTGCTCAACACCGGCGTCACCCGCATGGACCGCACGGGTGTGGGGACGCGGTCGGTGTTTGGCTACCAGATGCGGTTTGACCTCAGCGATGGTTTCCCGCTGGTCACCACGAAGAAGCTGCATCTGCGTTCGATCATTCACGAGCTTTTATGGTTCCTCTCCGGCGATACCAACATTGGCTACTTGAAGGACAACAAGGTTTCGATCTGGGACGAGTGGGCCGACGAGAACGGTGATCTGGGCCCCGTTTACGGCAAGCAGTGGCGGTCCTGGGCTTTGCCAAACGGCGAGAGCATCGACCAGATGGAGCGCCTGCTTGATGGGCTGCGCCGCAACCCTGACAGCCGGCGGCACATCGTTTCCGCCTGGAATCCGGCCGATGTAGACGCTATGGCGCTGCCGCCGTGCCACTGTCTGTTCCAGTTCTATGTCGCCGATGGCCGGCTCTCGTGTCAGCTGTACCAGCGTTCGGCGGACATTTTCTTGGGCGTGCCGTTCAACATCGCTTCGTACGCGCTACTGACCCATATGATCGCGCAAACCGTTGGGCTGAAGCCGGGCGATTTCGTCCACACGTTCGGCGACGCGCACCTGTATCTCAACCATATCGAGCAGGCCGAGCTGCAACTCTCACGCGCGCCGCGGGCGCTGCCGACATTGCGGCTCGACCCGACGGTGACGGATCTGTTCGCGTTTCAGTACGACCATATCGCCATTGAAGGGTACGACCCGCACCCGGTGATCAAGGCGCCCATCGCGGTATGAGCGCGCCGGAGATTGTTCTGATTGCCGCCGTGGCGCGCAACGGTGTCATCGGCGACGGGCAAGAGATGGCGTTTCGCCTGCGCTCGGACCTTCGCCGGTTCAAGGCGCTGACGCTGGGCCACCCCGTCGTTATGGGCCGCGCGACTTACCAAAGCATCGGCAAAGCCTTGCCGGGGCGGCCGAACATCATCGTGTCTCGTGATCCTGCGTTTCGTGCCGACGATGCTGAGACCTACGATGATCTTGATACCGCTCTCGATCGCGCGCGCTTGTTGGCGACCGGGCTGGGGAAGGAGGCCGTGTTCATCCTTGGCGGCGGGCAGATCTATGCCCAGACCATGGAGGATGCCGACCGTCTCGAGATCACCCATGTCGAAGCCGATGGGGCCGGTACGGTGCACTTCCCAACCATTGACCCCGAAGTTTGGGCGCAGGTGGCGGCGGAAGACCAGCCGGCCGGCGAGCATGATGATGCGGACATGGTCTTTGCGACCTATAGGCGACGCTAGGGAAGGCACTGCCGCTGCCTTGGGCCGCTCCACCCTTACGCGCTGTAGCGCCCTGCGCTGCGGCAAAATGGTGTTTTCGGCCGAAGATACGTAAAAACCGCAGCGTTCGGCCCCAACAATCTTGAAAGAATCCCCGATACGGACCATGTGCACCCGCATATCCGCTTAGGAAAGGCGTGATGCACCCTCGCGGGCGCGTTTGCGCGTGCCAGCCTGGCTCGCGTCGAAGAAAGGAACCAAATGCCTTGGAATAACCAAACCGGCGGCAACGGTGGCCCATGGGGTGGCGGTGGCGGCCCCTGGGGCAATGGCCCGCAACGCGGCAATGGTGGCCCTCAGGGCCCGCAAGGCCCACAAGGGCGCCCGCCGGACCTTGAGGATATGATCCGCAAAGGTCAGGACCGCCTCAAGACCATCCTGCCGCAAGGCGGTGGTGGCGGTGGCGGCGCAGGTGGCGGCTTGAGCAAAGGGCTCATTGCTGTCGTCGTGCTGATCGGCCTGGTGTTTGTGACCTTTAACTTCTTCACCTTCCGCGTGCAGCCGGACCAGCAAGGCGTTGTGCTGCGTTTTGGTGAGTTCGATCGCCGTGCGGCGCCGGGTCTGAATTTCAGGCTTCCGCCGCCGTTTGAAACGGTTTTCACGCCCTCGGTGACGACCATCAACCGCGTTGATGTTGGCACCCGGGCCGATGACCCGCGCCGCGCTGGTGCGCGCGATGTGCCCGAAGAGAGCCTGATGCTCACAGGCGATGGTAACATTGTCGACATCGATTTCGCCGTGTTCTGGCGGATCGCTGACGCGCCCTTGTTCCTGTTCAACATCCAGAACCCACAAGGCTCGGTGCGCGCCGTGGCTGAATCCGCCATGCGTGAGGTTGTGGGCCGCTCGGAGATCCAGCCGCTCCTGACCCAAGGTCGTCAGATTACAGAGACCGCGGTCCAGGAGTTGATGCAGGAAGCGCTCGACAGTTACGGCGCCGGCGTGGAGATCACGCAGGTTCAGCTGCTGACGGTTGACCCGCCCAGCCAGGTCATCGACGCGTTCCGCGACGTTCAGGCTGCCCGTGCGGACAATGAGCGTGTTCAGAACCAGGCGCAGGCCTATTCGAACCGCGTCATCCCAGAAGCGCGCGGTGAAGCCGCCCGCATCTTGGAAGCGGCAAACGCCTATCGTGAGCAGACGGTTGCCGAGGCACGTGGTCAGGCTGACCGCTTCACTGCGGTCTACCAAGAGTATCGTGCCGCGCCCGATGTGACCCGTCAGCGCCTCTATCTTGAGACGCTGGAGCGCATCTTCCGCGACAATGACAAGATCGTTCTTGATACCGATGATGGCGGACAGGGCGTGGTGCCTTTCCTGCCGATCAATGAGTTGACCCGCCGTCCAGGAGGGACCCAGTGATGAAAAGACTTTTTGGTGGCGCAGGTCTGATCGCGTTGGGCGTGGCCGCAGCGCTGATCTATTCCGCAATCTTCATCGTCGATGAAACCGAGCAGGCCTTGGTTCTGCAGTTCGGTGAGGCCGTGGACGTGGTCCAAGAACCGGGCCTGAACTTCAAAGTGCCGTTCATCCAGAGCGTCAGCTACTTTGATCGCCGGGTGCTCGACCTCGACAGTCCGGTGCAAGAAATCATCGCGGCTGACCAGGAGCGGCTTGTCGTGGATACGTTCGCGCGTTTCCGCATCATCGATCCGCTGGTGTTCTTCCAGTCGGTGGGCAGCATTGCCGGCGCGCAGTCGCGGCTTTCGACGGTTCTGAACTCGGCAACGCGTCGTGTGCTTGGCGAGGTGCCTTACATCACGATCGTGCGTGATGATCGCGGCAACCTGATGAGCCGCATCCGTGATCAGGTGAACCGTGAAGCGAACAATTTCGGTATGGAAATCGTCGACGTGCGCATCCGCCGCGCCGACCTTCCCGAAGCGAACTCGCAAGCCATCTTCCAGCGCATGCAAACCGAGCGTGAGCGGGAAGCGACCGAAATCCGGGCGCAAGGTGAAGAGGCCGCGCAGCGCATCCGGTCTCGTGCCGACCGTGAGGTGACGGTCATCGTCGCCGATGCGACGCGCGAAGGTGAGCAGATCCGCGGTGAGGGCGATGCGGAGCGGACGGCGATCTTCGCCGAAGCGTTCGGCCAGGACCCCGAGTTCTTCTCGTTCTACCGGTCAATGCAGGCGTATGAAGCTGGCTTCTCGAGTGGCGCTAGCCTGGTGATCTCGCCGGATTCGGACTTCTTCCGTTATTTCGGTGACCAGCAGGGCGGTTCGCTGTCCGGCACGAGCGACATTGCGCCTCAGGCAGCGCCTGCGGCTCAGTAACGCTCGCCGTTGGTGCGCTCGACATGCTCGAGCTGATTGTTCTGGTCCTCGGCGGCGCGCTTGTCGCCGAGGGCCTTTTTTATGCGCTGTTTCCTGGTGCTGCGCGGCAGATGCTCGCCATGGTCGAACAGATGAACCCGCAGACACTGCGGGTGGCGGGCGTGGTCAGCCTCGCCATCGGCGTTGGGCTGTTTTACGTCGCCCGCACCTGGTTGGCCGGATAAGCGCGCCGACGGCTTGATCTCGCCATGCCCCCGGCACAGTTTAGCGCTTAAGCGAACCCGCTTCGGCGCAAACAGGGGATCACTATGAACGCACGCGCGGCACACAGGCAGCCATGGCCAATGGTGGACGTCAGGCGCGTCGGCGCGCTGCCATGGGTACTCGCACTTGTGTGCGCGCTTTTGCTAAGCCTTCCTGCCCAAGCGCAGACCGACAACCCGGCGCCCGGCACGTTCTCGGTGGCCGATCTTTCCGAGCAGTTGCTGCCCGCGGTGGTGAACATTTCGACCCGTCAGCGCATCGCCGGTCGGCGACCTTTGCCGGTGCCGGATCTGCCGGACGATTCGCCCTTTCGCGATTTCTTCGACGACTTTTTTGATGACGAAGGCGGCGGCGATGGACCGAGCCGCGAGAACTCTCTGGGTTCAGGTTTCATCATCGATGCCGATGGCCTGATCGTCACCAACAACCATGTCATCGAAGGCGCCGATGATATCGACGTCGTCCTCACCGATGGGCGGACCTATCCGGCAACGATTATCGGTCGCGATGAGCCCACCGACCTGGCCGTCTTGCGCATCGAGCCCGATGCCCCTCTGCCGTTTGTGCCCTTTGGCAATTCTGATGGGCTGCGGATCGGCGACTGGGTGGTCGCCATCGGTAACCCATTTGGGCTTGGCGGCTCGGTGTCGCTGGGCATCGTCTCGGCGATGAACCGCAGCATCGGCGCGGGGCCATATGATGCGTTCATTCAAACCGATGCGGCGATCAACCGGGGCAACTCAGGTGGGCCGCTGTTCAACCTCGCGGGCGAAGTGATCGGCGTGAACACGGCCATCTTGTCGCCCAATGGGCGGTCGGTGGGCGTTGGCTTTGCTATCCCGTCCTCAACGGTAGACGCCATTGTCACGCAGCTGGTGCGCTTCGGCGCCACGCGGCGCGGCATGCTGGGCGTGCACATCCAAGAGGTCACGCCTGACCTTGTGGAAGGGCTCCAACTCGATCGGCCGCGCGGCGCGCTCGTCTCGTCTGTGACCGAAGGCGGCCCGGCCGATGACGCAGGCATCGAGCATGGCGATGTGATTGTCCGCTTTGCCGGCCGCCGGATCGAGACATCCAGCGATCTGCCGGCACGGGTTGCGCAGACACCGCCGGGGACCGAGGTGGACCTGGCCGTTATCCGGCGCGGCGAGCGTGTAGATCTAACGGTGACCTTGGCGCTGCGCGACGGCGAAGATGCCGATGGGCTGATGCTCGATGAGGGGCCAGCGCCAGTCTCAATCCTTGGCATGGAGCTCGCGACCGTTGAAGAGGCGGTGGAGCAAGGCTTCGACGTGCCGGAGGATGCGGTTGGCGCTGTTGTCGCCGTGGTCTTCTCCGATGGGCCGGCAGCGGCCAAGGAGATCGAACCTGGCATGCTGATTGTCGAAGTCGGCCAACAGCTCGTCCAGACCCCGCAAGAT
>JAHCMG010000279.1 GCA_019192585.1 Devosiaceae bacterium MH13
GTCTCCCGACGCCGAGACGGCGAACCTGCTGACCGGTCTGTCCGGACGTTTTGTGCCCCCTGGTCCGGCGGGCGCGCCTAGCCGTGGGCGGCCCGATGTGTTGCCGACTGGCCGGAATTTCTACGCGGTGGACGTGCGCGCTGTGCCATCGCCGACAGCGTGGAAACTGGGTCAAAAGAGCGCTGAAGCGCTGGTGGCCCGCCACTTTGCCGATCACGGCGAATGGCTCGAAAGCCTCGTTTTGACCTGTTGGGGCACGGCCAATATGCGCACCGCGGGCGATGATATCGCCCAAGCCTTGGCGCTCATCGGAACAGCGCCACAGTGGGATGGCGGCGCCGGCCGGGTCACCGGCTTCACCGTCACGCCCCTGTCAGACCTTGGCCGCCCGCGTGTCGATGTGACCTTGCGCATCTCGGGGTTCTTTCGCGACGCCTTCCCGCACCAGATTGACCTGTTTGATAGCGCGGTGCGCGCCGTGGCCTCCCTCAATGAACCCACGGACATGAACCCAATCGCCGCGCGCGCCAGCCAAGACGCCGAAGCGCTTGAGGCCACCGGCCGCACCCGACAAGATGCCGAGCGGCTCGCCGGCGTGCGGGTCTTCGGCTCGATGCCGGGCAGCTATGGCGCGGGCCTTCAGGCCCTCATCGATGAGGGCGCTTGGACCAAACGCGCCGACTTCGCCGACGCCTTCCTCGCTTGGGGCGGCTTTGCCTATGGCGCGGGGCTGGGTGGCGAGAAGCAAACCGACCTGCTGCGCACCCGCCTCGCCACGACCAAAGCTGTGGTGCACAATCAAGACAATCGCGAGCACGATCTTCTCGACTCTGATGATTACTATCAGTTCGAGGGCGGGCTGGCGGCGACTATCGAGACGCTCCGCGGCCAAGCGCCGACCAGCTATCATATGGACCATTCGCGGCCAGAAGCGCCCCACGCGCGGACTTTGCGTGAGGAGATCGGCCGCGTGGTCCGTGGCCGCGCTGCCAACCCCAAATGGATCGCCGGTGCGATGCGCCATGGCTACAAGGGCGGCTTCGAGCTGGCCGCGACGCTGGACTATCTGTTCGCCTTCGCCGCCACGACGCATGCCGTGACCGACCACCATTTCGATGCCTACTTCGAGGCAACCCTCGGCAACGAAGAGGTGCGGGACTTCCTCGCCCAGAACAACGCGCCAGCCTTGACGGACATGGCCAACCGGTTCCACGAAGCGCTGGAGCGGGGCCTGTGGGCGCCCCGGCGCAACACAACACAAGCCCTTATCGCCGCCCTGCGGGGCGAACAGATCACGGAGGTTCGTGCCGCCCCATGAGTGAGACACCTGCAAAGACCGACGGTGAACTCGACGCCCGCCACGCCGAAAAGATGCGCAAGAAGAAGGCCGCGCGCGATAAGATCCTAGCCACCAAAACCATCGAGAAGGGCCTGCTGATCGTTCATACTGGCAAGGGCAAGGGCAAATCGACGGCCGCGTTCGGCATGGTGTTCCGCGCGCTCGGCCATGGCCAACCCGTT
>JAHCMG010000280.1 GCA_019192585.1 Devosiaceae bacterium MH13
CTGTTCGGTCTCGATCTCGCCATAGGCACGGATGCTCAACTGCTCGAGCGGGCCAGACAGCGAGAAGCTGGTGACGATGTTGCCGAACGCGTCTTCCTGCGTGGTCAGCTTGCAGTCCGCATCCACCTCGACCTGCCAGTCGCAGACATAATGGCCCGTGTGATCGCGGGGGCTGAGCCGGCCCACTTGTATCGAGCCACTTGCCGGCGGATCGAAGGTGAAACTCTCTGTGTGCTGGACGGCAATACGCATGGTGGGAACGCCCTACTACTCAAACGCGAAATGCAATGCGGAGACTATTCGAACAGATATTGCTCGGCGATGGTGGCGCCGAGCGTGTTGTTGCGCGCGATGAAATCCTCAACAAACTCGTGCAGGCCGGACTGGAAGATCGATTCGACCTTGCGGTTGCGGAAGTCTGAGTGGATCGCGCGTGCCATCCGCTGCGCTTTGCCCTGCTTGCCGTAGGTCTTGGAGAGCTTATCGAGATCGCGGGTGATGTTGCCGTAGCAGCTCGAGAGCGAGCGGGGCATGGCTTCGTTCAAAATCAGAAGGTCGGCCACAAGCCATGGTTTGAGGCTCTCGCGATAGACCCAATGGTAGGCCGTCAGCGCCGACACCGAGCGCAGGATCGATGTCCATTGGAAATAATCAAGCCCGCCGCCCACACGGTCGCCCTTGGGCAGGAGCACATGGTATTTCACATCGAGAATGCGTGCCGTGTTGTCAGCACGCTCGATCGCGCCACCGAGCTGGAAGAAGGAAAAGCCGTCTGTGCGCAGCATGGTCCGGTGGGCGATGCCATCGACCGATAGAGCAACCTGTTTGACGAAGCGCAGGAACTCCAACAGCTCGGCGCGCGACTGCCCGTAAGTTCGGTAGCGCTTCAGCTCCAGCCATGCGGCGTTGATCGTCTCCCACATTTCGATGGTAATGGCGGTGCGCACCGAGCGCGCGTTGGCGCGCGCCGCTTCCAGGCAGGAGCGGATGGACGAGGGGTTGGCCTCCGAGAAGGCGAGAAAGTCCACAACCGTGCGGGCATTGGCTTCGCCGTAGCGATCCTCAAACAGTTTCTCCATGCCCGTAGCAAGCACGGCGGATTCCCACTCGTTTGAGGGTTCGCCTTCGCCGGAGCGGACGTTCGACAAGCGCGTCGCGGCCTCAAGGAGCCGTGCGGTGCTTTCTGCGCGCTCGATGTAGCGGGCCGTCCAAAAGAGGCTGTCAGCGGTGCGGCTAAGGAGCATCGGTTGGTCCTGGCAAGTCCTCTAAGGGTTGGCGTTCGCAGAAGCGGTGCGGGCGGGCTTGGGACGCGTCACGGAGCGAGCACCCATGTGTCCTTGGTCCCGCCGCCCTGGCTTGAATTGACGACCAGCGAGCCTTCCTTCAACGCGACGCGCGTCAGGCCGCCGGGTACGATCGAAACGCCGTTGCGGCCCGACAGGACGAAGGGGCGCAGATCGACATGGCGTGGCGCAACCCCTTCACCGACAAAGGTAGGGCAGGTGGAAAGCGCCAGCGTCGGTTGCGCGATGAACTCGTCGGGATTGGCCTTCAGCTTCGCGCGGAAGATTTCGATCTCATCTTTGGTGGCCTTTGGACCGACAAGCATGCCGTAGCCGCCCGAGCCGGCCACTTCTTTGACGACCAGGTCCGGCAGATGATCGAGGACGTAGCTCAGCGCCTCGGGTTCCCGGCAGCGCCAGGTGGGCACGTTCTTGAGGATCGGATCTTCACCGAGATAGAACCGTGTCAGATCGGGCATGTAGGTGTAGATGGCCTTGTCGTCTGAAATCCCCGTACCCACGGCGTTCGCAAGGGTTACGTTGCCGGCTTTGTACGCGGTCATCAGACCGGGAACGCCGAGGATGGACTCGGGCTTGAAGGCGAGGGGGTCGATGAAATCATCATCGATACGCCGGTAAATCACGTCGACCCGTTGCGGGCCCAGCGTGGTGCGCATGTAGACGGTCGCGTCGCGCACAAATAGGTCGCGCCCCTCGACGAGCTCGATGCCCAATTTGTCCGCGAGGAACGAGTGCTCATAGTAAGCGCTGTTGAACGGGCCCGGGGTGAGGAGAGCGCAGGTCGGGTCCTTCTTCACGCCCTCGGGCGCGACTGATTGCAAAGCCTGCAGCAGCTCATCGGCGTAATTGTCGACCGGCTCAACCGCGTGCTCGTAGAACAGCTCCGGGGCGATGCGCATCATCACTTCACGGTTCTCGAGCATGTAGGAGACGCCCGACGGCGTGCGGGCATTGTCCTCAAGCACGTAGAAGGTTTCCGGGTCGACCCGGACCACGTCGATGCCGGCAATGTTGACCCAAATATCGCCGGGCAAGCGCGTGCCGATCATCTCTGGCCGGTATTGCGGGTTCGCATCGATCAGATCGGCGGGGACGATGCCCGCCTTGATGCATTCGCGGGCAGTGTAAATGTCCGCAAGGAACATGTTGAGCGTGCGCACGCGCTGCGTCAGCCCCTCGCGCATGCGCTCCCATTCGTCATGGGCAAGAATGCGCGGGATGAGATCGAACGGAATGAGCCGTTCTTCGGCGTCCGCTTCGCCATAGACCGCAAACGTGATGCCGATGCGGCGGAAGAGCATTTCAGCTTCCGCAGAATGGCGTTTCAGAGTTTTGGGATCGGTTCCATCGAGCCAGCTTTTGACGCGCGCGTAGGCGCTACGAAGCTTTTGTCCGTCGACGCTCATTTCATCGAATGCGGTCATTGCTCTCCGCGAGTACGCAACAAAGAGCGCTCAATGCAGCATGTTCATAGGCCGCTGTAAACGTGTGCCGCTTTTCGCGGCAAACGCCTGCGCTGCGGGCACGTCATGGCGCTAGGTGTCGGCGTGCAGAAGCCCCAAAGCCTTGAGGCTTGTGTGTCCATCGCGCGCAATGATCAGGTGGTCATGAATGGTAAGGCCAAGCGGTGCGGCGGCCTTGATGATCTCGGTCGTCATGGCGACATCCGCACGCGATGGCGTTGGGTCGCCAGAGGGGTGGTTGTGCACGAGTATGAGGGCGGTGGCGTTGAGCTCAAGCGCCCGTTTGACCACTTCGCGCGGATAGACGGGCGTGTGATCAACCGTGCCGGTCTGCTGCACCTCGTCGCGGAGAAGCTGGTTCTTCCGGTCAAGGAACAAGATGCGGAACTCCTCAATGTCCGAGAAAGCCATCGCAGCTCGGCAATAGGTCAGAACATCGGCAAACGATGACATCACATCGCGGCCGCTGAGATTGCCGCGCGTCACCGCGTTGGCCGCAGCGCGGACCAGTGTCAGGTCGGTGGCGGTTGCCTCCTTGATGCCGGCGACTTCACAGAGCGCGGCATGATCCGCCGAGAGCACTTCGGCGAGGGACCCGAAATGGGCGATCAGCGCTTTGGCGAGCGCTTTGGTGTCGCGCCGCGGTATAGAGCGAAACAACAGCAGTTCGAGCAGCTCGTAATCCGCCAGGGCGTCCGCCCCGCCCTCACGAAAGCGGGCGCGCAACCGTTCGCGGTGGCCATGATAGTGCGGAAGGTCCGGCGTTGAAGACGGCGGCATGGGCGGCATGGGCGGCATGAGCGCGGCGGAGCGCCTAGCTGGCGCCCGCTTGGTCGCGCAGCGAGGCCGGCGCGAACAGGCCGGCTGGTGACGCCGTGAATATCTCGCACCCCGTCTCCGTCACGCCGATGGAGTGCTCGTACTGGGCTGACAGCGACCGGTCGCGGGTGACGGCGGTCCATCCATCGGAGAGGATTTTGACGTGCGGGCGGCCAAGATTGATCATCGGTTCGATGGTGAAGATCATGCCCGGGCGCAGATCGATCCCTTCGCCCGGCCGGCCATAGTGCAAAATGTTCGGCGGTAAGTGGAACGTATCGCCGATGCCGTGGCCGCAGAAATCCCGGACAACAGAACAGCGCTCGGCCTCGGCGTAGCTTTGGATCGCAGCGCCAATATCGCCTGTCCGGTTACCCGGTTTGACAGCGTTGATGCCGCGCATCAGCGCCTTGTAGGTCACTTCCATCAGCCGCTCAGGCGCCCGTTTGACGGGGCCAACGGCATACATGCGGCTCGAATCGCCGTGCCAGCCATTGAGGATTAGCGTGACATCGATGTTGAGAATGTCGCCCGAGCGCAGCGGCTTCGTGTTCGGGATGCCGTGGCACACAACGTGATTGATCGATGTGCAGCTTGACTTGGTGTACCCGCGATAGTTCAGCGTCGCCGGCACAGCGTTGTGGCTGAGCGCGAAATCCATCACGGCATCGTCGATCTG
>JAHCMG010000029.1 GCA_019192585.1 Devosiaceae bacterium MH13
TTTTCGCCATCGAAGATCAGCTCGAAATACAAACTGTTGTTTTGGAACAGCAGCATGGACGGCGCCATCGGGTCGCCGTGATAGCCTTTGAACTTTGAAGGGTCCTTGAGCTCCGTGACCGTGCCGTCTTCGAGCGTCGGCACCAAACGGTCATGGGCGACCACATAGGTGGTGACGTCGGCATGGCTGCCGATCTCAAGCGGGATGGCCTTGTCGAGGAAGGCGCGGCCCCAGGCGATCACGCGGGCGCCGCGTGCGGCGTCATAGCCGCCAGCCGGCGGGCCGTCCCCCATCGCGTCGGTGCCGTAGAGTGCATCGTACAGCGACCCCCAGCGGGCGTTGGCGGCATTGAGCGCATAGCGCGCGTTCATGATCGGGACGACGAGCTGCGGACCGGCGATCGAAGCGATCTCCGTGTCGACATTTTCGGTGTCGATCGCGAAGGGTTCGCCCTCGGGAACCAGATAGCCGATCTCCTCAAGGAAGGTGCGATAGCCCGCACGGTCCAGCGGCTTGCTGGCGAACGTCTTGTGGTAAGCGTCGATCTGCCCTTGCAGGTCTTCGCGCTTTTCCAGCAGCGCGCGGTTGCGCGGCCCGAACTCAGCGACAAGCTGCGCCAACGCGCCCCAGAACTGCGCCGGCTCCACACCCGTTCCGGGCAGCGCGTGGTCTTCGATCAGGGTGCACAAAGCGGTGCCGACCTGAAGGCCCGCTCGCTCAACGGGGGCATTGGCGGCTGCGGTGCTGGCGTGCTGGGTCATGGACCGTCCTCCGGATGTGCGTGGTTGCGACGAAACCTAGCCACCGCAGCTTGCCGGTCAATCCATCCGCAAATCGTTTCACCTGTTCCCTAGCGTCAAAGGTGCTTTAGGGGCGTGGCTGGCAGCGGATGATCGCGCTTGAGCAATTTTTTTACCCGTTTGGTGCTACCGCGTACGTCATGCAGATCGATTGCTCTCTGCTCGACATCATGGTGGTGGACGACTCGGCCTATATGCGCCGGATCGTCTGCGCGATGCTGCGTGGCTTCGGCGCACGCCGGATTATCGAGGCTGAGGATGGCGCTGAGGCGCTTGAAAAGATCGATATGCAGCCGCCCGACCTGATCATCACCGATTGGGTGATGCCAGTGCTGGACGGTGCTGAGATGGTGAAAATGATCCGCACGCCGAGTTCGGTGTGCGCCTATGCACCGATCATTATGCTGTCCGGGCACACCGAGCGCAGCCGCGTGCTGACCGCCTCCAAGCTTGGCATCAACCACTTCTTGTCGAAGCCGGTTTCCGCCAGCGTGCTGTACCAGCGCATCGGCGACTGCGTGCTCCACCCGCGCAAGTTCATCCAGAGCGATGACTATTTCGGCCCCGAGCCCCGCGAAGTGTCGGAGATGGTCTCGCGTGCACGTGTTGGCGTGCTTCTCGATGACAGCGGCACGCCGGTTGAGCTGGCGAGCTAACGCGCGCTCCGGCGACGCAATCCAACACGCTTGGCCTTTGGCCTAGATCGGTTCCGCCGCGTCGAGCGTATGCGCCTGCCAGTTTTCAAGGCTTGCAAGCGGCTGGGTTTGCAGCAGCAGGACCGCCCCGTCCCCGGCGCGCGTGGCGCTGAACATGGAAACCCAGCGGTTGCGCAAGGTAAAGCCATTGTCGCACTCAACGCGGGTGCCGCCCGCATAGGCCTGCTTGATCGCAGTCAGGCGCGGGCCATTCAAAAGCTGCGGCGCGATGTCTGACAAGTGCAGGTGCTTGAGCGATTGCACGCCGAGCACCTCTTTGGCGGGCTCATTGAGCGCGGTGACGCGGGCATCGATCACGTCTTCGCCTTGGCTGCGGACCATCTGAACGACGATTGCCGGCTCGGTGACGGCCTCGAGCAAGCCTTCGAGGGTCACCGCCTCGCGGCTGACCGGCTGCAGAACGCTGATGACGTGCTGCCGCCCTGCATCGTCGAGAACCGGCAGCACCAACCGGCCCCAGCGGCCGACGCGGGGCGAGAGTACTGCCGCGCTGACGGCGAACAGCGGCTTGCGATCCACGAGCACGCGATCGTAGCAGGTCCGAAAGAATTCAAAGGGGCGACCGCGGCAGTCTGACAGGCGCTTGCCGACCATGGAGAGGCCAGAATGGCCACTAATTTCAGCACCAAAGGCCTCGTAGACATAATCGCCGCTTTCGAGCGCCACCATGCGGATGATCCAGTCCTCGAGCCCGAGATAGCGATCGGCAGCGATCGAGGAGAGGCTCGGCAGTGCGCCTTCGCCGTCGAGCTCAACAAGCTGTTGTTCGCTCAGGTAACGGCGGTAGAGCGCCTTGATCCGGTTGCCCTCCATGCGCGCTTCGAGATTGTCGTCGAACGTTTCAGCGAAGATGGGCATCGGCGCTAGATCCTCTGGTCGCGGCGTGTGCGGTGCCCAGTACTTAGCGCTTAAGTGTAAATAGCTCTTTTATACATCTATAGGTTGTGTAGCCCGCAAAAAAAGAGCGCCCTGCGGCGCCCAGATAGTTTTCAAGGGAGGAGTCGGTGCCGAAGCACCCGACCAACAGCAAGCGCTGTCGTCCCTAACTATGTCGCCTTGGCTGTGGGCGCGCCAGTGTGGTGACGCCTGATAGGGCTCGTGCTTAGCCCAAACTGCGCATCACTTTCGTCGCAGATCTGATGGCCAAACGGGGCGCGTTAGACGACGTTGAGGTCGCTTTCGCTGGCCTTCGGCATCTGGGCTCGGGCTTCTTTGGCGCTCGGTGTCTTGCTGCCCGACTGCTTGGCACGTTTGGGCGCGGTGGCGCTCAGTTCCGCGGCCTTGGCGGATAGCGCGTCCCCTGCGCTCGTCTGATCGTCAAAGTCCGATGTCAGTGACGCAAGACTTGGGGTCGGTGGCGAGGCTGGTGCCTGGCGTGTATCGGGCTCGGCGGGCTGAGCCGTTCGTGCGGCCACGCGCCCTGAGGCTTGCGACGCCTTGCGGCGCCGCAAACGCTCCCGCGCTTCGACCAGCGAGGTCACCAAGGTGCTGTCCCCGCCATTTTCGGCGGCGCTGTCGAGAAGCGCATTGATTTTGCTGTCTTCAGGGCTGTCGACCGCAGCTTGCGCGGTGATCGATGCCGTCATCGCATCGATGGAGCGGCGCAAGTCGGCAATATCCGTGGCTGCCTTCGCGTCGGCGTCGCCCGATCCGTCCGTGGCGACGAGGCGCGGGGCGCTGGTCTCGGCCTTGTCTTCGAGCTCGGCGATGCGCGCCTCGAGCCGGCGGCGCTCCTGCTCGAACTCGTCGCGAGCCACCTGCAGGGCCTCGTTTTCGTCGCGAGCGTCGAGCAGCAAGCGCGCGCGGGCTGCTGACGCTTCGGCCGCGGTCTTTTCGGCGCGCAGCTGGCGAACAGTCTCACGCAGCCCTTCGATCTGCTGGCGGGCAATCGCGGACGCGCTGCCGGCTTTTGACAGTTTAGCGAGCGAACTGGCGTCCATCTCGCCTGAGAACTGGCCGGCAAGTTCGGCGCGCAACGACTCAGCCTCTTGCTCGGCACGTCGGGCATCTTCCTGGCGCATGGCCAGATCCTGGCGCGCTTCGGAAAGCTCGCGGCGCAGTGTCCCTAGCTCATTGTTGCGGCGCACGAGCTGGTCCTCATGATCGCGCAACCGGGCGCGGGTGCTGTCGAGGGTCTCGGCAAGATTGACGAGCGCGGATTGCGTGTCATCGCGCTCGGCGTTCGCAAGGTTTGTGGAGGATGACATCTGGTCGGCCATCAGCCGCGCCTGGGCCGAGATCTGGCGCTCGCGTTCGAGGGCACGCTCAAGCTCTCGGATGCTCACGGCGGCGCGGGCCTGGGCACCAGCGATA
>JAHCMG010000281.1 GCA_019192585.1 Devosiaceae bacterium MH13
GGCTTCTTTGCCCGCCTTGTCCATGACGCTCGTCGAGGCGACCGCGCGGAAAGCCTCTTTCCTGCGAACGGTTTCACGTGAAACAGCCGTCCACGTGACTGTCGAGAACCGGCGGATCGAAGAGGTGACGCGTTCGTGGGAAGGGGAGCCGCCTCACTTTGTGACCGCCCGAGCCTTGGCTCCGCTCCCTCGCCTGATTGGCTACGCCCTGCCTTGGCTCGAACAAGGCGCCGTTGCGTTCTTTCATAAAGGTGTTGAGAGCGATGCGGAGATTGCCGCACTGCCTGCCACTGTTCCGGTGGATGTGTTATCGCATCCTGTATCGGGCGAGGTGGGCAGCGTCATTATCGAGGTTCGCCATCGCCACTCCAAAGCTCTTGCAGCGGAAAGCTAACGGCACATGATCCAGTCGAATCCCTTCCCTCCTCTGCCGCGCTTGCCGCGTATTCTCACCGTCGCCAATCAGAAGGGCGGCGTTGGGAAGACGACGACAGCCATCAATCTCGGCACCGCGCTCGCTGCAATTGGTGAGCGGGTGGCTATCCTTGATCTCGACTCGCAAGGCAACGCCTCCACGGGCCTCGGTGTCGATCGGCGCGACCGGCAGGTGACGAGCTATGAAGTGCTGGCCGGCGAAGCGCCACTTCAAGACGCGCTCCGGCCAACGGCCGTCCCCAATCTCTCGATCGTGCCTTCGACGGTTGACCTCTCCAGCTTTGAGCTTTCACTCGCGTCTGACCCTCAGCGCGCCATGAAACTGCGCGGGGCTCTGCATCGCTACCAGAACGATTCGGCAGCGAAAGAAGCGCGTGAGGCCTTGTCGTATATCCTTGTCGATTGCCCGCCATCGCTGAGCTTGCTGACGGTCAATGCCATGGCCGCGTCGCACGCCGTCTTGGTGCCGCTCCAGTGCGAGTTTTTCGCGCTCGAAGGGCTCTCGCAGCTCTTGCAAACCGTTGAGCAAGTGCGTGGCGCCCTCAACCCAGCTCTGACGATCCACGGTATAGCGCTGACCATGTATGACGCCCGCAACAACCTGTCGGCGCAGGTGGTTGAAGATGTGCGCGAAGTGATGGGCGACGCGGTCTATTCGACAATCATTCCCCGAAACGTCCGGCTATCCGAAGCGCCAAGCCACGGCCGGCCGGCTTTGCTTTATGATTTCAAGTGCGCCGGCAGCCAGGCCTATGTGCGCCTCGCCCAAGAAGTGATTGAGCGCGAAAGGGCGCTGCGGGCGGTGCCGGCCTAACCGGTCGGTGCCCGTCTAAACCAGGCAGCTCTGGCAATCGGACGAGCTGCAACACGCCAGCGCATGAGTGTGTTGGCATCGTGGGGCTGGCGCGCCGCTAACCGCCAAGAGGAGCCCCGCGCAACGCTAGAAGATGAGTGCGTGCCATGAGCGATGACCCCTCCAAACGCAGACTGGGCCGCGGCCTCGCCGCCTTGATGGGCGATGCCGTGCCGGAGGCCGTGGCGGTCGACCAGGCGCGCACGCCGCGCCGGTTGCCCATCGAGCAGATTGCGCCCAACCCGAACAATCCGCGGCGCCAGTTCGCCGAAGAGGATCTTAGCGAACTCAGCCAGTCGATCGCTGAGAAGGGGGTCGTCCAGCCCCTCATCGTCCGTATGCTCGCGGAAGGGTCGTACGAGCTGATCGCGGGTGAGCGCCGGTGGCGGGCCGCGCAACGTGCTGGCCTCGATCAAGTGCCTGTTGTTGTTCGCGAGGCCGATGAACGCGAATCGCTTGAGCTCGCGATCATTGAGAATGTGCAGCGCGCTGACCTCAACCCGGTCGAGGAAGCGCTGGGCTATCAGCAGCTTATCGAGCGGTTCAGTTACACGCAGAAGCAGCTCGCCGCGATCATTGGCAAAAGCCGCAGCCATATTGCCAACACGTTGCGCCTTTTGAAGCTGCCCGAGGGCGTTCTGACCTTTGTGTCCGCTGGCACTTTGTCCGCCGGTCATGCGCGCCAACTCATCGATCGCGACGATGCGCCGGCCCTGGTTCGCCGCATCCTCGATGAAGGCTTATCGGTGCGCCAGCTCGAGGATCTGGTGCGCGATGATGCGCCGGCGTTAGGTCAACTCCCGCACGCTTCAGATCCCGCGGACCGGCACACGGCGCTTGAGTCGGCTGACACGCGGGCCATTGAGGCACGTTTGGCGGATCTGCTCGGTCTCGATGTACAGCTCAAGGCGCGGTCGAACGGGTCGGGTACCTTGGCGATCAAGTACCGCACGCTCGAGCAGCTCGACGCCGTGCTCCACCAACTTGGCGCTCACTCGTAAGCGAACAGCCGTGATAGTAGGGCTCACGCTTAGCGCGGGGCCCGGACAGGGCGACGCATGGCGATCCTCAGGACGATGCGCTCTAGACGCACCGCCTTCAGTGCCTGCGCCAATCTCAGCTGCGGAAGTTCCTCGTCCAGCTCTTGGATAGCGGTGCGTAAGGCGTCAGCCGACCAACGCGTGATCGCCCGGGTCACCAGCGGCCGTCTTTTGTAGAAGATGGGCGGCCGGGCGCCTTGAACCGCTTGCTCCGGGCTTGCCCCTGCATCGACGCGATGGCGGAGCCGTTCCAGGACGGCGGCCTGTCGCTGGAGCGTCTGCGCCACGACCGACGATTCCATCCCCTCCGCCTGCGTCTTCTGGACAGCGCGCAGCGCGCCGTCCCTGTCGCCCGCAAAGGCCCTGTCAGCGACATCAAACAGGCCCATCTGCGCGCTGTCTGTCAGCATGTCTTCGACCAGCGCGACCGAAATCGCGCCGGTGTGGAGGCTTGCGAGGCAAAGCTTGTCGATCTCCGCTACGGACAGTGCGTGGTCGGCCCCCAGCAGTCCAATCGCAGCGTCTGCCGCGCCCGGTTCAAGCGTCACTGCGTACCGCTGTGCCGTGGCGGACAAGACCGAGCGAAGATCGTCTGGTGCGTCGGCGTAGCAGGGCAGCGCAACCGCCGTTTCCGCTTTCTCGATCCGACTGCGGACCGGATGGGTGGGCTTGAGGTCGCCCGCTGCAAGGACAATCGGCGCGGCCCCAGGTGTTGTGACAAGCGCTGTGATCGTGCTCGCTAAGGGTTTAGGGTCGTCCATCCGGACGACCACCACCTTGCTGCCGCCGAACATCGGCACACTATCCGCTTCCTCGGCCAATCTTTGCGGATCGTCTTCAAGTGTCGCGCCATCCAGGTCGACGCGGCCTATTGGGTCGTCACCGCTAAGTGTCTTGGCAAGGGCGGACGCACGCTCCTGGACCTGGCCGCGGTCAGGGCCGTACAGCAAGATCAACGGAAGCTTCGGGTCGGGCTTCGCAACAAAGCGTGCGACGGCGCCGCCTTTAAGCGCAACCATAACAGCTAATGCTTTGATATAGTTGCGTAATTAAGTGTAGGCGACATACTCAGAGGCCTGGCGCTAAGGCGGCGGCAAGCTGGGCCTGAATGATCATCGCGACCTCACGCGCGGCGCGTTGCTCGGCATCAATTTGTGCACGCTCATTCGCGAAGCGCTGATCGACGGCGTCATATGAGGCGGCCGCTGTCACGCGGTTGGTCACCAGCACATCGCGCTCGCCCAGCGGGATAAGCTGGTAGTCCGCCGTCACTGCAACGTTCCGTGTCAACGCTGAGCCAGAGGGCTGCACCGCCAGAGCGCGGGATGTCCGGTTGGCTGCCAGGGCCAAGCGGTAGCGAGGGTTGACCGGCTCGCCGCTCAGGCCGAGGCCGAACACCAGCTCGTTGCGCACCAGCTGTGTCGTCCGATCCGCGGGCGGATCGATCGTGATCGCGCTGAACAGATCGGCGATCGCTGAGCCGGTCCAGGTGGCCGACGGCGCGGAGGAGGGCGCATAGAGCGGCCGCACCTGACAGCCGGCCAGAGCAAGGCCAGACAAGCCCAGCAGGCCGCGCAAGACCATCCGGCGCGAGGGCGCTGAACTATGGCCAGTCATCTCAGAAAGCTCTATCCGGTCCGACATCGATCCTCACACGACGATATTGACGATGCGATTGGGCACCACGATAACCCGCTTTGGCACATTTCCGTCGAGAAACTTTATGACGGTTTCGTCAGAAAGGGCAGCGGCTTCGACCGCCTCTTTGCTGGCTTCGCGGCTGATCGTCAGGTCCGCCCTTTTCTTGCCATTGATCTGGATCGGCAGCGTCAGCGTGTCGTCCTCAAGTAGGGCGTCTTCGACCGCGCTCCAGGCTTTGGTCGCCATAAGGCCTTTGCCGCCGAGAAGAGACCAGCACGCTTCGGAAAGGTGCGGTGTCATCGGCTGCATGGCTTCGGCCAAGAAGCGGGCGGCTTCGCGGACCGCGTAGGCCATGTCGGCTGTCTGCCCGTCGAAGGCGGAGAGCGCTTTCCCCAGTGCGTTCGTCGCATCATAGATGCGCGCCACGGCGCGGTTGAACGCAAGCTTCTCGATGTCATCGGCGACGGCGTGCACCATCCGGTGGGATGTCTTGCGCAGCGCCAATGCCTCGGCACCAAAACTGTCCGGTTTGCTATCGAGCGCATCAGCGGGCGTGACGGCCGCCACTTCGCTGACCAGGCGCCAGACGCGTTGGATGTGCCGGTGCGCCCCTTCGGCGCCTGCATCCGTCCACTCGATGTCGCGTTCCGGCGGCGTGTCGGAGAGCATGAACCAGCGGGCCGTGTCGGCGCCGTAGGTCTCGATGATCGTGGTCGGGTCGACCACGTTCTTTTTGGACTTCGACATTGATTCGATGCCGCCAATGGCCACCGCTTCGCCCGTTTCCACGTGCCGTGCGCTATCGCCCTCGATCAGCACCTCTTCGGGGAACAGCCAGCGTCCGTCGGCGCCTTTGTAGGTTTCGTGGGTCACCATGCCTTGCGTGAACAGCCCCTTGAAGGGCTCCTTCATGGCCAAGTGGCCTGTCGCCTGCATGGCCCGCGAGAAGAAGCGCGAGTACAAAAGGTGCAAAATCGCGTGCTCCACGCCGCCAATATATTGGTCCACCGGCAGCCAATCATTGGCAATCGCCGGCACTGTGGGCGTCTCTGCTCGCGGTGCCGTGAAACGGGCGAAGTACCACGAGGAATCGACGAACGTGTCCATCGTGTCGGTCTCGCGCCGCGCGGCTTCGCCACATTTCGGGCAGGGGACCTGCTTCCAATCGGGGTGATGGTCGAGCGGGTTGCCCGGCTTGTCGAAGCTCACATCGTCGGGCAACTGGACAGGCAGATCGGCTTTGGGCACCGGCACCACGCCGCAGCTGTCGCAATGGATCACCGGGATTGGGCAGCCCCAATAGCGCTGGCGCGATATTCCCCAGTCCCGCAACCTGTATTGCGTAACACCTTTCCCCCAGCCGTTTTCCTCGTACAAGGCCAGGGTACGATCCATCGCTTCCTGACAGGTAATCTCGGTATCGGTCTCGCCGTGCCAGCACACGTAGCGAACGCGCTCCGTCTTGGCCGGAACGAACGCGGTGTCCTCGACGGCATCATCGCTCCCAAGGGGTTTAAATACGTCGATGACCGGGAGATCGTACTTCCGCGCGAAATCGAGATCGCGTTGGTCATGAGCTGGGCAGCCAATGACCGCCCCAGTGCCATAATCCATCAAGACAAAGTTGGCGATCCATAGCGGCAACTCAAAACTGTCGTCGGCCGGGTGACCGACCTTGAGCCCCGTATCGAAGCCAAGTTTCTCCGCGGTTTGAATTGCCTCCTCGGATGTGCCGATCCGCTGGCATTCAGCGATGAACTCCCGAAGCGCGGGACTGTTCTTCGCTAGCTCGGTCGTCAGCGGATGGTCGACCGCAAGCGCAGCGAAGGTCGGGCCCATCATTGTGTCAGCACGTGTGGTGAAAACTGGCAAGCGCTCGAAACCTTCCGGTGCGCCCTTCACGCGGAACTCAAAGGACAGCCCGCGGCTCTTGCCGATCCAATTTGCCTGCATGGTCCGCACTTTGTCAGGCCATTGATCGAGCCCATCGATGGCGTCCAGCAGATCATCTGAGAAGTCCGTGATCTTGAAGAACCATTGGGTCAGCTCGCGCTGCTCAACGAGCGCGCCAGAGCGCCAGCCCCGCCCATCGATCACCTGCTCATTGGCGAGCACGGTGTTGTCGACAGGGTCCCAGTTCACACGGCTTGTCTTGCGGGTGACGAGCCCAGCCTCGAGGAAGTCCAAAAACAGCGCCTGTTGCTGGGCGTAATAGTCCACATCGCAGGTCGCGAACTCGCGCGTCCAATCGAGCGACAGCCCCATGATTTTGAGCTGACCGCGCATATGGTCGATATTTTGGTAGGTCCAATCCTTGGGGTGAACCTTGTTTTGCATGGCCGCGTTTTCCGCCGGCATGCCAAAAGCGTCCCAGCCCATGGGATGCAGCACGTTGAAGCCGCGCGCCCGCTTGTAGCGCGCCACCACGTCGCCCATCGTGTAATTGCGCACATGGCCCATATGGATGCGGCCCGATGGGTAGGGGAACATCTCCAAGACATAATATTTGGGGCGCGGGTCATCATCCGCCGTGGTGAACACGCCATCGCGCTCCCACACCTCGCGCCAATGCGGCTCGTTGGTTTGCGGGTTGTAGCGCTCCGGCACGAAGGTGGCTGCGGTCATTGTCACGGTGTTATGTCGTTGGAAAGGCTGGTCGCCGAGGGTCCGCGGACCTTCACCAGAAAGCGGCGCAAGGGTCAACCGGTGCACGGCTTTGCCGGGTGCTGAAGCACCCTTGCGTGGCCGGCCGAGGAAGCCAGTTGGGCTTGACCCTTGGCGGCCCGCGCGCAATTGCGCATCCAACGACACTCCCTATTCCAAGCTTTGGATCGATCACCATGTCTGAGCACGCAAGTGTTGCCCGCCTAGAAGCGGTTCGCGCCGCCATCCATGATGCGACAGCCAAAGCGGGCCGCCCCGCCGACGCGGTGACACTGGTCGCCGTTTCCAAAGTGTTTGGCGCGGATGCCATTTGGCCGGCCATCGCGGCGGGCCAGCGCGTGTTCGGCGAGAACCGCGTTCAGGAGGCCGCCGGCAAGTGGCCAGAGCTGCGCCAGAAGCTACTCGATGCGCAGGGCGCGGCCATCGACCTGCACCTCATTGGGCCGCTGCAATCCAACAAGGCCCGCGAGGCGGTCGCGCTGTTCGACCGGATCGAGACCGTTGATCGCGATAAGATCGCTGGTGCTCTCGCCGACGAGATGGCCAAGCAGAACCGGCCCCTGCCCTGCCTTGTGCAAGTCAACACAGGGCGCGAGCCGCAAAAAGCAGGCATTGAACCGAGGGAAGCCGCCGCCTTTGTTGCGCGCTGCCGCGAGGTGCACGGCCTCACCATCGACGGCTTTATGTGCATCCCGCCGATCGACGACGCGCCGCGTGAGCATTTCAGCCTCTTGGTGCGGCTGGCCGATGAGACCGGGCTGCCGGTCCGCTCCATGGGGATGAGCGGCGACTACCCGATCGCCATCGCCAAAGGCGCGACGCATGTGCGCGTCGGCAGCGCCATTTTCGGTGAGCGGCCCAAGCGCTAACGGACCGCGGTCTTAGCGGACAACCACTTTGCCTATGCAGGGCCAGAGGGGCGCGATCTTACGCATCGTCTCGGGCGCCAAAGCCACGCAACCTTCGGTCGGCTGCATCGTTCCGTTACGAAAGCGGGCGTGATGGGCGAAGATGGCGGAGCCCAAGCCCTGCCGGCGGCTTGTGATGTTCCAGTCGAGAACGACAATATGGTCGTACAGGCCATTGTCGCGCGTCAGTGTCTCGTGCGACACCGGCCAGGGCAGAGCAACCGAACGGTTGTAAGCCGGCGTAAATGGCGCATCACACCAGCCATCGCTTGGTTTGATTCGCTGCCAGAACGATTGCCGTGCTTGGACGCGCTCCGCGCGGTAGTAGCCGGCTAACACCTGCATGCTCGCACGTGGTGTCGCGCCATCACCCTCCCGCTTGCGGCTCGTCACGCCCGACCGCCCGACCGCACAGGTGTACGCGCGGCCACCCAGCATGAACCGACCCAAATGGGGCCCGCCAAGCCAGGGCGCTGGAACCACGACCGCCGTGAGACCCAAGCCCTTGCGGCCGCGTTTTGACCTTGGTGCCCGCATCAAGCCCTCCATGCCCAAACCCATCTCCCGCTTGCATGCCCGCCTTGGCTTGCCGTACATGTGACAGCGCGGGGGGCGCGGCACAAACGCGCAGATGAGCAGTGCGCGGCATAGCATGCCGTTGGGCATTGCGGCAGCTTAGACAGGCCCGGCGGGCGCGCCGCCGGATCCATGAGGGGATGTTGATGAGCCGACGGATGCTGTTGATCGTCGATGACGATATCGAACTGGCAAGCGCCCTGCAGGATCAATTTGATCTCTATGATGAGTTCGCCACCCACCATTGCGATTCGGGGCAAGCGGGGATCGCCTATGCCCGCGCCAATGATATCGACCTGGTGATCATGGATGTCGGCCTGCCCGATCTTGATGGCCGCGAGGCGGTGCGTCTGTTGCGCAAGAATGATTTCAAAGCGCCGGTGATCATGCTGACCGGGCACGACACCGATTCGGACACCATTTTGGGTCTCGAAGCGGGCGCGAACGACTATGTCACCAAGCCGTTTCGCTTCGCGGTCTTGCTCGCCCGTATCCGCGCCCAGTTGCGCCAGTTCGAGCAAAGCGAAGACGCTGTGTTCCAGATCGGGCGCTATACGTTCAAGCCGGCGGCAAAACTGATGACCACCGGCGATGGCAAAAAGGTTCGTCTGACCGAGAAAGAGACCTCGATCTTGAAGTTTCTGCACCGCGCGGGCGGCAAACCAGTGCCGCGGGACACCTTGTTGTCCGAAGTGTGGGGCTACAACGCCGCTGTGACGACCCACACGCTCGAAACGCACATTTATCGGCTGCGGCAGAAGATCGAGAGCGACCCGGCGCGCGCGGATCTTCTGGTCACTGAAGCAGGCGGCTACAAGCTCGTCTCTTAGAGTGCGCTGGGACGCCAGGCGTTTACGGCCGCCGCTTGTCCCCAGCTGACCCGCACAATGCCGGCGCCCGGCTCATCCATCTGGCTGGTTTTGCCGTTTCGCCCTTGTGGCCACGGCGTTTGCGGCGTATCCGCCGACCATCATGAGCCTTGAAAGCGACATCCGCGTGTTGCGCCAGGTGCCCTTTCTCAAACCGTTTGAGGAAGAGCATCTGCGCCTGTTGGCCTTCGGTGGCGAGAACCGTCGCTACCGCAAGGGCCAGCCGCTGTTTTCCGAAGGGGAGCCGGCGGAGGGCGGCCTGGTGATCATCCGCGGTGACGTGCGAGTGCCGAACCGGTCGCGCGACGAAGAGGGCGATGTGTTCAGCACGGGCACGCTGTTCGGGCAGCGCGCGCTTCTGACGCGAAAGCCCCGCAGCCATAGCGCCATCGCGGTGTCCGATGTCGAGGCTGTCTTGATCCGGCGGACGCTGTTTGTGCGCGTTTTGAGCGAGTTTCCCCCGCTTGCGGAGCGGCTTTACGCGCAAATGTCAGCGGAGCTGCGAGGCCTGACCGAGCAAGCTGGCGTTCTTGTGGGTTCGGCCGACTGAGCCCAGACCGTCACGCGTAGTCCACGATGACCGGCGCGTGGTCGGACGCTTTCTCCCAGCCGCGCGCGTCCGTGAACACCGAGAAGCCTTCGGAGTTCTCCGCCCAAAGCGGGCAGGTCCACACGTGATCGAGCCGCCGGCCCTTGTTAGAGGCCGCCCAATCGCGCGCGCGGTAGCTCCACCATGTGTAGAGCTTCTCGCCGAGCGGCTGGTGGCGCCGCATCGTATCGGCATAGCCGAGTGCTTCTCGGGTGCGCTCAAAAAGCTCGGTCTCCATCGGTGTGTGACTGACGACTTTGAGGAGCTGCTTGTGCGACCAGACATCGTGCTCATAGGGCGCGATGTTCAAATCACCGGCGACGAGCGTAGGCGCAGTGTCTTGCGGGCGAAGCTTGTCCGCCATCTCGGAGACGAATTTCAGTTTGTGGTCGAACTTGGGGTTCTTCTGCACATCTGGCTCGTCTCCGCCCGCTGGCACGTAAAGCGAATGAACTCGGACGGACGATGCGCCGCCCACCCTTTGGGGCAAGGCCACCGTCGCCGCGACATGACGGGCGTCGCCCATCGCGCAAAAGTCAATCTTTTCAATCTCTTCGAGCGGTAGTCGCGAGACGATGGCCGATCCGTGATAGGCCTTCTGGCCGTGGATGGCCATGTGCTCATATCCCGCAGCGCGGATCGCTTTTGCGGGAAACTCTTCCTCGCGACACTTTGTTTCCTGAAGGCAAAGAACATCGGGTTCGTGCTCGCCTAAGAAGCGCACGACCTGGTCGATGCGCAAGCGCACAGAGTTGATGTTCCAAGTGGCGAGGCGGAAGCGAGGTGCAGACATGCCCTCGCTTAGCGATCAGCGTCGGCGCCCGCAAGGACCGGCGGCGCGCCGTTCACAAAAGCTGTCGTTACGGCCCGAGCGGTCGTGGCGCGCTTGCGCGCCCGGCTATCGCCCGAGCCACTATCGGCCTTGGTTGAGATGGTCGATCCAGAACCAGTTCGGATCGGTCGGGCGCCCATACTCCACCTCGAACAAGGCCACGGTTGTCTCAAATCCTTGCGGATCCGTAACGGTCCATTGCTGGATCGCCGTGGGCTCCTTGGTCATGGTGATCGCAATCTGCCCGCGGCCCACCGGGGTTTCGTCTTGCATCATCACGACGGTCGAGTCTTCGCCCTGGACAACGTCCAGCACATTGCCGTCGCCCACAAGGTCGACGCGCTCTTCAAGGAGGAAGCGCAGCGGTGTTTGCGAGATCGGGTAGAGATCATGTGTGCCGACCGAGGCGTCGCGGACCACCAGCCCGCTGCCGTCCGAGACGATTTCCAGTTTGGAGGGCGGCAAATAGCGGAACAGAAGGCGGCCGGGGCGGTGCAGGACGAAATAGCCCTCCGTCCGGCTGCCATCGGGCGCGACCTGGATGAAGCGCCCCTGCATGGTCTCAAGATCATTGATATGGTCGGACAGCCGGGTGACGTCGTCCCAGTCTTCCTGCGTCAACGCCGCCGGCACGGTGTTGATGGCCTCGGCGCTTGGCACGGTGGCAAGGCTCGCCGCGCCGAACCCAAGTGCGGTGACAGCGGCGAGCGCGAAGCTGCGGCGGGACAGGGTGCGGAGCGCGGAAGCTGCGTTGGAGACGGCTGCGGACACGGGCTCAATTCCTTTGTTGGCGCCAGACGGCGGTGCTGGAGCGCCATGAGCGCCAGCACTGCGACCCTAATATGGCAAACCAACTGTTAACCGAGCCTGACTGTCCCGTTCATTCGTGTCGGCACGGACCCTGCGTTCCCGCCTATCGCCTGGTTAGAGCTCGTCGCCGTCGCCAAAGTCCATCAGCACTTCGCGCTTGCCGGCATGGTTTGCTGGCCCGATCAGGCCTTCCTTCTCCATGCGCTCGATCAGCGAGGCGGCCCGGTTGTAACCGATGCCCAACCGCCGCTGGATGTAGCTGGTGGAGGCTTTGCGGTCGCGCATGACGATCGCGATCGCCTGATCATAAGGATCTTCGGATTTAGCCAGGCGCGCGATGCTCTTTTGCGTCGGATCGCCCGAGCCATCGTCGTCGTCGTCCTCATCGGCTTCTTCGGTGATGTCGTGCAGATAGTCGGGTACGCCCTGCATCTTGAGGTGCTGAACGACGCTTTCAACCTCCTCGCCTGCCACGAACGGCCCGTGGACGCGCTGGATGCGCCCGCCGCCGGCCATGAACAGCATGTCGCCCTGGCCGAGCAGCTGTTCAGCGCCCTGCTCGCCCAAAATGGTGCGCGAATCGATCTTCGAGGTCACCTGGAACGAGCAGCGCGTGGGGAAGTTGGCCTTGATCGTCCCGGTGATCACGTCGACCGACGGGCGCTGGGTGGCCATGATGATGTGGATGCCGGCGGCGCGGGCCATCTGCGCGAGGCGCTGGATGGCGCCCTCGATGTCTTTGCCGGCGACCATCATGAGGTCGGCCATCTCGTCGACCACGATGACCAGCATCGGCATCGGCTCGTAGGACAGTTCCTCGCGCTCGTAGATCGCTTCGCCGCTCTCGGCGTCGAACCCGGTCTGCACGGTGCGGCTAATCACTTCGCCTTTTTTGGCGGCCTCTTTGACGCGGGTGTTGAAGCCATCGATGTTCCGCACACCGAGCTTCGACATTTTCCGGTAGCGATCTTCCATCTCCTTGACGGCCCATTTCAGCGCCACGACCGCTTTGTTGGGATCGGTGACCACGGGTGTCAGGAGGTGCGGGATGCCGTCATAGACCGACAGTTCTAGCATCTTGGGATCGATCAGGATCAGGCGGCACTCTTCGGGCGTCCATCGGTAGAGGATGGACAGGATCATCGTGTTGATGGCGACCGACTTACCCGAGCCGGTCGTGCCAGCGACCAGCAGGTGGGGCATGCGGGCCAAATCGGCGATCACCGGCTCGCCGCCAATGGTCTTGCCGAGCGTAAGCGGCAGATTTCCTTTGGCTTTTTCAAAGTTCTGCGAGGCGAGAATTTCTTTGAGGTAAACCGTTTCGCGGGTCGCGTTTGGCAGTTCGATACCGATGGCGTTGCGGCCTGGAATGACGGCCACGCGCGCGGAAATGGCGCTCATCGAGCGGGCGATGTCATCGGCGAGGCCGATCACACGCGCCGATTTGACGCCGGGTGCCGGCTCGAACTCGTACAAGGTGACAACCGGGCCGGGGCAGACATTGACGATCTCGCCGGTGACGCGGAAATCTTCAAGAACGCCCTCAAGCAGGCCCGCATTGCGCTCCAGCGCTTGCGGCGACAGGGCATTGCCTTTGCCGCGCGGCGCGTCGGCCAAAAGATGCAGCGGTGGCAGCTCAAAGCCGCCATCGTTCAGCAGCGAGGGCTGCGCCTCCTGGGTCGCGCGGCGACCGGGCTTGGTCTGCACGATATCGGCGACCGACACTTTTGCCTTGCGCGAGGCGGGGCCGCGGGTTGGTTCCGGCTGGGGCGCGTAAGCCACGGGGACTTCGGGCACAGCGTCGGCAAAGGCGGCCGGGTTTTCGTGCTCAAAGGGCAAGGTGTCTTCCATGCCCGCGGGCACCACGGCTTCGTGCGGCGGCGCCGGCTCAAAGCGATCCCAATCGTTCGTCGCAGGCGCAGGCGCGGGTGCGGCCGCTGGTGCAGCCTGGACGGGCGCAATGGTCGGCGCTGGCGCTGGTGTGGCCGGGGGCGCGAAGTTGGTCTGCGGGCGAGGTACTGGCGCGGCGAGGGGATCGGCCCAACCACCATCGACAGCGCCTTCGTCATCGAACGCATCAAGCAGCGGATCGGCATAGCCGGTCTGGGCGTGGCCATGCGCATGCGTCTGGGCGTGCTGCGCCGCTGCGTGCGGCGGTGTCGCGCCGGGCTCCATGGCGCGCAAATTGGCGTTCAATGCCCCGAGATCAGGGTTGACGCGCGGGTAGCGGCGGCGGCGGCCGGGGATCAGGCGCTTGCCGAGCGCGAGCGCGGAATAGCCAAGGTGCACCATGTAGCCTAAAGCCACGCGCCAGCGCGAGGGCTGGTCATCCTCGTCTAGCGTGTCCTCGTCCTCGTCGTCCCAGTCCATGTCTTGGGTTTCGCCATTGGCGCGGTGGATGCGGCGCGGTTCGATGCGCAAATCGGCAGGGCTCGATGGTGCAGCCAAAACGGGGCGATAGGTCGCGCGGACAAGGCAGATATAGCCCAGCGGGATTGCGATGATCGCCACTAGAACCTGGGGCACATAGGGCAAAGGGATCAGCGCTTTGGGCAGCGCGACGAGCGCGTCACCCAAGAGCCCGCCCAGGCCAATGGGAAGCGGCCAATCGCCGACCAGCGGCAACGCGCCCAGAACTGCGCACGCCGCGGCGGTGAACAGAAACGCGAACATCGCCCGCGATGACAGCCGATCGAGGCCGCCATCGGCGATCAAATGCCAGCCCCACAGCGTCAGCGGGACGAGCGCCAACACGGTGCCCAGGCCGAGAAGCTGCATCGCCAGATCCGCGAAAATCGCGCCGCCCGCGCCCAACATGTTGGTGACCGGCGCCGCGGTGGCGTGGCTAAGGCTTGGATCGGTGACCGACCAGGTGGCGAGCGAGATGATCGCCATCACCACCAGACCGATCAGTGCGGCACCAGCGACCGTTGCGCTGTGACGGCGCAGGAACAGCTTCCATGAGCTGGCGTCGAGGAGCGGCGTGTCAAAAGCGGGCGAGGTACGCATGGGCTAGTGTCCCTTGAGGGTCGCAGAAGCGGTGATGGGGGCGGTTACTGAGGTCTGGTTCTGTGTTGCCGGGTGATCGCTGAGGAAGCTTGCGAGCCGGCGCAGCGCTTCGGCCGTGGTTTCGAGATCGTCGACCAGGGCGAGCCGCAGCCGGTCTGCGCCGGTCTTCGGCGATGGGTGCGGGTAGGCGATGAACGAGCCTGGGATCGTCCGCAGCGCGTGGTCGCGCCACAAGGTGATGGCCGCGCCCGTGTCGGTGATGCCGTGGGGCAGGTTGAGCCACAAGAAGAAACCAGCCTCGGGCAGGGGCTCCTCGGTGAACGCGCCCAGAAGCGCCTCCACAAGATCCCATTTCTGGGCGTAGAGCACCCGGCTGGGATCCACATGCGCTTCATCGCCCCAGGCCATGGCGGCGACGGCCTGCAGCGGCGTGGGAACCTGTGGCCCGCCCATGTTTCGCAGCTTCATGAACGCGGACAGAAACACGGGGTCGCCAGCGGCAAAACCGGTGCGCAGGCCCGGCAGGTTCGAGCGCTTGGACAGCGAATTGAAGGCAATCACCTTGTCGAACGTGCCGGTTTTTGCGGCGGCCTCCAGCGCACCAGGCGGTGGGCTGCTGCGGTAGATTTCCGAGTAGCACTCATCGGCGAACAGGAAAAAGTCGTGCGCCCGGGCGCGGGCGATACAGGCCTGCCACTGCGCCTCGGACAGGACGACGCCTTGCGGGTTGGTGGGTGACGCGACATAGGCAGCGATCGTGCGTGCCAGAGCGTCCGCCGGTAGGCGCTCGCCGGTCACATCATCCTCGTCGAGCAAGATCACATCGCAGTCGGCAGCCAGCGCACCGGCCGCATAGGCCTGGTAGAACGGGTTCTGCATCACGATGACGGGCCGTTCGGCGTTGACCGTCTTTGCAGACAGATCCCGGGCGCAGCGGGCGGCAAAAACCAGCCCTTCGCGCGAACCGCTCAGCGGCATCACCATGGTGTCAGGGTCGAGCGCATCATCTGCCAGCGCGTAGCGGGT